>NZ_JADCLG010000019.1:0-215628 GCF_014982425.1 Enterobacter cloacae complex sp. I1M | reverse complement strand
GCTCGGTGCTGTCTTTTCACCCTCGCCCCTTTGGGGAGAGGGCCGGGGTGAGGGGACATTCGCTTAAGCCGATGCCTTAACCCTTCTGCGTGAATCCATCGAAATCAACACCACCGACGACACAATCAGCAGCGTTCCCAGCCAGTCCGGCAGGGTGAATGCCACCCCCAGCAAAACCACCGACAGCAGCGCGCTGCTCAGGGGTTCGGCGCAGCTCAAAATGCTTGCCTTCGGCCCACCGATCATCTGCGCGCCCTTCAGATACAGGCTGAACGTCAGCGCGGTGCCAATCACCACCAGGTAGAAAAACGCCAGCAGCAGGCCGCCGTCAATGGCGAAGGTGGTGCCGCGTCCGGCGTAGAACGGCGTCAGCATTAGTCCCGCAATCAACATACTCCAGCCGACAATCGGCAGCGTGCCGTAGCGGGCGATAAGCGTTGATGGATAGGTGGTGTAAAACGCCGCAGCAAACGCCGAGGCGATACCGAAGAACAGTGCGGCAGGCGAGATGGAGAGCGACGTCGGGTCGCCGTGGGTCACCAGCAGGAAGGTACCCACAAGCGATGTCGAAATCGCCGACAGGACAAACATGCCGGGACGCTTCTTCCGCGCCAGGGCGAACCACGCCACGATGATGGTTGGCGACAGGAACTGAAGCACGGTGGCCGTAGCGGCGTTGGATTTTTCAATCGTCAGCAGGAAGGTGAGCTGCACGGTGAGCGCGCCAACCAGCGAGAAAAACAGCAGGCTGAGGGCGTCCTTGCGGTTTTTGATGACCGAGAAAATCTTGTCGCCGTGAACGAAGGAGAGCGTCAGCAGGATCACGCCGGTAAACAGCAGACGAACCATGGTCAGGTAAGGCGAAGAAATGTGGCTTTTCTCCATGATGTACTGCGCGCAAACCCCGGAACTGCCCCATAAAACGGCGGCGATCAGGACGTTGAGCATCCCTTTGCGTGTGGAACCCATGTTCTCCCCTGTTATGTTGTCGTTAATTGGCCAACAGCATAGCATGGTTGTGTGCGGCCTGATGCCCTCACCCCGGCCCTCTCCCACGGGGAGAGGGGGAAAACCGTAGGCCGGGTAAGCGTAGCGCCACCCGGCATGTTGTTGACCTTAGAACCACGCCTCCCACATCGCGCCGACGTTGAAGTCGTCCAGCGTCTCATCTTTGGTGTTGTTCACGCGCGCGGTGCGTTCGTTGTCCACTTTGCCGCCGGTCACGTAGAAGCGCAGCATCGGACGGAACTCCGGCCCCATGGCGATAGACATGTTCTGCGACAGGGTCAGCTTCCAGCCCTTGTTGTCGCCGCCGTTGTCGTAATCTACGTGCTGCCAGCCCGCTTCCAGCCAGGTGGAGTGAACGTCGTTCCACCAGTGCATCGGGCGCACGATGGCGTTGTAGTTTTTACGGTTATCGGTGTCATCACGGCTGTTGTCATAGTCGTGGAAGGCGAGGATGTACTCCACCTGCGTGGCCTGGGTGAATTTATACAGCCCTTCGAAGCTGGCGTAGACCGTGGTCAGGTCTTCGGTTTTATTGAACACGCTGTTGTCCGAATTATCGGAGTAGCGGGCGATCACCTTGTTCACACCGCTGTCGTTGGTGTGGCTCAGCACCACGCCGCCCTGCCAGGCGTTTAGACGCTCGTCGCTCTCAACGGCTTTGGAGTCAAAACCGTAGTTGGCGTACAGCTCCAGGTCGATCGGGCCGAGCTTCATGCCGTGGATTTTTGAGGTGGCAGCGTAGTTGCCCTTGTCACCCGTGCCGGAGCCGCCGGTACAGGTGATGCGCGACGGGTTGGCTTCATCTTCCATCACTTCCGGGCTACAGGATTCCACCGCCGCCACGGCAGCCACGTCGAACTGCACGCCGCCGATGTCAAAGTTCTTCACCCCGGCGCCCTGGCCATCGTGGTTCATCCAGAAGTAATCGTTGATGCCCTGCTGCGGACGCTGGTGGAAGTCACGACCGGCCCAAAAGTAGGCGTTCGGGTTGGAGGCCATAATGTTGGTCACCCCGGCGTAGGCTTTTTTGAGGTTAACTTCGTCGCCCCAGTGGTCGATCATCACGTTGATGTCCCAGATGGCGCCGTTATCACCCTTGAAGGCCTTGGAGAGCTGGAATTCCCCGCCGTTGCCTTCGTTACCCAGACGACCAATCGCGGACGCGCCGTTGTAGGAGCCGTCCACCGCCACATACTTCTGGTCAGCGGCCTGGAAGTGCGCGCCGTAGCGGGCGTAGCCGGTAAATTTGATGCCAAACGGAATCGCCATGTCCGGGGATTGCGCTGCGCTCTGCGGCTCGGTGATGACGTCCGCTTTTTTCGCGACCGCCGCATCCATTTTCGCCTGACGCTCGGCCAGGGCTTTATCCACCGCTTTCGCCACAATGGCGTCAATTTGCTCCTGCGTAAATTCTTGCGCGAGCACGGAAATTGGACAAAGCGCGGCGATAACCGCCATGGTTAATGGAAGTTTTTTAATCGTATTCATGGTTATCTCAATATAGTTTAATTTTATTCAGACAATAACCATCCCGCTCCGATCTGACAGAATATGTCGCTATCATCAGAACAAGTGGATTTCTAGTTTTAGGTACAGAGGTATTACATTAATTTATTTCGCCATAGACTATCTCTGATATAAATGAATAATCTCTTCAGATAATTCACGCGCTAATAGCGAATTCATTAAATGATCCTGCGCGTGCACCATAATTAAGGTCATCGGCTGGCGGGCTTCGCCCGCGTCCTGCTCGATCAGTTGGGTCTGCATCTTGTGTGCCTGGCGCGCGTAGCCATCGGCTTCACGCAGCAGGCTTTTGGCTTCGTCAAGGTTGCCCTGGCGCGCCGCATGCAGCGCTTCGAAGCACAGGCTGCGGGACTGACCGGCGTTGACGATAATTTCCATTACGGCTTCTTCTAATGCGATCATCATTTTTACTCTTTATCAAAGCAATTATTTAAGGCGGTAGCGGCAAACCACTCTCCGCTTTTTTTAATGGTGCGCTGCTGCGTCTCCAAATCGAGCTGAATAAAACCGTAGCGGTTTTTGTAGGCATTGCACCACGACCAGTTATCAATAAACGTCCACATATGGTAGCCCAGACAATTGCAGCCTTCGCTAATACCTTTATGCAGCCACGCTAAATGCTCAGAAATAAATTCGATGCGGTACCGATCGTTTATCTGGCCGTTTTCAATAAAGCGCTGCTCGTTTTCGACACCCATCCCGTTTTCAGAAATAAAACAGCGGGGGTTACCGTAATTGTCGCGCAGGTTAACCAGAATATCGTAAATACCCGGCTCGTAGATTTCCCAGCCGCGGTACGGGTTCATCTTACGGCCCGGCATCTCGTAGCTATCAAAGAACCACTCCGGCATAAACGGCGCCTGCGGGTTCACCGCGCTGTCGCGACACTTCACGCGACGCGGCTGATAGTAGTTAACGCCGAGCAGGTCGATTTTCCCTTCCGCAATCAGGAAGCCGTCTTCCGGCTTGCAGGCGGGCAACTGATCGTAAGATTTCAGCAATGCCACCAGGTCGGCCGGATACTCCCCGCGCAGCACGGGGTCGAGGAAGCTGCGGTTAAACATCAGATCCGCGATATGCGCCGCCTTCACGTCCGCCGGGTTCTGCGAACGCGGGTATGACGGCGTCAGGTTCAGCACGATGCCGATCTCCCCCGCGTAATGCCCGGCGCGGTAAGCCTGAACGGCCTTCGCATGGGCCAGCACCGTGTGATACGCCACGGTGGCCGCCCGACGAAAATCCACCACGTTGGGGTAGTGGAAGTCGTACAGATAACCGCCTTCCACCGGAACAATCGGCTCGTTGAAGGTAAACCAGTGCAGCACGCGGTCGCCAAACAGCTCGAAGCAGATCTGCGCATAGCGGGCGTAGGCGTCCACTACGTCACGGTTTTCCCAGCCGCCTATCTCCTGCATCGCCATCGGCATGTCGAAATGGAACAGGGTGATAAACGGCGTGATGCCCTGTTCATTCAGCTCATCAATGACCTGATTATAAAAATCGACCGCGTCCGGGTTCACTTCACCGATACCGTCGGGGATCAGGCGCGCCCAGCTAATCGAGGTGCGAAAGCTGTTGTGGTTCAGCTGCTTCAACAGCTGAATGTCCGTTTTCCAGTGCTGATAAAACGTGGAGGTATGCTGCGGTCCCACGCCGTTGTGAAAACGGTTCGGCTCGCGGGAAAACCAGTAGTCCCACGTGGTTTCACCCTCTCGTGTCCCTTCCGTCTGGAGAGCGGAGCTTGCGCTGCCCCACCAGAAGTTATCGGGAAATGCGTATTTCATGACCCTTCCTCTTTGACTTAATTGCTAACTGTTTCAGCGGTGCCGACGGTTGCCTGGGCTTTCTGCTCTTCATTTTTGATGAGCGTACGCTCATAGGCGCGCAGGAATGGCAGGTACATCAGGGCGGACATCACCATGCAGACCAGGCACATCACCACCGGGCTCAGCGCCCAGTTCGCCGCCCACGAGGCGCCAATCGGCGCGGGCGTGGTCCACGGGGTTAACGAAACCACCTGGGCCAGCCAGCCGAGTTTGGTTGCGCCGTACGCCAGGCAGGCATTGACCAGCGGAACAAACACGAACGGGATAAACAGCATCGGGTTCATGATGATCGGCGCGCCGAACAGAATCGGTTCGTTGATGTTAAAGAAGCTTGGCACAACGCCCATTTTGCCGATGGTGCGCAGGTGAGTGGCGCGGCTGCGCAGCAGCAGGAACGCCAGCGGCAGGGTCGAGCCTACGCCGCCAATCAGCAGGTAGTGATCCCAGAAACCTTGCAGATAAACGTGCGGCAGCGCCGCGCCCGCCGCCAGCGCCGCCTGGTTTGCAGAGAGGTTCGCCATCCAGAACGGGTTCATGATGCCGGTGACAATCAGCGACCCGTGGATACCGGCAAACCAGAAGATCTGGCACAGCAGAACGGAGAGCAGAATCGCGGGCAGCGAGTCAGACGCGGACACCAGCGGCTCCAGCAGGTGCATAATCGCCTGCGGGATGATCATCCCGGTCTGCGCTTCAATGAACAGGTTCAGCGGATGTAGGGTACCAATCACCACCATCACCGGGATCAGGATCTCAAACGAACGCGCCACGCCGGTCGGCACCTCTTTCGGCAGGCGGATGGTGACGTTGTTCTGCTTCAGCCACGCGTACACACGGGTGGAGTAGATCGCGGTGATAAGCGCAGTGAAGATGCCCTGACCCGACAGATACTGCGTCGAAATTTTGCCGTCGGCATACGGCGCGGCGACCAGCAGGAAGGCCATAAAGGCCAGCAGACCGGACATCACCGGATCGAGGTTAAACTGACGCCCCAGGCTCGCCCCAATCCCCACCGAGATGAAGAAGGTCATCACGCCCATGCTGAGGTTAAAGGGCAGCATCAGCTGTTCGCGGTAGGTCTCGGAGAAATCCAGCCAGCCGCGGGCGAAGCTGTTGGTGGTATCCGCCGAAAACGGCGGGAAGATAAACACCAGCATAAACGAGCCGATGATCATAAACGGCAGCGCGGCGGTAAAGCCGTCGCGGATTGCAATCACATACTTTTGCTGACCGAGCTTCGCGGCCAGCGGCGTAATTGACTGTTCAATCGCCGCGACCATGGATTGATATAACGAACTCATGTGAACACCTTTTAGTGTGCCGCTTCGATGAGCGACAGAGCATAGTCCAGTACTTTATCGCCACGCTGCATGCCGTAATCCATCATGTCGATGGGCTGCACCGGTATGCCTTGCGTCGCTGCCTTGTCTGAGAGCGTCTTTAACATGTATTTCACTTGCGGTCCGAGAAGCACCACCTGATAGTGCGGAAACTGCGTATCAAATTCGGATACGCCATACGCATCTATCTTCACGGGCAAGCCCCGTTCTTTTGCAACATCGATCATTTTGCTGACCAGCAGGCTGGTGGACATCCCGGCAGAGCAGCACAGCATAATCTTGAACATCGACGACCATCCTCAAAATGTAAAAAGTTATTGCGATGATGATTGGACATGATACGGAAACCGGTTTCCATTCATAAAAGACAGAAGTGTGACAACCATCAATATCCACTACTTATGACGCTAATTAACCGGATGTGGGTCACATAATTTGGCTGTTTTGACATCAAATTGAGTGGAAACGGAAAATCGGTTTCCATGGAAAACGGAAACGGATATACTCCGTTCTGGCTATAATGTGAGCCGTAGCGGTGATGGAAATTACAGACGCCAGTTGCGTCTGACAGGGGAGAGAGATGTCTACAATCAACGATGTATCGCGTCTGGCCGGGGTGTCCAAAGCCACGGTATCACGGGTGTTGAGCGGGTCGCGTGGCGTTAAAGAAGCCAGCCGACAGGCTGTTCTGAGAGCGGTGGATGAGCTGAACTATCGTCCCAACGTGATCGCCCAGTCGCTGCTCAGCCAGTCGACGGGCTGCATTGGGGTGATTTGCGCGCAGGAGAACATTAACCAGACCACCGGTTACCTGTACGCGCTGGAAAAACACCTCAGCCAGCATCAAAAACATCTG
Organism: Enterobacter cloacae complex sp. I1M; assembly: GCF_014982425.1. NCBI lineage: Bacteria > Pseudomonadati > Pseudomonadota > Gammaproteobacteria > Enterobacterales > Enterobacteriaceae > Enterobacter > Enterobacter cloacae complex sp. I1M. Next base: position 209,071 of record NZ_JADCLG010000019.1, on the reverse strand, counting down.
CTGCTGCGTTTCGCACACACGAAAACAGAAGTGATGAACGCCCTTGAAGAACTCTCCTGCGGCTTATGTGATGACATTCTGGTGATTGGCGCGCGTTTCCCGCTGGACGTGGACATGGACAACGTCATTCTGGTCGACTGTATGGAAGCCGATAACGCCAACAGCATTCAGTTCGATCACGCGTTCGCGGCTGAAACGGCCTGCAACTATCTCACCAGCCAGGGGCGTCGCCAGATAGCACTGATCCACCCGCACGGCAGCGGCTTTGCCGATCAGGTGCTGCTGGGTTACAAACATGCGCTGGAGAAAAACTTCCTGCCCTTTAATCGCAACCTCGTGTTTATGGACGCGACTTCATCGTCCGTTGCGCTTCAGGAATTACTCAACAACGCGTCCACGCTGAACTTCAACGCGCTGCTGGTGGCAGACGAGCAGGAAGCCCAGCGGGTGATCCCGCAGTTACAGGCGTTTAATAAATCGGTACCGGAAGACATCATGGTCTTCAGCCTCGGCGGTTCGCTGCATCTCCCGGGTATTCCGGTGATCCCGGCCATTGAGTATTCCATGGACGCCATGGCGGCGCGCATCGTGAGCTGGCTGACGGCGAAAACGCAGATGCTCGGGTCCTACGTTCTGCGTGGGGATTTGATTATTCCGGATGTGCGGAAGCGTTAAACATGTGATGTAGGCCGGGTAAGGCGCAGCCGCCACCCGGCGCTCAACCCTCAGTAATCTTCCATACAATCCACCTGACTTACTGCATCCCAGTAGGCGTCCAGGTTGTCACGCTTCACGGCGGTGATGGCATTTTTGATCAGCAGTTGATTGGCCTCAGACGACAAAATCATCGCCTGCCAGGCCTTATCGCTCTGCTTTTTCTGCGGGGTACAGGTTTTCTTCACATCTTTCAGGACCTGCTGTTTTATCTGGGCCTCTTTCTCCGGAGCGCTCTTCTCCAGCGCGTGAACAAACGCAGCGAAAATCAGGCAAACGAGCAGGCAAACCAGGTGTGCAGATTTCATTGAGACCTCCGGTAAAGTCACAGGCTTTCCCTGAAATGTATCGTTACATTCAGGCAGGCGATTCCAGCCGAAAGTATGAATTTACTTTTCACCTGGTATGAGAATCGCCCTCTCAGGCCGTTACTGAACCCCTCCACCCAGCGATTGCCACAGCGTGATGCGGTTTTCCAGGTCGGTTTGCTGCAAGGCAATCAGTGATTCCTGTGCTGACCACAGCGATCGCTGCGCGGTGAGCACCGTCAGATAATCGCCCGCGCCAGCCTTGTAACTGCGCGTCGCCACATCCAGCGTTTTTTGCTCCGCCGCCACGTATTCACGCTGGGCATCAAGCTGTTCGCTCAACGTTTCGCGCCGCGCCAGCGCGTCGGCCACGTCCTTAAACGCGCTCTGGATGGTCTTCTCATAGGTGGCGATTAGCCCCTTCTTCTCCGCTTCCGCATAGCGCAGCTGCGCCATATTGTTGCCCCCGCTAAACAGCGGCAGGGTGATGGACGGCGCGAACGACCAGACCTTCATGCCGTGGCTGAACAGGGATGACAGCGAATCGCTGCCGACGCCCGCGCTGGCGGTCAGTGAAATGGTCGGGAAGAAGTTGGCGCGTGCCGCGCCGATGTTGGCGTTAGCGCTCAGCAGGTTATGTTCCGCCTCCTGAATGTCCGGGCGACGCAGCAGCGCGCTGGAGCTGACGCCCGCCGGGATCAGCGTGATGGCGTTATCGCTCAGGCTCTCCAGCGTGCCGGGCAGCAGGTTCTCGGGCACCGTATCGCCCGCCAGCAGGTTAAGGGCGTTTTTGTCCTGCATCACCAGCGTCTGGTAGCTCGCCACGCTGGCGCGCGCCTGCTGGTAAACCGCCATCGCTTCACTGACGTCCGTGGCCGCTGCCACACCTACTTCCTGCTGACGTTTAACGATTTTGAGCGAGTTCGCGGCGCTCTCCAGGGTGGATTTCGCCAGCGCCAGATTGCTGTTATCCGCCGCCAGCGTCACCCAGGCCGTGGTCAGCTCGCTGACCATCGTCAGGCGCGTGTTCTGCGCGGTGAACTCGCTGGCAAGCCAGGTTTCCCGCGCGGCACGCGACAGGCTCTGGTTGCGGCCAAACAGATCCAGTTCGAAGCTGGAGACCGTGCCGTTGGCTTCGTCGCTCGTCGCGACGCCGCTCGCCAGCGTACGGCTGCGGGTATGACTCAGTTCCGCGTCCACCGTCGGGAACAGGGACGAGCGCGTTTCGCCATACTGGGCACGGGCGGCGTCGATATCCGCAATCGCTTTTTGCACGTCGCGGTTGCTGTTGAGCGCCATCGTCACCACGCTTTTCAGCCGCGCATCATTCATCACCTGCTGCCACTGGCTCACCACGGCGCTGGCTTCGCCGTGCGCGCCGGGTAGGGTGGCCGGAACGGGCGCGTCCGGGCGCTGATACGTGGGATCTAATGACACACAGCCTGCGCTCAGCAGTGCTAACGCTAAAACAGTTACACGAAACATTATGACCTCCGGTTTGCGTGCTTACCGGAGAACAGACGTTTCACCAGTACAAAGAATAAAGGAACGAAGAAGATCGCCAGCAGCGTCGCGGCCAGCGTCCCGCCGATAATGCCGGTGCCGATCGCCACGCGGCTGTTGGCCCCGGCGCCGGTGGCAATCGCCAGCGGCGTCACGCCTGCGATAAACGCCAGCGAGGTCATGATGATCGGACGCAGACGCGTCTGGGCGGCCCGCAGGGCGGCGCGCGTCAGGGAGTAGCCTTCGGCCACTTTGGCTTCGGCAAACTCGACAATCAGAATGGCGTTCTTCGACGACAGACCGATGGTGGTCAGCAGCGCCACCTGGAAATAGACATCGTTGCTCAGGCCGCGCAGGGAGGCGGCAATGGCCGCGCCCAGCACCCCAAGCGGGATCACGAGGATCACCGAAATGGGCACCGACCAGCTCTCATACAGTGCCGCCAGGCACAGGAACACCACGAGGATGGAGAGGGCATAAAGGCTCATCGCCTGACCGCTCGCCAGTTTTTCCTGCAACGACAAACCGCTCCACGCCCAGGTGCTGCCGGACGGCAGGTTATTCGCCAGCTGCTCCATTTTGCTCATCGCCGTACCGGAGCTGGCGCCGTTGGCGTTCTCGCCCTGAATTTCATACGCCGCCGAGCCGTTGTAGCGCACCAGGCTCTCCGGGCCATACTCCCAGCGGGTGGTGGCGAAGGCGGAGAATGGGGTCATAGTGCTATCGCTGCCGCGCACATACCATTTGTTGAGATCCGACGGCACCGCACGATAGTCGCTGTCGCCCTGGATGTAGACCTTTTTCACGCGGCCACGGTCAATGAAGTCGTTCACGTAGGTGCCGCCCCAGGCGCTGGACAGGGTGTCGGTGACGTCGCTCAGGGAGAGCCCCAGCGACACGGCTTTGTTGTTATCGATATCCACCTGAAGCTGCGGCATCTGCGGCAGATCGTTGGCGCGCACGGCGTGCAGCGAGCTGTCCTGATTCGCTTCGCCAATCAGCTGGTTACGCAGTTTCAGCAGCGCGTCGCGGTCGGTGCCGCCGCTCGCCATCAGCTCAAAGGTAAAGCCGTTGCTCTGGCCCAGACCGTCAACTGCCGGCGGTGTCATCGCAAAGATGGTGGCATCGCGGATGGCGCTCAGCTCCTGCGTGGCGCGCAGGGCAATGGCCTGCGCGGTGTTTTCCTCGCCTTTACGCTCTGACCAGTTTTTCAGGGAGACGAACGCCATCCCGGCGTTCTGGCCGCTGCCGCTGAAGCTGAAACCTTCAACGGTAAAGATCACGTCGGTATTGGCTTTCTCTTTGGTGAGGAACCACTCGCGTACCTGGCGGCTTACCTCTGCGGTACGCACCGCGGTTGCGCCGGCAGGGAGGGTGTACTGCACCATGATTTCACCCTGGTCTTCGGTTGGCAGGAAGCTGCCCGGCAGTTTCAGCATGGCGAACCCCATCGCGCCGCAGAGCAGGGCGAAGATCACCAGCATGCCGCCGGAACGGCGCAGGGCGCGCAGAACCTTATTCTGATAGCCGTGCTCGGTCTTACTGTAGAAGCGGTTAAACGCGCCGAAGAAGCCCTTTTTGTGCGGAGCGGTGTGATTCAGGATCGAGCCGCACAGCGCGGGCGTCAGGGTCAGCGCCACCACCACGGAGAGGAACATCGCTGAAATAATGGTGACCGAGAACTGACGGTAAATGACCCCGGTAGAGCCGCCGAAGAAGGCCATCGGCAGGAATACCGCAGAGAGCACCAGCGCAATGGCGATCAGCGCGCCGGAAATTTCGCCCATCGATTTTTCGGTCGCTTCCCGGGCGGGCAGCCCTTCGTCTCGCATAATACGCTCGACGTTTTCCACCACCACGATGGCGTCATCCACCAACAGTCCTATCGCCAGCACCATGGCAAACAGCGTCAGGGTGTTGATGGAGTAACCGAACAGCGCCAGCACGCCGAAGGTGCCCAGCAGCACCACCGGCACCGCCAGCGCCGGGATCAGCGTTGCGCGGATGTTTTGCAGAAACAGGTACATCACCACCACCACGAGGATAATGGCTTCGAACAGGGTCTGAATCACGTCCTCAACGGAGATCTTGATGAACTCGGTGCTGTCTTTCGGGTAGGCCACGTCGTAGCCTTCCGGCATCGACTTTTTGAACTCGGCGATCTTGTCTTTTACCGCCGTGGCGGTGTTAAGCGCGTTGGCGCCCGGCGAGAGCATCACCGCCATACCCGCCGCCGGGTGGCCGTTCAGCTTCGCGGTGGCGGTGTAGTCTTCGCTGCCCATCTCCACGCGCGCGACGTCGCTGATGCGCACCACCGCACCGTTGGACTGGCTCTTGACGATGATTTTTTTGAACTCATCGACCGTTTGCAGACGCGACTGAGCGCGAACGGTGGCGGTCAGCTGTTGGGCGTTCGACGAGGGCAGCGCGCCGATTTTACCGGCGGAGACCTGCACGTTCTGCGCTTCAATCGCGCTCTGCACGTCGGAGGGCATCAGCGAGTACGACGCCAGCTTAGCCGGGTCGAGCCAGATGCGCATCGCGTATTCTGCACCGAACACCTGCAGGCTGCCGACGCCATCCACGCGCGCCAGCGGATCCTGCATATTACTCACCAGCCAGTCGGCGATATCCGAGCTGCTGGCGGTGTCGGTTTTATCATATACGCCCATGATCAGCAGGAAGTTGCTCTGGGATTTTTCGACGGTGATCCCGGACTGCTGCACCTCGGTCGGCAGGCGTGATTCCGCCTGCTGGACTTTGTTCTGCACCTGTACCTGAGCGGTGTCCGGATCGGTTCCCTGTTCAAACGTGACGTTGATGCTCACCGACCCGTCCGAGCTGCTGGTGGAGGTGAAGTAGAGCAGGTTATCCAGCCCGGTGAGCTGCTGCTCGATCACCTGCGTCACGCTGTTCTCCAGCGTTTGTGCGGAGGCGCCGGTGTAGGTGGCGGAGATTTTGATCGACGGCGGGGCTACGTCCGGGTACTGCGCAACGGGCAGCGTGCGGATCGCCAGTATCCCGGCGAGCATGATGAGAATGGCGATAACCCAGGCAAAGACCGGGCGACGCACGAAGAAACGGGAAAACATCAGGCGTTTCCTCCGTTGGTTTTCATCTCTTCAGCTTTCACTTCCTGCCCGGCGGTAACTTTGTCGGTGCCTTCCACAATCAGCTTATCGCCCGCCTTCAGGCCATTCAGCACCAGCCATTTATCGCCGTAGGTGTCGCCCGTTTCCAGCTGACGCTGCTCGACCTTGTTGCTGGCGTTCACCACCAGCGCGGTGGCGGTACCTTTGGCGTCGCGGGTGATGCCCTGCTGCGGCGCGAGGATCGCGTCATTCATGATGCCTTCATCCACTCGGGCGCGGACGAACATGCCCGGCAGAAGCTGATGCTGCGGGTTCGGGAAGACAGCGCGCAGGGTGACTGAGCCGGTAGACTCATCCACCGCCACTTCGGTTAACGCCAGATGGCCTTTTTCGCTGTAGCTGCTGCCGTCTTCGAGGATCAACGACACGTTCAGCGTATCGCTGTTGCTGGCGAGGGTTTGCTTGCGTAATCGCAGCAGATCGGCGCTGGAACGGGTTAAATCGACGTACATACTGTCCAGCCCGCGAATAGTGGCCAGCGCGGTATCCTGCTGGGCGGTCACCAGCGCGCCGGGGGTCACAGAGGAGATGCCGATACGTCCGTCAATCGGCGCGGTGACGGTGGTCCAGTTGAGGTTAATGCGGGCACTTTCCAGCGCGGCTTTCTTTGACTCGACGCTGGCCTTGTCCTGCGCGCAGGTGGACTTCGCGTCTTCCGCATCCTGACGTGATACGCCGTCGTCCTTCACCAGCTGCGCATAGCGTCGGGCTTTCTGGCAGTCGGCCTGCACCAGCGCCTGCGCCTGTTTTAGTGCGGCGGCAGCTTCATCATAAGCGGCGCGGTAGCTGGAAGGATCGATCTGATACAGCGCCTGCCCGGCCTTGACCGTATCGCCTTCGGTGAAGAGCCGTTTCTGAATAATGCCGCCCACCTGAGGGCGCACTTCGGCGCTCATCGCGGCGGCGGTGCGGCCGGTCAGCTCGCTGACCACGGACACCGGCTGGCTCATGAGTGTGACAATCCCCACTTCCGGAAGAGGACGCTGGGGAGCAGATGTTTGCGCATTATCGCACCCTGTCAGGAGGAGTAATGCTGCGATGGAGGTTGTTATGGTTTTCATAATCTTTTTCCAGGGTGAACGAAGCCTGCCCTGTTAATCGCTTAACAGGGAGGAGGGCTAATTAAAAGCACAGCGATCCCGCATCTCTGGCAGAGCCAGAAATGAAAAAAGGGAAATTACTTATTTCCGCTAATTATTCACATGCGATTACTTCGCAGAGAAAAGCATTTTTAAAATATTCTGGTATATGGGCTCTAATTGTTCTGACGGTACTTTTAAAGGCGTGAGTCGACGGTAAATCGTGCCTTCGATCATCACGGCGGTAATCTCCACGCAGCAGCGAATATGCTCATCGCTCAGGTGGGGGAACTGCTTTTTCAGGTGCTCACAGGCGTTGGCGAACATGCGGGCTTCGGCTTCGATCAGCATGTTTGCCACCAGCGGATTACGTGTGGCCTCTGCGGACATTTCGAGCATTAGCGCGTCATCATCTTCGTTAAGCGTCTGGCGCCAGGCAAGCGCCTGCGGCATCCCTTCAACCAGGGTTTTGCCCTGCATCTCCTCAATACGTGAGTCGATAATGCGCCGGATCATCTCTTCAATGATCGCGTCTTTGTTACTGAAATAGCGATAGATTTGTCCGACGCTGAGCCTGGCTTCGCTGGCGATCTGCGACATGCTGGCAGCGTGAAATCCACTGGCGCGAAAGCAGCGGCGCGCGGCGGTGATGATTTCGTCCTGCCGTAGTTTTTGTCGTTCTTCCAGCTTTGTGCTCATCGTCGGCTACCGTAAAAAGTGAGAATGATCGTTCTCATTATACGTTTTCGGAGCCTATTGGAAAGGTTTTTTTTATTTACATATTGAATGAATATTTCCTTGTTTAAACAATGGAGGAAATAAGGAGTTTTTATGAAGGTTAAGCTGTGAGATATTCAGATTGCGCTGAAAATAAGGAGAGATTTATGCACCTGAGCATTACAGATAAAGTCACGGCTGAAGAAAAAGAAGAATTATTAACGGGGCTAAGAGCCTATAACGCGCAGTATTTAGATCTGGCGACGTTTAGTGGCGATATTGGCGTATATGTGCGGGACGACAGCGGCGTCATGCTGGGCGGGTTAATCGGCGTACGTAAAGGCGACTGGCTGAATATCGACTTTCTGTGGGTCAGCGACAGGGTGCGGGGAACGGGCGTCGGCAGCCAGCTGATCAAAACGGCTGAAGAGGAGGCCCGTCGCAAAGGGTGCCGTCACGCGCTGGTGGATACGGTCAGCTTCCAGGCGCGTCCGTTCTATGAAAAACAGGGTTATCAGGTGCAGATGTCCTTACAGGATTACCCTTATCAGGGAATGCAGAGACACTATCTGACCAGGGATCTTTAACCGCCGATCCCGTTGCCGATCACGGCTAACACGTGGCGCACAACGATCTCCGGCGAGAGGGCATTAAGCCTCTCGTCATTGCGCATGCGAGAGAACGGCACCAGCACCAGGCTCAGCAGCGTCGTGAACAGCAGTTCGGGGGCCAGCGCCGGATTCAGCTTTCCTTCCTGCTGCCAGCCTTTGATGGTTGCCAGCGTGGTGTGATATTTCTCATCGCCAAAGCGCTCCTGCAAATGCGTACGCAGTACCGGCATCTCGCCGATCACCTCCTGCATCCACAGCGGGGCAAACCAGCGATACTTTTCCGCCAGTTCGGCCAGCACCCTGACCATTTCCGTCAGGGCATCCACCGGCGAATCCCGGTTGTCGGCGAAAATTGCCCCGATCCGCTCACGTAACGGCAGGAAGCGCTCCTCAATCATCGCATCCAGCAACTGTTCTCTGGAGTTGAAGTAGTAGTGCAGCATGGCGGGCGTCACGCCGGCTTCGCGGGCAATAGCGTTCAACGACGTATTGGCGATCCCCTGGCGGGAGAAGAGGTTCAGGGCGATGTCCAGCAGCTGTTCGCGGCTGGCGGTAACGCGCTTGCCGCCGCGCGGACGTCCGGGACGGCGGGGTTCAGAATTGTCTTTTAGTGCTGGCACGGTCACGCTGTCTCTTGATCTTATCCATAACTTACCTGAATATTAATTATTCGATTAATTAATTTCAAGCGATCTCTTATGGAGTCTGACGTAATGACTCAACCTGCGAAAAAGGCGCCGTCGATTAAGCTGCTGTTCAGCGCACTCCTGCTGGTGATGCTGCTCTCGGCGCTGGATCAGACCATTGTCTCCACCGCGCTGCCGACCATCGTCGGCGAGCTGGGCGGGCTGGATAAGCTCTCCTGGGTGGTGACAGCCTATATCCTCAGTTCGACCATCGTGGTGCCGCTGTATGGCAAATTCGGCGATCTGTTTGGCCGTAAAATCGTCCTGCAAATCGCAATAGTGCTTTTCCTGGTGGGCTCTGCGCTGTGTGGCCTGGCGCAGAACATGACCCAGCTGGTGCTGATGCGCGCCCTGCAAGGGCTGGGGGGCGGCGGCCTGATGGTGATCAGCATGGCCGCCGTGGCGGACGTGATCCCGCCTGCCGATCGGGGTCGCTATCAGGGGCTGTTTGGCGGCGTGTTTGGCCTGGCGACGGTGATAGGCCCGCTGATCGGCGGGTTTATCGTTCAGCATGCATCCTGGCGCTGGATTTTCTACATCAACCTGCCGCTGGGGCTGTTTGCGCTGCTGGTGATCGGCGCGGTATTCCACGGCAGCGCGCGGCGCAGCAAGCATGAGATTGATTACCTGGGGGCGATTTACCTCAGCATGGCGCTGCTGTGCATCATTCTGTTTACCACCGAGGGCGGTACGATCCGCCAATGGAACGACCCGCAGCTGTGGTGCATTCTGGCCTTCGGCCTGACGGGGATCGCCGGGTTTATTTACGAAGAGCGGCTGGCGTGGGAGCCGATTATCCCGCTGTCGCTCTTCCGCGACCGCAGCTTCCTGCTCTGTAGCCTGATTGGCTTTATCATCGGCATGTCCCTGTTTGGCTCGGTAACGTTCCTGCCGCTCTATTTACAGGTGGTGAAAGACGCCACGCCAACGCAGGCCGGCTTGCAGCTGATCCCCCTGATGGGCGGGCTGTTGCTCACCTCCATCATCAGCGGGCGCATCATCAGCCGCACCGGGAAATACCGTCTGTTCCCGATCCTCGGCACGCTGCTCGGCGTGGTGGGGATGGCGTTACTGACGCGCATTTCAATCACCTCCCCAACCTGGCAGCTGTACCTGTTTACCGGCGTGCTGGGCATGGGGCTGGGACTGGTGATGCAGGTGCTGGTGCTGGCGGTGCAGAACAGCGTGTCAGCCGATCAATACGGCGTAGCGACCTCTGGGGTGACTCTGTTCCGTTCCATTGGCGGGGCGATTGGCGTTGCGCTGTTTGGCGCGGTGTTCACCCATATTCTGCAATCAGGGCTGATCGACAGGCTGCCGGAAGGGGCGGAACTGCCGCGCGAACTAAATCCCGTTGCCATTCACCATCTGCCTGATGCCCTGCGTCTGGACTATCTGGATGCGTTCGGCTCGGCTATCCATGCGGTGTTTATGCTGGCGGCGGGGATTATGGTGCTGGCGTTTGTGCTGTCGTGGTTTTTGCGCGAAGCGCCGCTGCGTCGGCAGGCGTGAGGTTAGCGGTTCTGCTTGCGCTTGGACTACCGTAGCCTGATGCCCATCGCCCGGTGGCGCTACGCTTACCGGGCCTACACGTCTACCGTCACGTAGGCCGGGTAAGCGCAGCGCCACCCGGCACCAGGCCGCATATAACCTATCCGTATTACTGATTCCTTTTCGTTTTTTAGCCTGCCGTCTCGTTGTCGATATAGTCTTCAAAACGTCTATCAAAAGGAACTGTCTCGTGAAACTTCGATTGGGTGCGCTTCTCCTGACTGGCCTGCTGCTCGCGGGCTGTGATCAGGGCGGCAATGATGCCAAACACATTAAAGTCGGCGTGATTAATGGCGCTGAGCAGGACGTGGCGGAAGTCGCCAAAAAGGTGGCAAAAGAGAAATACGGTCTGGATGTTGAGCTGGTGGGCTTTAGCGGCTCGCTGCTACCCAACGATGCCACCAACCAGGGCGAACTGGACGCCAACGTCTTCCAGCATCGCCCGTTCCTTGCACAAGATAACAAGGCGCACAACTACACGCTGGTCGCCGTGGCCAATACCTTCGTCTTCCCGATGGCGGGTTACTCCCGAAAGATTAAATCGGTGTCTGAACTGAAGGATGGCGCAACCATTGCGATTCCAAACGATCCCACCAACCTCGGCCGCGCGCTGTTGCTGCTGCAAAAAGAGAAGCTGATTACCCTTAAACCAGATGTGGGCCTGCTGCCGACGGCGCTGGATATTACCGCGAATCCCAAAAACGTACAGATTATGGAGCTGGAAGGGGCGCAGCTGCCGCGCGTGCTGGACGATCCGAAAGTGGATGTGGCCATCATCAGTACCACCTATCTTCAGCAAACGGGGCTGTCTCCGGTACATGACAGCGTCTTTATTGAGGACAAAAACTCGCCTTACGTGAATATAGTGGTCACGCGTGAAGACAACAAAGACGCCGAAAACGTGAAGGAATTTATCCAGTCCTATCAGTCGCCGGAAGTGGCGAAAGCGGCAGAGACCCTTTTTAACGGCGGTGCGGTGCCGGGCTGGTAGGCCACGGTAAGCTGGCCCTCACAGCGTTACGCGGGCATCGGTGCGGCTTTCGGGCCACAGAAAACCCTGGCCAGACTGTGCGCCAGACGTGCGGGCGCGCGCTCGCGCAGCGCTGAACGGTCAATTTTTACCCCATCCAGCGGCAGCGCAAGCCGCGCGAACGCCTCAGCCAACTCCCGGGTTAAATCGTCCAGCCAGATTTGCCATCCCGCCTCTTTTAACCGAACAAGCGTGGCATGAAGACGATGTTGCTCAGCCTTACTCAGCCGTGTGATGGTGAGAGGATCCTGAATTTCAATCGTTAACCGCTGCTGATGGCGTAACGCCAGCAACAACCGGATAGCGCGTTCGTCGAGAAGGTGCTCTGCCGGAAGGTTTAGCCAGTAAGCGTCCCGGGCGGGTATCTGTAACAGGGTGTTGGCCTGCCAGAAGAAGATTTGCAGCGCGCTGCGCGAAGGCAGAGAAGCAAACAATATCTCCAGATTGACGTTATGGATCTCCACGAGAACTTCATGCGCGAACATCTGGCCCGAATGAAGATCGACAAGCGGCTGGAATCGCAGCCCTGAGATACGTTGCAACAGGGGAGAGGGAAGAACGGTATACATGGAACAGCCTTCAGGAAATGAAAAAAAGGTTCCCGCGGACACGGGAACAAAAGGCAAACGACACACGGTCAAATTCTTAATTCAGGATCCAGCGAATGCTCTGGTAAAACGAGGGGCCACGCACGGCCTTAAGCTTGTTCATGGCGTTGTTTTTATAAAAGTAAACCAGCCTGACGTTACACCCCAGCTGACGGGCGATTTGCTTGGTTTTGAGATTACAGGAATAGCCGCGCAATACGCTGGCCTCCTCGCTGGACAGCCTCGCCGGGGTGCGTAAGCGGGTAGTCATGCCTACGTTGTAACGACCAGACTCTTGCGGCGTCTGGCTCATCAGTATTTGCCACAGCGCTTTGATATCCCCCAGGGAGACTCTTTTGCTGATTACCCCATCAACATGTTTGAATTTCAAATAGCCAGCGGATAACGAATAGATATAGATCTTCGCCGTCACTTGTTTCTGTTTAATACAGAGAATGTCGTCATTCGTCGTCACCCGGAAATGACGCGTATTCAACGGATCATAAATGATGATATCAAAGAGTTGTTCACTCATAGCAAGTTCTTCGATATGGGTAAACCCATGGAAAATAACGTCGTGTTTTTCATCAGGCTCACGCTTTCCGAGCGATTGCAGGCCAATCATCGTGAATTCGCAGCTGTCAACAACGGCAACGTGAATTGTTTTTTTATTTTGCATTGGCATTCTCCTTTCGCTGAGTAAACAGTCCATATAAGAGAAAATGGCGGTTCGCACTCTCTTATTAAAAGAATGGCGAGCACTTTTTAAATAACGCGATGCGATGGCATCAATGTAAGCCAATACAAACCGTCGAGTAAAGCTGATGCCAATTATTAGAGGAAGATAAAATTGAAAAATGGTTTTAATGGTATATGCAATTGTTTTAATCTTCTAATAATATTCATGCCAGATTTTTATTCTGTGAATGGGCGGTTAATAAGCATCAGAAGGTTGATTGATGGGGTTTATCCACCGTTTTTTCAGTGGCTTACTGCTATTCCTGAAAGAAAAATTGTGATCGCGGTAGGGTTATCGACAAAGCTTTATCTGCAAGAGGAAACGGCGTGCAGAATAAAATAGAATTTTTTCTATAAATTTAATGCCCTTGTTCAGATTTTTAAGTCTGAGAAGGATAAAATCCTGGCGCGAAGAGGTTGTGAGTGGTGAGTACATAAACTATTATCATTTCCCTCCGGTCACGAGAATTTAGAAAAGACATGAATAATACTGAACGTATCGTAAGGGTAATGGTGTTTTACAAAATAAATATATTTAAAGAGATAATATTCCGGGCGCTCCATGATCTTTTACCCGATTACGTACTGAACATTACTCAGGTCGATTCCACTGAACAGGCGCTGGCGGCGGTCGCGGATAATAACGTGGATGTTTTCTTCACTGAATTTAATTATCTGCTTAATCATAAAGAGTGGAGTGCGGAGGTCAGCAGCCGTTTTACATCTTTATGTAAAACCCATCACGTCAGGCGTGTTCTGTTGGTGCCCGAGCTGCCTTACGGGCTGTTAAAAAAAGTTCTGGAGATGAAATTTGAATTAACCATCAGTCAGCAGGATGAATTGACTGAACTGAAAAAGGAATTACCCGCGTTGCTCATGGCGGACGGGCAAACACCGTCGATCTCTTCGTGGCTCAGGCGGGTAATGCGGTCCGGTTCCCGGGCGCGCTCCATCCTCTCGGCCAGAGAGTGGGAGGTGCTCCATCTTATCGTGGAAGGATTTTCAACGACGGAGATTGCCCGTCATCGAAACCGTTCGGTCAGTACCATTGCGACGCAGAAGCACAATGCGATGAAAAAGCTGAATCTTTCCAACCACAGCGAACTGATTAAGTATGTGCAAGCGGTTGGAAAGATGGAGAAATAGCTCACATCAGGGATAGATAATATTCAGCGTAGCCGATGTATTGATCTTACCCTGGCTCACCTGGGCGGGCGCCCACACGTAATAGTACGCCGCCATCGGAAGGGTGAAATGTTCGTCCAGCGCCGCGCCAGCCGCCACGCTGAAAATCATCGTGGCGTTGCCACGGCTGGTGGTTGAGGTAGAGAAGGTCACCGGCGTTTGCGGGGCGTCACGTTTTATCAGGCGTAGCCCCACGCCCTGCGCCGCGCTACTGCTGCTGTCGATCAGCACCGAGCTGTCGGTTGAGAGCAGCTGCGTGCTGGACAGAAACATCTCAATTGCCCGATCGGAATTGCCGTTAACCCCGACGTTCTGACAGCTCATGTTCAGTGAAAAAGGCGTCAGCCCCGGCTGTGAGGATGCACTGAGCTGGGGAATGCCGAGCGTCGGCAGCGCTACGGTCAGCCCCGCATTATCAAAGGAACAGGTAGTCAGTTTTGGCGCGTATTTGATGATCATCGGCTGACCAAACATATCGCGGTTGTCGTAAGGCCACTTGAACCCGCTGAATAACCACTGCGCTATCTTGATGACCTGATTGATTGGCCAGGTGATGATTTCCCAGAAGGATAGCCCACTCATGTCGCTGACGAACAGAACGTCGCTCATGTTCGCTGTATCCCCCGTCAGGGTGGTGCCGCTCTGGTTAACGAGGGTGAAGCGAACCGTAAACGGTGTGTTCAGCTCAGACGCCGTATGGCTACCGCTGGCAGTCAGGGTTTTATTGGCCGGGGGATTGGTGATCTCCGCCCGCACCATATACTTGTTATTGCTGAATCCGAGGATGGTCGCGTATTTGCTGTCGGTCGAGAGGATCGGCGTGTAAGAAAATTCACTGTTACCCGTCGTACAGTTGAATGAGCCGCTGTACTGGGTGCTGAAGCTGCCGGTCCATGTGGGCGTGGCCGGGCTCAGCTTATCCGATAAATCAATGGTAATCGGTGTGCCATAAACGATGCTGCTGCCGGAGCAGGTGGCATAGCTCATCCCACTAATGCTGGAGAGGAGCAGGAATATGAATGATCGTAACATTTTGATAATCCGTAATTAATGGCAAACCGATGAGGGGCTGTTCAACCCCCAGGCTGGGGCGGAGATTTCGCACTTCCCGCCCCGGAGATGCACGTTGAGCGCGCGTGGCGGCTGTTCAGCGCGGATATACAGTACGCTGGCCTGGCCGACATACCCGACAGATTCACCGTGTTCATCAAGCACTTCGGTACCAAAGGGCAGCGGTTTGCCGTCGGCACGCGTCGCATGAAGTACCCATGACTGGCGTTTGTCGGTTTCGAAGCGGATATAGCTCACCGCCCCGTCGTAAGGGGCCACGTTAGCCATGTTGCCGATCACCTCCGCGCCAGCGCTGTTTTCCGTTTGCGATAACGTAATGGCGTTTTTGCGATACGGGGTGGCGTAAGGCACCAGCGCCACGCCATCGCGGTTCGTCATAATGCTTTCATCGCCGTTCACCATCAGTCCCTCCGCTTTTGGCGCATCGACGATAGTCATGGTTGTGCCGGTTTCGTTTGAGGCGAGAACGTGCCACGGGTAGGCCACCAGGCTTCCCCGTCCGCTGAGCCCGGTCTGGCGGTAGTCGGAGGATTCGCTGTAAGAGCCACCGAGTGTCGCGAAGTTCGAACGGTACGCGGCGTTAACGCTTGCCGCATTTTTACCCCCCCGCGCATTACTGCCGGAGAGGGTGTAGCTCAGGCGGTTCGACGCCAGCGCGTTCCCGCTCATGCTGATATTGCTCTGCTCGTAATGCGAATCGCTGGCCGTCAGGCTGGAGGTGATCCAGGCATTATTATCAAACAGCGAGAACGGCAGGCTGAGGGAGAGGTAAAGGCGCGTCTCTTCTTCACTGTCCCTGTTCCGTACCCGGCTGGCCGACAGGGTATAGCTGGCGCGGCCGATGGCGTTGGAATAGCCCATCTGGTATTCGCGCGTGGTTTGCTGTGAGTTCCAGTAATCGCGCTGTGTGCCGGAGACAAATACCGTGCCCCAGTTATTGAGCAGGCGCTGATTAAGGTTAAGCGTAAAGGTATTCTTGGGCTGCGCCGCGCGCAGGGCATCCCAGGTGCTTAGCGACATGTCGGGCGCAACGCCAAACCGATCTTCATAGTCGTCGTACTGCGCTCTCAGGCGCTGATACCCTTCGCGCGAATAGAGCGCGTCGCTGAAGCTGTAATAGCCTTTAGTGGAATAGCGATAGGCCGCCAGGGTGAAGTTGGTGGCGGTGGTATCGATAAATTTGCTGTACGACACGCGATAACTCTGACCGCTGCTGGTGCGATCCTGTAGGGTGGTTTTGGCGTGGGTGACATCAAACGAGACCGCGCCAAACGGAAGGTTCCACCCGGTACCGACAAGCCCGGCCTGGTAGTTATCGCTAATAATCGTCCCGGTATACCCGGTGATGAGGTTATTAAACCCGTAGCGCAGCGTGGCCTGCATGAATGCGGGTTCGGCATCGAGCGTGTTCTGGTGCACTTTACCCGCCACCACGCTGTACTGACTCACCCCTTCTTTTAGCATCCCGGGCACGGCGGAAAACGGCACCGTGAAGGACTGCTGTGAACCGTCCGCTTCACGCACCACCACCAGCAAATCGCCCGCAGAGCCGGTAGGCTGAATGCTGTCGAGGGTAAACTGGCCCGGCGGTACGTTCTCCTGATAGATCACGTTGCCATTCTGGATAACTTTCACCAGGGCGTTCGTCCGTGCCACGCCGTGAACCACCGGTGAAAAACCCTGCTGTGAATTTGGGCGCATCTTCATGTCCGACGCCAGCGACACGCCGCGCACGCGCAGGGAATCAAACAGATCGCCAGGAATATAAAAGTCACCCAGCGTCAGGTTGGATTTCAGCGAGGCCAGGGGACGGCGCAGGTAGCGGGTATTATTCTGCCAGCTACTCTCTCCGCTGGCCGTTTTCCGCCAGGCGCTGCTGTCGCGAAACTGCCAGCCGAACAGGTTGGCGCCGGAATCCAGCCCGGCATAAAAATCATCATTTGTGTCTTTCGCAGCGCCTTTTGCGCGGGTGTTATACCAGGTCGTGTTCCACGAGAGCATCAGCGCCGGGATCCCCTCATCCCAAAACTGGGGGGCAATGTAACCTTCTTCAGTACGCAGCACAGCCGCCTGCGGAACGGTAAGCGCCAGACTCAGGGTGCTGGTATCGGTTTTGACTTCACCGCCCTGAACCAGATCGCGCAGCTGCACCTGCCCGTGCGCAATGGCGGGCGCAGGTACGGACGTGGTGTTGATGCCAAGCGACCGGGCATCTTTCCAGGCAAGGCGGATGTCGTCACGCTGCTCGCCGTAGATGACGGTATAACGTCCCTTCCAGCTGCCGTTTACGTAGATATCCATCTCCTGATTGCCGGCAGGCATGGCGTTGTTTTCGGAAAAGCGAGACAGATCGGACTCACCGGATGCGCCAGCAAGCAGGGAGGGATCAAACGAGACGGCCCCTGATTTATGCGAAAGCAGAAGCGTGCAGACTGCCAGCAGACAGAGTCTGTTTTGTTTCATTTTCATGGTGAGTCTTTCCGATCACTGACTGGTGAAAGTCCGGGTTTTATACGCGCCAAGATCGTCCACATACATCAGCTGGAAGGTCTGTCCGCGATTAACCGTATTTTTTGCGGCGACCGTCAGCTGCCCAAACGGGGAAACCATCGGGGACTCCTGGAGCAATTTCGTTTTACCCAGCGAAATATTGGCGACCGTAATATGGAACGGACTGTTATTTGTAATGCGAAAGCGATCGCCTTCGGCGGCGAGCGTCAGTTTCGCCACCGCGTCATCCAGCGTGCCTTTCAGCGCAGCGGGCCGGTAAAAAAGTTTGATACGGGATTTAATCGCCAGCTGAACGGTATTCTGATTTTGCAGATTTTCAGGTCTGGGCGGAATGTCGAGGACATTCAGGAAAAAGACGGATTCGCGATCCGCAGGCAAGCTGGACGGCAGCTTTTTAATACGAAGCTGTTGGCCATTATGTTCGTTAACTTTTATCACCGGCGGCGACAGCAGAAACGGCACATTGGCTGTTTCCGGCGTGGAATTAATATCACCGTCATCTATCCAGGATTGCACCAGAGCGGGCGCATCGCCCGTATTCATTAACTGGACGATCACCTCTTTGTTATTTTCAGGATAAAGGACACGGGTGCCATTAATGACAATATTGGCCCATGAGTGACCGGTGCTTAGCAGTAAGCCTGCCAGCAAAATTGCCTTGCGCATGATTGCAACCTTAAATACAGGCTCTGCGAAAACAGAGCCTGAATAATCATTATTACAGGTAGGAAATGGTATACGTTACGTTGGAGCTTAACTCGCCCACGGTGGCGGCAGCGGCGTTCGTTTTATAGTAATAAACATCCAGCGTCAGCGTCTCGGAATCTGGCGCGGTCGCTGTACCCATAATATCCGTAGTGTAAGGCTGGTTCAGGGTAATTGGCGTAGACGAACCTGGCTCCACTAACGCAAAACCGACATTACGTGCCACACTGGCATCGCTTTCGTTCACGCTGTTATTCAGCAGGTATTTACCGTCAGTGGAAATATTATCCGCGCTGGAGAAATACACTTTCAGCGGGGTACCGGTTGTTCCGGCTGCTGGTGAACAACCTGAGAACGTCAGCGCAATAGATTTTTTATTCTTAGTGATCAGGCCAACCGTGGTGCCTGCATCTTTTACCGAAATAGGGGAAAGCGCAACGGTAAAGTCCGCGCTTTTACCGCCGTTAATGGTACAGGTTGTATCGGTAATAGCGCCGGTAAAGTTAATGATACCACCCGCTGAATTGTCTGCGGCAACTGCGCTGGTAGAAGCAATAGCGGCGGCCAGCAGTGATACGGTCATGATCGATTTGAACATGATAAACTCCATGAAGATTTGTGTTATTTAAAATGAATGTTAATCGGCTACACATGTCCCTGATGTACCGGCTAGACGCATGGCGACTCGGGAGAATGCTTTGACGATATTATGTTGCACTAAAAAAGTACATAACAAAACATTATTCCAACAACTTCTAAAGTTTAAGATTATAATCTTGCGAGTTAGTTTTTTTTAATGTTTTAACCTAAATGCGTTAGTTCGAATATTTTTATTAATGATTTAATAATTGTTAATTAATGAAGCTTTATGAATTCATCTCTCAATTAATATCACGCGACTTGACCACACAAACTTTAGACTTATTATTGCCTGGCAAATGCACATAATTTTAACAATGGCGTAATAATAATATGAAGTATCTCATTGATCTTACAATGCTTTATGAAGTCGACACCGGTATGATCATGATTAATGGAGAGGAAGAGTCATCCATTAAGTTATCTAACCAGGCGGGTCGTCTGCTTTATGAACTTATCATCAATAATGGTAAAACTCTCGACAGAGACGACCTGATAAAGAAGGTCTGGGAGGATCATGGTTTCTCTGGTTCTTCGGTAAGTCTGAATGTTGCCATAAGTGAAATCAGAAAAGCATTTCGTACTTTAGGAGGCGATCCTTTACTGATAAAAACGATACGTGGCAAGGGATTTAGCCTTGCCGCGCATATTGAACATCACACGGTCAGGCCGCCGGTCGTTTCAACGCTTAGTGAGCAATCTGCCTCTGAAGCATTCGATACGCTAGCGCATAAGAAAGATGCCGATCCGCCTAAACAATTAATATCGCTGCACAGACTCTTTATTTCTCTTTGCACGTTATTACTGATTACCGTTATCGGCACCGCTGTTTTACTGTTGCACCAAAGGGATTCCTATGCCGAGAGCCTGAAAGATTCTGATATGCATCTGCTCGGTAAAGTAGACCGGTGTACGGTATACCTGATCGATAAGAATATGTATCAGCCGCGACAGCACTACTTTAATCACGTAAAAGAGGTCATTGCCAGTCAACATATCGACTGTCAACACCAGGTTGCAGATGCTTACTATTCCAGGTTTAAAAAGTCGCAGATAGAAAATTATTTCCTGGCCATCTGTTATCAGCAGGACAGTATCGACGATTATAAGAACTGCATTTCTTACAGAAGCCTGACCGGGAGTTAAAATATGTCAAGGACTAAAATGAGTGTACTGTTCAGTATCGTACTGGCGCTGTCTGCCATCGCGTTGTTGTGGATCTATTTTACCAGAACGCAGGATGAGGGGTTTGGCTGCCAGTCAGATACCATTTCCTGGAAAACCTATTCCACGGGTGAGTTAACCGATATGTCGCTAACCACGCTTTTCCTGTTTAACAACAAAGATGTTGTGACGGTTATTCATAAAGGCGTACTCAAGAAAGAGGGCAAAAGCTACCTGATTGACAGAAATTACACGCTCAGCGTGGAAAAAGTCGATGGAAGCAATATCTTTTATATTAAGGATAAAAAGCTGAATAAATCTGAAGATGATGCGGCGCCGGATGGCGTTGTAAACGAAATGTTACTTGATAATATCAACTTCTTCTATATTACCCGCGTTAAACCGCACGCCTGGTTAATTAAGGGGCTGGTTTTGCCTGTAATGATGTGTGTGGCTGTTCCGACGTCCTGATATTTCTCTTTATTGAAAAATCGATATTTATCTATTGCTCGGGAAATTGAGTGATTTACTCAATACGTAACAATAAGATACGAGAAATTTATTTATATTTTTATTGTTATTCTCCGGCGAGTGAATTTTTCTGTATTGCCTCGTTATTTTGCGGCTGTCTATACTCCGCCTCGAAAAAGGGGCTCCCCTTTTTATACACGTGGATTCTTTTTTGAAGGACTAAATAAATGAACAAACTGAACGCTATCGTTCTGGGCTCCCTGCTGTCTGTTTCTGCCCTGAGCGCAGTTAATGCAGCAGAAACGACGGCTTCTGCCACCTGGCAGGCAACCGCGACCAAAGACAGCGAATCCGACCTGGTTGTTACGCCAACGCGTGCTTTGAACTTCGTTTACAGCGCCAATACCAAATCTTTCAACACCGATACCGGTCTGTTTGATGTGGCTATCCGTGGCGATCACTCTACGGCGACCAGCTTCAAACTCGAAGCTATCCTCGACGATTCAAATAACACGCTGTTCAGCGTGGGCGGTGAAGCGACCAAGCTGAAAGTGGGTGCGCGTTGGGGCGGTAACGACCTGGGCTCTATCGGTGGCACCGTGGGGGCGAAATCAACCGCATGGACCACGCTGGTTGATTCTTCTTCTAACACCGGCGTCTCTTCTGGCCTGTGGAACCTGACCACCAGCGCAGGCGCGGCGGCAGATACCGAAATTACCGGCCAGGACAAATTCGTCTTCTACGTTGACTCCGCTCAGGACAACGCGGGTACTGCGAAAGAGTTCAAAGACCTGACCAACAGCCTGTGGGAAGGGACCGTATCTGTTGCGTTCCGCGCAACCTGGGGCTAAGGCCTGATCGATCCAGGGGCGCAAGCCCCTGTTTAGGGAAATAGCATGTTTAACCTCAAATCCGCCTTCTTATTTTTATTATTTATCTCTTCCTCCGCGCTGGCCATTAATGTGGGAAAAGTCACCACCATTATTCCTGCGGATGCTGACTCCACCGCCAAGGAAATAAAAAACGAAGCAGACAGCGTGCGTATTGTTTCTGTTCGCGCACAGCGGATCAGTAGCCCAATGGATGAAGGGATCGTCATTAATCCGGAGAAAGTGGACGAGCTGTTGCTGACGCCCACGCGCATGGTAATGCCCGCCGGTACCAGCAATATTGTCAAATTTTACTATCACGGGAACGCCGATAACAAAGAGCGTTACTACCGCATTACCTTCACGGATGAAGGGGTGAGCGAAGAGGTGGACAGCGGTTCACCAAAAAACGGTACCGGGATGACGCGCGCGGTGGTGAGCACCATTCTGGTGGTTCAGCCCCGTGATAAGAAGATCGACTTCGTCTATGTGGCGGGGAAAATAACGAATAAGGGCAACACCGCTTTTCGCGTCAATGCGACCGGAACCTGCCTGAAGCCGAATCCGGAATCACCGACTACGCCGTGTACCAAAAACTTCTACCTGATGCCGGATACCTCGCGCGCTATCGAGGATATCAACGTTACGGATAACCATTTTCATCTCGGAATATGGGACCTGAAACAGTTCATACCTGTTAAGTAAGGATGCATGGTGAAAAATAAATTAGTGTTGCCGGTGATGATGGCTTGCGCATCCGGCACGCTGCCCGCGCTTGCGCATGCAGCCTCAAGCTCCGTGGTTATCGCTAATTACCGTTTTCCCGACTCGCTTTATGCACTGCTGGAGCAGGGGATCAAAATTCCCGTCTATCTGGTGAATACGCGTTCACACTCAGCACAACAAGGGAACCACGAAGGCACGGCGAGCGAATATGTTCGTATCGGTGACGTGACGCTCTTTGCAAAAGATCTGAAGCTGGGGCTGAGGGACGTTCAGGTCCAGGAGTCTGATAACGGCATTCGTCTGTCAAAAGAGATGAGAACGTTATTGCAAAGCATTAACGACAAGCAGTTTGATGACCAGATGCGCATTCCGGTAAGTACGGGTTCGGCGTTCGAGCTGGATCAGAAAAAAATGCGCCTGTTGCTGAATCTGTCGCAGAGCGACTACGGGGTGAATATTCGCCCGCGTGAGGTGGACATTGATGCGCCGGAGTCTGACGACCTGAGCGGCACGTTCTCCTACAACCTCGGGGCGTATCACACCGAGAGCGGCTACGGTGACAGCTGGTCGTCGGGGTATCTGAACGCAAGAAACTGGATCTCAATGGGCGTTGATCATGTGCTGATCGACGGCTCTGGCTACGTCAACGAGAGCAGCAGCGATACCCAGATGAACGCGGTTATGTGGGAGCGCGACTATCAGGGGATGCGCTACGCCGCGGGCATGCTGAACGGCTGGGCGATGCAGTCTCTGGCGAGCGTCAGCGGGATTTCCGGCGGTGAAGTCTACGGCGTTTCCATGGGCAACCAGGCCAACTCCCGTAAGCGCGATAACACGCTCTCTCTGACGCCTGTGGTGGTCTATTTCCCCACGGCGGGCGAGGCCCGTATTCGTCGTGACGGGCAGCTTATCGGGATTCAGCGCTTTGACGTCGGCAACCATGAAATTGACACCAGCAGCCTGCCCTACGGGATCTACAGCATCGAAGTTGAGGTGGTGAGCGGAAGCCGCACCGTGTCGCGTAGCATGTACACCGTGAATAAGCCGTTCTCCAGCAACGTGTCGGAAACGCTGCGCTGGCAGATGTGGGGCGGGATGTATAGCCGCGATAAATCCGTCGTCAATTATAAAAAATACGCGAAACACAAAAACGAGCAGGACAACACCTACTACTACGATTACGACACCAAACATAAAGACACCATGTCGCTGGTGGGGGCCTCGTTCAGCAAGCGCAGCGGGATGGTCGACTGGAACGCCTCCACCTACATGATGCGGGAACACATCGTCAGCGAGCTGTGGGCCTCCCTGAACCTGACGGGCTATTTCTCGGTGAATACCCAGACCATGGCCGCCTCCGACGGAACGTACCGCGCCAACTACGGCGCGAATCTCAGCCTGCCGTGGCAGATCGGTTCGGTCTGGTACTCCCATGAACAGCTCTCCAGCGGCAAGTTCCTCGATATCTATGAGAGCAAGGGCAACACCTGGGGCGCCTCCTTTAGCCTGCCGTCGTTCGGCCTGCCCTCAGCGGGCAACCTGAGTCTGATGCGTCAGGAGGACGACCTCTATCGCTATAAACGCTATCAGCTGGACTACTCCCAGGGGTTATACGCCGGTCGCTACGGTACAGCGCGCCTGCGGGTGGGGATGTCGCGCAACAAATACGACGGGTATTACGAAGAGAAAGATCGCTACGTGATGCTCGATTTCGCCATACCGCTCGGCAATACCGTGTCGGTTGGCGTTTCCCACAATCGCGATACCGGCACGGCGCTGAACGTCAGCGCCAGCCGCCAGTTTGAAGGCGATTACCTGAAATCGGCCACCGCCAACGTCTCGAAAGCCTTTAACAGCCGCCAGGATCGCAGCGTAAGCGGCGGCGGCAGCGTGAACTTCGACACGCCGTGGAACAGCAACATCCTCAGCGTCCAGAGCGGCATGAGTAAAGGCTGGAACTCCACGCTGACCAGTGACGGCAGCGTGGGCTGGTCCAAAGAGGCCATCGCCGCCGGGAAAGGCACCGAAAGCGCAGGGGTGATTGTCAGTACCGGTCTCAAATCTGATGAAGCGCTGACCCTGAAGCTTAACGGCCGGGCAGAACGCATCAAAGGGGATAAAACCTGGCTGTCGCTGCCGGCATACCAGGCTTATGACCTGGAAGTGATGAACAGTGAAACCGGTACGGAAAGCTATGAGATTGGCGCGAATGCGCGTCGCCATATCACGGTTTATCCGGGCAATACCGTGGTGATGAAGCCGCAGGTGAAGAAAATCGTCACCCTGTTTGGCCGCCTTGTGGATGCAAACGGCAATCCGATTGGCGCCACGCAGATCAAAAACCACGTTGGGCTGACCCGGACGGAGAACGACGGACGCTTCGTGATCGACGTTGATAAGAACAACCCTGTCCTGAGTATCGCCACGCCGGACGACAGCGTCTGCGAAGTGCGCCTGGACATTGAGTCTAACCGCGGTGCGCTGTGGCTCGGGGACATCTCCTGCGACAAAGGCGATTTCGTCTGGCAGGAAGCAAAAGGAACGCAGGAACGTGACGATGAAAAAGATATTCGCTCTTAATTTGCTGCTGATGAGCGCGGTGGCCCATGCGCAGGAGCTGCCCTATTTCGCCATTAATAATCCGGACAATAACGGTACGGGAAACAGCGCGGGGCTGTTTAGTCTGAACAGCACCTCGACCGCGTTTTTACACGGTTCGCGTGAGTGGCCGACGCTGAGCGCGAAAACGAATAACGGTATCGCCACTTACATCCCGGACAACAGCTACAGCGGTCCGGCAGGCAGCGCGCTGACCATCGACTTTTCGGTGACCGGTTCCAGCGCCTCTCCGTTCTTTAAAGGGACGGCGTGTTCCTCGTCCTGCGGCAACACGGGGTACACCCCGACGACCCGCTATACCGATACGTCGATGGTGGTCAAGCCGCCGGTGATGGAGCCCGGCACGTCATACGGGCGCTGGGTCCTGGGCGATCCGTTCTTTAACTATCTGCTCAACGCCGCGCCAGGGGATGAAGTGACCATCACCTCCACGCCGCAAATCAGCTCCATCAACAAAGTGACCACCACCAATACGCTTCACAAGGTGGGCACGCTGACCATGACCAACTCCAGGGCGCTCAACCTGGGGATTGACCCGATCAGCGGCGAGGTGACGATTGTCGATGGATCAACGGGGGCAACCTGCACCAAATACACCCGCAACACGATCTCTGGCGTGCTGTGCGACCTGCTTGAATACACGTTTGTTGGGGAAGATATCTCCGGTTACAACGGGGGGCTGGCGCTCACCTCTTCCCGCGTCAACAGCGTGCTGCAATCGCACATGAACGGCGGCACCGGGCTTGCCGCCGAGCTGACCTTCGATGAAAACACCTGGTACAGCATCTCCGGCGGTATCCTGAGTGATACGCGTGTCCTGGCGAACACCTTCCTCGCGGCGCCGCAGAAAAACGGCGGCAAAGCGTACCTTAAAATATTTTTGCCGAAGGCGTTAATTCTGAGCGTGGCGCAGGCGGGGGACGGCAGCAGCATTGGCAATATCGTCAGCCTGTGCCTGACGCCCGGCAACAGCTCGCTGGCGGCGGATTTCTGCTTCCAGCCGGGGGGCGGCCTGGTGATTAACCCTATTCAGCCGGGGCTGGAGATTACGCCCGACAACCCGGATTACGCCCTCGATCCTGACGGTCTGGGCGGCTCAGGGAAAGGCGCCATCGGCGAAACGCCCATTGAGATCCCCTACACCATCACCTACAGCGGGGCGCAAAAAGATGCGGCGATTGCGGTCACGGTAAAAGTCACCGGGCCTACTCAAAGCCTGAATGGGGTGGACTACTGCGCCTTCAGCGGCAACGGCTTTACGGTTCCCATTCCGGGCAACGTGCTGGTGGGGAAAAGCCAGACGCGCATGGCGCATAACTGTAAAGGCGAGGTACTGTCGATCCCGGCGCCAGCCACCCATGCGGAAGAGTGGGACAAAATGAGTTCCGGCGTGACCGATATGTGGCTCTGGAAAACACCGCTGATCCTCCAGTTCGTTATGGATAATCCGGTATCGAAGACCACCTATGACGGAAATAGCTGGTTTGGCGAAGTGACCGCGCAGGGAAGAATAGATGTTAGCGCATCCTGGAATTAATCAACCATGACTGGAAAATTCCTGGCTATTTTTGCAATAAATTGCTTCATTTCCACAGGGGCAAATGCTTTAATTATCGAAAGTCTGAATATTGATTTTCTTCCCGAAAGAGAAGTTGTTTTTCAGCCGATAAAAAACGATACCAGCGAACGTCAGAATTATACCGTTTCGCTTATTCAGGTAGACGTTCCTATAGAGAAGGGAAAAGAAACCGAAATAAAAGACGGCGAAGTCATGTATTCGCCTAAGCAATTAACGCTGGGGAGCGGTGAGCGCGCGGGTTTTAAATTTTACTATACCGGCCCGCATGACAACAAAGAGCGATACTATCGCGTAAAATTCACCGAGACGCCGCTCCAGGCAAAGGTCATCACGCGCAAAGGCCAGCGCATCCAGTCGGATGTGGTGGTCTCGCTTGAGGCTATTTTGATTGTCCGTCCATGGACACGACATTTTGATTATGCGTTTAGCAACGGGGTGGTGAGTAATACCGGGAATACCTATTTTAAATATGTTTCCTCGGTCGGGTGCAGTACGCAATACAATAATTCAAAATATATTCCTCCGGGGCAACGGCTGGAAATAGATAATGCCGGGCAGGCTGCAAGGCGAATGATTATTTATGGCAATAAAATCATTCCGCTGACCACCTGCCCGTAGCAACCGCTTTCCTTCATAAAAGGAAATTAGCCTTTAGCATCATGCTAAAGATCCATCACTACAGGAGATAAAAATGAAAGCGATTTCATTCGTAGAAGCGAAAGACATTATTGGCGGCGCGTTAAACCCGTTCGCTGGTCTGGTTAAAGGTGCACAGCTGGGTTACGACACTGGCGCCAGCATCATGGGCATGGTTGGCGGTGTGGTTGGCGGAGTTCTGGGTGGCGCAATGGGCTTCCTGGGCGCGCTGGTTGGTAGCTACAACTAATTCACGTTTACAGGAAAAGTATCATGCAAGTTATCGATTTCAAAAAAGCACAGGCCATCATCGGTGGTTGGGATCCGTTTGCTGCCGCTATTCAGGGCGCAAGCGCGGGCTATAACGCGGGCAGCCAGATGTTAGGCGCGCTGGGCGGCACCATCGGTGGCGTATTCGGCCTGGTGGGCGGCTTCATCGGCGGTTTCTTCAGCGCCTAAGCGAGAAGCACGTTGTACGCATGGCCCGCATTGCCGGGCCATTTTTTTATTTCAGCCACGGATCATTATGTTTTCGCTCTTTCAGTATAAAAAACAGGGTAAGACCCCTGTTATTCGCCAGCATGAATTTACCGAATGTGGACTGGCCTGCCTGGCGATGGTGTTGGGGCACTATGACCACCATGTCTCCGTCAGCCAGCTGCGCCGGGAGATTTCCGTTTCCGCCGATGCGGGAACCTCAATGGCGGAATTGTTGACCCTTGCCAGCGATAAAAATATGTCTGGCCGGGTGCTTAAAGGCGAAATCACTGAAATAGAAACGTCTGAGCTGCCGCTCATCGCCTTCTGGCGCGGCAACCATTTCGTGGTCATCGTGAAGATCGACAGCCGCAGCGTGACCGTTCACGACCCGGCCAGCGGCGTGCGTCGTTACCGCCTGAAAGAGGCGGAAAAACTGTTTTCCGGCTATGTGCTTGAGCTTAAGCCCACGCCGTGTTTCGAAAAGAAATCCCCGGATGAAAAGCTCACGCTTGGCCGGTTAGCCAATAAATCTCCGAGCCTGTTCCAGCGCCAGCTGCTGCTGTTTGTGCTCTGTATTTTTACTCTCATCACCATGCTGGCGAGCCCCACCTACGTGCAGCTGATTATGGATGAGGCCATTTCCCGCAGCGACAGCGATCTGGTGATCCTGCTCACCGCGATCTTCGCTATCGTCTTTATCTTTGAAGTCATCGGTAAATTCCTCAAGCAGCTGCTTGAGATCCTGATGCGTAATATTGCCTATGACGATTTAAGCCAGTCCGTGCGCCACTACATGCTGCGCACCCAGACCAGCTGGTTCCGCTCGCGCCCGCCGGGCATCGTGCTGGCTATTGAAAAATCGCTCCACGCCTGCGCGGAGTTCATCAGCAATGGTTACGTGCAAATTCTCTTTTCCAGCCTGATCGCCGTCACCAGCCTGCTGTTTATGCTGCTGTATAACGTCAAAATTGCGCTGCTGACGATGCTGCTGATGGGCGTGTTTTTCCTGATCCGCTTTTCGCTGATCGGCCCCTATCAACGCGCGGTGGATGACTCCATCGAGCGTACCGCCCAGTATGAATCTCTGCTGGTAGAGACACAGAAAGGGATCATTACGCTCAAGGCGAACAATATGGAGCAGGCCCGGGATGCGGTGATGGACAAATCCCAGCGCGAACACATCGCCGGGCTGATGCGTAAAGAGCGGCTGCTGGCCCGCTTTGACGTGGCTTCGCTGCTGGTGATCAATGCCGAGCAGCTGCTGGTGGTCTGCTTTGGCGCATGGCTGATCCTGGAAGGGCAGATGAGCATCGGGATGCTCTACGCCTATATCAGCTATAAGCGCTATTTTTCCGATGCCATGGTGCAGGTGGCGCAGAAGCTGCTGGACAAAAATGCCCTCAAGGGGCCGCTGGATCGCGTGGGCGATCTGCTGTTTGCCCCCTCTGAAACCAGCCAGTTTGGGAAGCGGATTGTCACCTCGCCGGTCTGTCTGCAATTTGAGGATGTCTCATTTGCTTATCCAGGCCGGGAGGCCACGCTACAGCATATCAACATGACCCTGAAGCAGGGCGAAGAGGCGGTGATTGTGGGCCAGAGCGGGTCGGGAAAAACCACGCTGCTGCGTCTGATCTCCGGCATGTTGCTGTCATCGTCTGGCACGCTGCGGATCAATAAGATCCCCATTGAAGAGTGCGATCTTTCCTCGCTGCGCCAGCACATCCGCATTGTCCATGCAGACGATATTCTCTTCACCGGCTCGATTCTGGACAACATCGCCTGCTTTGACAGCGCACCGGATAAAGAGCAGGTCATCGCCGCGTGTCGGCTGGCGGAAGTGGACCACGTCGTCGCCCGTCTGCCGCACGGTTACGAAACGGAGATGCTGCCGGGGAACACCTTTTTCTCGGCCGGGGAGATGCAGCGTCTGGTCCTGGCGCGCGCCCTGTACAGCCAGCCTAAGCTACTGCTCTGCGACGAAGTGACGGCGAACCTGGATAAGACCACCGCGCAAAAGGTGCTGGCGAACCTGCGTAGCCTGGGGATTGGCCTGGTATTTGTTACCCACTCGCCGGACGTGGTGGGCTGTCAGGGGCGTCTCTATACCATGGAAAACGGAAGCCTGCGGGAGAGTGCGCCATGATGTTTCTGCCGCGTCTCTATGCCCGACTCTGCGCGCGCCAGGCCGGACGCACCTTAATGGCAAACCGGATTGCGCAAAACTACAGCCAGTTTATGCCCTGCCCGGAGGCCGATGTGCCGGCTGATTTTCTGCATCAGAATGCCCATGAGCTTAGCGGGTTTAACTTCGTGGAACAGATTTTCCCGCCCGCGCTGTGGGCGCGCAACGTTCGCTTCGATCTGCATGCGTACGTGGCGCAGTGGACGCAGGATCAGGGGTTTTACAGTTCATCTCGCACCCTGCTAATGGGCATGCGCTGGGCGGGCTTTGGCCTGATTATGGATGCGTTGCTCGCCACCGCGCCAGATGATGTGCGCTTTCAGTTTATTACCCGTCACCCTGCGCTGCACAAGCTGATGGCCGCACACGATGGACGGCGCGCCGGCTCGTTTTTCGCCCCTCAGCGCCTGGTGACGGTGCTGCTGATGGATGAACGCCTGCCGGATGCGCCACTGTTCCCAATTCAGGCAGGCGATCGCAAGGCGTGGTTAACGGACGTCTCCACGCGGTTTTTATCGCGTTATGGCTACAGCGTCCGAACGCTGCTGCCGGTCTGTTCGCTGCGCGCGGTAGAGTTTGGGCTGGAGAGCCAGGCGTATGCGCCAGAGGATTACCGTCTGGCCGCCGCCGACACGCTGAACGCGCTGCGCAAAACCCCCACGCTCTGGAGTGGATGGGACGATCTTTCAGTGATTTATCATGGATGACATATCGTGAAATTAAAAAACCGAAGCCGACAGCGTCGGGCGCTAATCCCGCACCACTTCTCAAAAAGCTATCAAATCAACGCGCCGCGGCTGAAAACCGTGCTGACGCTGTTCATCGCCTTTTTTCTCTGCCTGCTGGTCTTTGCGATTGCTTTCAACTTTTCGGAAACCACGCTGGCACGCGGGGTGCTGATCCCGGCGCAGGGCGATGTGGAGGTGCGCGCCAGAGAGTCCGGAACCCTTGTTGATTTTGCCGTCCGGCCCGGCCAGTACGTGAAGGAAAACGATCCGCTGTTCACCGTGTCGCAGGACTATGGCGGCAAGCAGGGCTCGGTGGTGCAGTTTGACCGCCAGCAGATGGAAGCGGAGAAAAAGCGCAGCGAGCAGCGCATCCAGGCCATTGAGGACTCGATTGCGTCGTATCGCAAAAATCTGGCGCAGCAGCTGGCTCTCACTGACAAGCAGATCGCCGTTTCCCGCGATAAGGTGAAGAAGCTGCGCGCGCTGTTAAAAAACAGCACCGACACCTACGAGGCGTGGAAATCCGTCTCCGGGAAGGGCTATGTCTCCAAAGTGGATCTCGATAAAAGCCATAACGATGTGCTCAACGCCCAGCTCAACCTGACGCTGGAGGAGAGCACTATTCTTGAGCTTGAGGCGCGCAAAACCAGCCTGACCGACAGCACCCAGTCGCAAATTGACTCGCTGAGCGAAGAGCAGCTGTACGTGAAAAACCGCATCAGCGAAATCGATCGCAACCTGTCCAGCCGGGGGAGTTCCACCATGGCGATGCTGGCCCCTTCAGATGGCTACGTGGTGGCGATTAACTTCCCGCCAGGCCGGGCCATTACGCAAAACAGCGAGGTGGTGGTGGTGATCCGTAAAAATACCGCGGCGACGATGGAGGGGTACCTGTATGTTCCGGCAACGGGGGTGGGGCGCGTGGCGAAAGGCGATAAGGTTAAGCTGCGCTTCGACTCCTGGCCCGTGGACAAATACGGTTCCGTGGAGGCGACGCTGTCCGATTTCTATGAGGTAAACATTGATGCCCATTCGGCGCTGATCCCGCTCCAGGAAGGGCAGAACTACTACCTGGCTAAAGTGCGCGTCCCCTCCTGGTTTACCGACCCGGACAAGAAAAAGCGCATGCTGATGGGCGGGATGACGGTGAACGCCGATATCGTTATCGATCGTAAACCGCTTATCAATCTGCTGATTGCGCCGCTGGAAAGGGTGCGCAAGCGGTTTATCGATTGACCCGATTTCATCGATCATCGCCCTTTAGCCCACATTCTTAACGGCACCCTGGGGCTATTCTCCTTCTCATACCAACCGGAGGATAGCCCATGAACATTACGCAAATTCGCAATACCACCCAGCTGATCACTTACGCGGGAAAACGCTTTTTAATCGACCCAATGCTGGCGCCAAAAGGTGCTTATCCGGGTTTTCCCGGCACCGCGCGGGCCGATATTCGCAACCCGATGGTCGAGCTTCCCGTTGACGTTCAAACGCTGCTGGACACCGATGCGGTGATCGTCACCCATACCCATGACGATCACTGGGATCAGTATGCCGTTGAGCTGATCGCCAAACACAAGCCGATCTACGTGCAAAATGATAGCGATGCCGCGCTGCTGCGCGGACAGGGCTTTCACAACCTGACGGTCATGACCGACGAAACGACGTTCGGCGATATCCGGATTGTGAAAACTTATGGCGGCCAGCACGGCACTGACCGCGCTTACGCCGTGCCGGAGCTGGCAGAGCGTCTGGGTGAAGCCTGCGGCGTGGTCTTCCGTCATCCCGATGAGAAGACGCTTTATATCGCAGGGGATACCATCTGGCGCGACGCGGTTGCGGCCGATCTACAAAAGCATCAGCCGGACGTTGTCGTGCTCAACGCTGGTTACGCCCACGTCAACGGGTTTGGGCCAATTATCATGGGGGAAGAAGATCTGCTTAACGTGCATTTCCTGTTGCCGCAGGCCAAAATCGTGGCGACCCATATGGAAGCTATCAACCACTGCCTGCTGACCCGCCGCGCGCTGCGCGAGTATGTTGACGCCAACGAGATAAGTGACGCGGTGAGCATTCCTCAGGACGGCGAAACCGTTATATTCTGAGTGTTAAAGGGGAAAGGAGAGACAGATGCCGCTTGTTAACGTTGCTATTGTCGCGGTGGACGGGTTTAGCCCGTTCCACTACTCCGTCCCCTGCATTCTGTTTGGCGATACGGTATCCGGGGAAAAGCGCTTTAACGTCACGATCTGCGCTGAAAAACCGGGATTCCTGACCTCGAAAGACGGTTTTGCCCTGCATGCGACGCAGGATTTTTCCGCGATCGCATCGGCTGAAATTGTGGTTGTACCCTACTGGCAGCACGTACTGGAGCGCCCGCCTCAGACGCTGCTCGACAGCCTGGTTAAGGCCAGAGACAACGGGGCGGAAATTGTTGGGCTGTGTCTGGGATCGTTTGTGCTGGGCTATGCCGGCATACTCAGCGGCAAACGGGCCGCCACCCACTGGGAGTTTGAACACCAGTTTCAGACGCTGTTTCCGGACGTTCGACTGGACATCAACGCGCTCTACGTGGACGACGGCAATGTGATCACCTCGGCAGGTACCGCCGCCGCGCTCGACTGCTGTTTGTATATCATCCGCCAGCGCTTTGGCAGCGTCGTCGCCAATCAGATTGCCCGCCGGATGATCGTCCCGCCGCACCGCGAGGGCGGGCAGGCGCAGTTTATTGCGCAGCCTGTGCCGAAAGATACCCGCGACGGGCGGATTAACTGTCTCATAGACTACCTTCAGCAGCACATTTCCGAGCCGCATAACCTGGATTCGCTGGCGGACGTGGTGTCGATGAGCCGACGCACGCTGACCCGCCATTTTATCAAGGCGACGGGCATGAGCGTTGCCGACTGGCTTACCGCCGAGCGACTGCGGCGCAGCCAGATCCTGCTGGAGTCCGGCAGTCTGCCAATCGAAAGCGTCGCTGAGCAGGTGGGGTTTTTATCAGCGGTGACGTATCGGCAGCAGTTTAAGGCGCGCTTTGGCGTCAGTCCGGCGGAGTGGCGTAAGACGTTTCGCGTTAAGCCGTTTGCAGCGAAAAATAATGCTGGCGAGATGGAATAAAAAGACGTGGGCGACTTCTTTGCCTTTAAAGCGGGCGGTAATGGATATGCATCAGACGGGTTACTAGCACTTCTCTTCCGGTTAAGATAATCCACGTTACTTTCCAGAAGAAAAGGTAGTGGCATGAACAATATTGAAACGCAGTTACTTGAATCAGGTTTCACCGTAAAAGAATTAGCGTATCTGAACCGAAACGTTAGCCGTTATGGTTCATCCCTGCTCGAGGTGGTGCTTGAGTTGGGCAAGCGTTTCATCATGGTACTGTGTATTACTGCGGCTGTGGCTCTGATTTTCCTGGCGCTTCTTTTTTTCGCTGAACATTACAATATTGTTTCCGGCGGTATTTCTCTTTTCATCGTATTGATTATTGCCTGGTTTTTTCAACCCCCAATCATTGCTTACAAAGCCTGGCGCTTCAGAAAGAAATACATTCGTTCTGGCCAGACGCATAAGAAATTAAATCAAACGAGACTTTTGCAGAGACACCCCAGCCGACAATTTTCATAGTGAGCGCTGCGCGATTCATTCCGTCGACTTTGCGGTAGAAATCCAGCGGGAGATAACGTGACCGACGACTTTGTTATTTTCTTTAACTAGTTAATCTGAGCAAAAAGCTGAGCAGTACGGGAGCGAAGCATTCTGCTTTGCTCAAGAAGACTTTCGTTCTCAGCCCGGATGTTTTTCAGGCACTCCATGCACTCCTCATCACTTCTGGCCGCCCGGGTAGCGCTAAATTGTTGCATCACAAACTGCCGAATATCATCCATAAATTTAATCCGTGCGAGTCCGTCGCTGAGATGTTGCCCTCCGACAATATTCGCAGTATTGATAATCTGTCGCGAGCGCAGAATTCGCCGAAGGTATATACCGACGGAAATCATCTTCGTCGTTGATGGCGACCTTGAAAGTGGTGACTGCATAAAAGAAATGCATTACCCCAGCCGCTCCATCCGCGTCTCCCCCTCCATCATCGACAGCTGATACAGCGAAAACGATCGGTGCTTCTCAATCAACTGCGCCAGCTCCGGCGAGTGGCTGGTGAGCCAGATCTGCGAGTAGCGGCTGGCCTCGGCAATGAGGCTTGCCAGAGCGGGCAGCATCTGCGGATGCAGGCTGTTTTCCGGTTCGTTGAGGGCGATGAATGCGGGAGGGCGCGGGCTTAACAGCGCCACCGCCAGGCACAAAAAACGCAGCGTGCCGTCGGAGAACTCTGCCGGTTCCAGCGGTCTGCTTAGCCCCTCGCGCTGCATCATCATGCGGAAGCGCCCGCCGGTGTTGTCGCTGTAAAACACGCAGCCGGGGAAGGCCTGGTCGAGAATGCGCATCAGCAGCAGCTCGTCGCCAATTTCGACAATGGTCTGAAACGCGGCGGCCAGGTTCGCGCCGTCGCTGGCCAGCACCGGGGAACGAAAACCCACCTGCGGCGCACGGATCGCCGAGCCGGATGAGACGGAAAACTCATGATAAAAGCGCCAGTTACGCAGGGACTCGCGCATCTGCGACACTTCGGGATAGAGGTGCGGTTCGCCGAGCTGCCCGAACACCGACTCGTTCTCATACAGCGTACCGCTGTGGGTCACTTTTTCGTGATGCACGTTGTTCAGGAAAACCGCCTGATTCTTACGCTTCATCAGCTGTGACGACGGACGACGGTGCTGGCCGCTCAGCCAGATAGCTTCCTCTTTGATCACCGGATCGAGCTGAAACTGTGAGGGATAGGGCAGCTTTTCCACGAACCCGACCTGAAGCTCATATTCATAGGTTTCCGTTTCCACCGCCAGGTTCATGCGCCGCAGCTGGTCGCTGCGGGTTTTGCCCGCCCAGAACACTTTCAAAATTCCCCCCTCGTTTGCCAGCGCCTGGGAGAATTGCCCCTGCGCCGCGCTGTGCATCAGGTAAATCGCTTTATAAATATTGGATTTTCCGGTGCCGTTGGGGCCGAACACGATGTTGAGCTGTTCCAGCTCAAGCGACATATCGCGAATTGAGCGGTAGTTCTGAATATGCAGATTTTTGATCATCGGGGTACTCCGCTGTGCATGCTTAACCTGTACAGAATTACAGTATTTTACGCTGAGCGCAAAAAAAAGACGACAGTGAGGGTGTCGTCTAAACGGGGTACCGCTTTGGGCCTCTGTGGGTCAATGGGCCTTCGCTTCTTTCTTATCAGGTAACGGCCAGACGCAGACCCAAATCATCAGGATAGGGATCAAAGTAGTTTTGCGTCATCAGATACCGGTCAGGGTATTCAGCCAGATAATGCTTAAGCAGCGTCAGCGGCGCGAGGATCGGCAGCAGTCCGTCCCGGTAATGCAGGATCACATCACGCAGTTCTCCGCGCTGGCGGCTGTTCAGCTGGTTACGGAAATAGCCCTGAATGTGCATCAGCACGTTAGTATGATTCTTCCGCGAAGCGGGTTTTTTCAGGATATTCATCAGTTTGTCGCGATAGGCCACGAAAAACGCGTCCAGATCGTCCCACTCGTGCAGTGATGCCACAAACGGACCAATTTCACGGTAGCCTGCCTGATGGTGCGCCAGAAGCTGAAGCTTATAGCGGCTGTGAAAGTCCAGCAGGGCACGGCGCGTCAGGCCATTTTTACGCATTACGTTCAGTTCGTGGAGAGCAAAAACGCGCTCAACAAAGTTTTCCCGCAGTACCGGATCGTGCAGGCGACCGTCTTCTTCGACGGGCAGCCAGGGGAAAGTTTCAAGGAGGGCGGCGGTGAACAGCCCGACACCCTCCTTGCGGCCCCGGTTGCCGTTTTCGTCGTACAGCCGCACGCGCTCCATGCCGCAGCTAGGGGATTTTGCACAGACGATAAACCCTGACAGATCGCCGATTTTCGGCAGATAATCTGCCGTAAATGCGGCCATCTTCTGCGTGACGTCATCGTGCGGCGCTTTGCTGAATCGCATTTCTGTCTCGCCGCCAGTGGTCATCACCAGGCGCAGCGCCGGACGAGGCGTGGGCAGGCCGATAGCCATTTCAGGGCATACCGGGCGGAAAGCGACCCACTGCGCCAGCTCATCCATCACAAAGCCCATACGCTTATGCCCGCCGTCAAAGCGAACGGCGGAACCGGTCAAACATCCGCTAATACCCAGCACAGGTTTTGTTGTCATGATGTGCACCTCCCGATCTCATATCTAAAAGTTACACAACAATGCGTATTTGTCCAAGTATTGACGGGATTATTTTTTAATCGTCTTTAAAATCAAGAGCAATCAGCTGCCCTTGTAGGTTGAGTAACCGTACTGGCTGAGCAGAAGCGGGATGTGCAGTTTTTCATTGGTGCGGGTGACGGTGAACAGCACCGGCACTTCCGGGAAGAAGGAGTCCAGCTTTTTGCCGTGGAAGTAATCTGCGGTTTTGAAGGTCACTTTATAGACGCCTGGCGCCATATCCTGATCCTGCGGATAGAGCGATTTAATACGCCCGTCGTGGTCGGTTTTACCGCTGGCAATCGGGGTCCACTTGTCCTGCTCCTGCTTTTCCAGCGTGACGGCCACATCCGCTGGCGGCATACCGGTTTGCTGGTCCAGAACGTGGACGCTCAGGGTGCCTGCCGGGGCGCTGAATGCGGCAGGGGCGAAAGCCATTGTAGCCAGCATCATCAGAGGGAGTGTCTTTTTCATCGTGTTTTCCTGTTGAGTTGTCGGTGACAGGAAAACGTTAGCACTCGCTGCGCGAAAAAATATTCAACTTTTCGTGAAGTTTGCCACAGCAGAAAATAATCAGAGGATAATTACCTCAAGGGAAACCTGCTGCTGCCACTGCGCAACCTGCTTTTTCCGCGCGGCGGTAAGTTTACCGCTGGTAACCAGCAGCCATTTGCGATCCGGGAAAATTTCCGGGGCCAGCGCGGCAGGGGGAACCGGCAGAATGTCGATGCGGTGGCCCTGGCCGGTGCGCGTCAGGGCTTCAAGCCAGATCTCACACGGGTCGTTCAGATGCCAGCCGCTGATGAGGATGTTATCGCCCGGCGCTTTTTTATCGCCCTCAAGGCAAAACGAGGTATAGGCGATGAGGATGCCGTCGAGGATCTCACGCAGCGTCATGGCGGCGGCGACGTTGGCCGATATCTGGCTGCGCAACGGACGCAGCACGTTAGTGACCAGCTCTGGCCTTGGGTATTCGCGTCCGGCGTCGTAAATCATCTGACGCAGGGATTCAATTTTCCCTTCCTGCAACTTTTGCAGCATGGCCTGTTGCAGGGTTTGCCAGTTATTGGCGCGGCGCGGCACAGGACGTTCCAGCAGTGATTTTACCTGGCCGATGGGTACGCCTTTTTTAACCCAGTCGAGGATTTTCAGCGCCTGCTGAACGTCCTCATCGCTGTACAGGCGGTGACCGCCGTCCGTACGCTCGGGTTTGAGTAATCCATAGCGTCGCTGCCACGCCCGCAGCGTGGTGGCGGTGATGCCGCTGAGTCTGGCGAATTCGCCGATGGAGTAAGCCATGTCTGCATCCGAAGAGAAGGAGTAGTCTCAATATACTACGAATATTCCCCGACGGGATGAAGCGCCGCACGGGTGCGCTACACTTAACGTCCAACCGCGTAATTGAAAGGAGTTCTCATGAGGCTATGGCCTGTCGTTACCGGTGTCGCCATTGCGCTGACGCTGGTTGCCTGTAAATCTCCCACGCCGCCGAAAGGCGTGCAGCCCATTACCGGCTTTGATGCCAGCCGCTATCTCGGCAAATGGTATGAAGTCGCCCGACTGGAAAATCGCTTCGAGCGCGGTCTGGAACAGGTGACCGCGACGTACGGCAAGCGCAGCGATGGCGGTATCAGCGTACTGAATCGTGGCTATGATCCGGTGAAGAACAAGTGGAATGAGAGCGAAGGAAAGGCGTACTTTACCGGCGAACCGACTACGGCTGCGCTGAAGGTATCGTTCTTCGGCCCGTTCTACGGCGGCTATAACGTGATCAAGCTGGACGATAAGTACCAGTACGCGCTGGTCAGCGGCCCGAACCGCGACTACCTGTGGATTTTATCGCGCACCCCGACCATTCCGGATGCGGTAAAACAGGACAACCTGAATACCGCACGCGATCTGGGCTTCCGGGTCGATCAGCTGGTGTGGGTTAAACACTGACCTACTGATACGAAAACGTAATGCTCGCCAGGGCGTTAGCCGAGCCGGGGACCAGCTCTCCGGTTCGGATGTACTGCGCCTGGAACGGCAGCGACAGCGTTTGTGCTGCGCTGGTGGTCTGGATGAAAAACTGTCCCGTCGTGCCTGCGGCCGAGCTGTCTGGTCCCATCATCAGCGGCCCGGTACCGTTATAGAAAAACTGCACGCCAATGCCGGAGGCCGTGGAGTCCCCGGTCAGCGTCACGACCGACGAGGTATTTGACGGCGTGGTCTGATCGGTCATTACTGCGTTAACCGCCACGTTCTCATCGCAGGTCAGGCTGACGTTAAACGCCTCCGATGGCGAGGTGCTGCCTACGCTGGGTAGCGTGTGAACATCAATGGTGCCCAGGTCGACGTTGGCGCTTTTCGTGCCTACCGTGCAGCCGCTTGCCGTCACCGTGATGGTGGTCGGGTTGATGATCACCTGCGCGGTTTTCACTTCGTTGTTATAGGCCGTCAGGATCGCCGCATTAATGGTGGGGGTCTGGTATACGCCGGATTTCAGCGGAACGCCGGTCTTGATAAACGTCACTTTTGCCGACCAGCCCAGTGTGGAGGCGTAACCGTTAGTCCCGTCGGCCGGATAACTCTGCGTAATGCCCGTCTGCATCGGGACATAGGTGGTGCCGTTATAATCTTTAAGCCCAAGAATGAAGCCGATGCCGGGCACGCCCGTTTCAAATACCATGTAACTGGCGCCATCAAGAATAACCGTGATGCCGGTGGCCGTTACGCTGCTGCTCGGCTCCAGCGTCCCTTTGGAGCAGGTAAATACCAGGCCGCACCAGAACACTTCCGAGACGCTCGCAGTGGCGCTCCATTCAGAGCCGATCGTATTTCCGGGCACGATGGAATCTGCCGGGCCGGACCATGACATGGGTGTTGGCGAAAGGGTGATATCCGATGTCCAGGAGAGGGCAAGCGCCTGAGAGGTCATGAAAAACAGGCCTAAAAACAGTAAACGCATTATTGATACTCCGTCGTCCAGGTCGCCACTGCCGAAACGTCTCCGGCATTGACCGGCGCACCCGTGGCGGCCAGTCGCGCATAGAAGGTCATTTTTACGCTGTCATCCCCCGCCGCGCCGTAAGCAGTGGTTTGGGTGTCCAGCGGGATAAGTACGCTGTCTTTATCCAGAATCTGCACCGCCACGCCGGTCGCGCCGCCGTCAGCGACTTTCAGAAGCTGCGGGTTCTCGTCATCCGGCGTACCGCTGAAGCGGATTTTCACGCCAGCAAAGGTAGGGCCGCACGCTTCAAGGGTGAGCGTGAAGGGCGTTTTGATATTGCTGACTGCCCCCGCCTCGCTAAATTGCTTTACGCCGAGGGTGCCCAGCGGCACGTTTTGCTCCTTCGAATCTTCCGAGACAATACAGGTATTGCCGATCACGTTGCCGGTCACGGAAACCAGCACGTCATAGCCGCGTACGGGGACGGTGATGAACATCAGCAGGATCAGGGGGAGAAACCGGACGGTTACTGACATATGACCTCCTGGGAATACAGCCCGGTGCGGGCCTGATAATTTTTCGGGTTCAACGCATAGCGGATCGTGCAGCGCTGGGCGCTGTCGCGTCCCCATACGGCATGCAATGTTCCCTTCGCTGACAGGCCGGTCAGATACACGCTGCCGCCATCGCCGACGATACCGCTGGCGTTGTCATCCTCTGACGAGACCAGCGTGCCGAAGGGGAGCACGTCTTTAGCGTGACGCACGATAAACATCGCTTTTGCCCCCTGACGCGTGGTGAGGGTGGCGCGAACCAGTGCCCCGTCGGTGGGGATTTTATTGGCGATGGCGTTCTCAAGCTCCACGTCATTGCCCACGGTGGTGACATCCAGCGCAACCTGATTAACGCGATACGGCGTGGCGTACGGGATCACCGCATAGCCCCGGCTGTCGGTTTTGATGCCCTTGTGGTTGAGCACGGCGACATGGCTGGCGCCCGGGGCTTTCACCAGGATATTGGTGTTCCCGAGCGGCTGGCTCAGCGTCAGGCCATCCTCATGCAGCACCGCACCGCCGCTCATCCCGTAGCTGAGGTTGCGGGAGTCACCGGCGTAGCTGTAGCCCAGGTTATAGTCTCCCCACGCGCCCTCGTATTGCAGCGCGGCATCGCCGCCGTAGTGCTGCTGCGCGCTGTAGCGCTGGTTGACGCTATAGAAAAGATTCTCCTGTCCTGGCAGATAACCACTGACACCGGTACTCGCGGTGGTGCCAGCGGGATCCGCATGGGTAGCGGTAAAACGGAGGCGGGTCGACAGCGCCGGGTTACCCAGCGGCACCGACAGGGACAACGCGAGGATATTGTCTTTCTTGTTGTCGTACAGGCTAGAGCTACTCTGGGCGCTGATGCCAAGCGACAGATTACGAAACGTTGCGTTCCACGCGAACTGCAAACTTTGCGTGGTTTTTGACGTATTCCAGTAGGTTTGTTGATCCCAGGACAGCGACAGCGCGCCGTATTCGCCCATCGGCTGCGACAACAGCAGCTGATTTTTTGCCTTACGCGACATATGCAGGTTGTAAACCGTGTCGTAGCGGGTGGTGACGGTGCCATCGTCTTCTACGGTCTGTTCTGGCGCTCCGCCCGCCATGCCTTTGTAAGTGGTATCGCTGAGGGTATAAAACCCTGCCGTTGAGTAACGCAGCGAGAAGAAATTGACCCGCGTACCGATATCGTTCAGCAGCTTGCTGTACCGCAGGCGCACCGAATCCCCGGTGTAGTGCTGATTATCAGCCAGCTGGCTGCGGGCATGGGTGAGGTCGAGGGAGTAGGCGCCAAAGCGGCCGAGATTCTGCCCTATACCTAAGGCCAGGCCGTTGTAGCGATCGGAAAACTGCGCCCCGCCATAAAACGTGAGACCGTATCGCCAGCCCAGGAACAGCTCGCCCTGCGCGAAGGAGGGCGAAATCTGATTGCCCGCAGGGCGGTATTTCCCGGCCCCCAGAGCATATTTGACCTGACCGTTACGCACCAGATTCGGCACGCTGGCAAAGGGCAGGGTGTATTGCGTCTGGCTGCCGTCGCTCTCCTGAATGGTGACCGCGAGATCGCCGCCGGAAGAGGTCGGATAGAGATCTTTCAGCACAAACGCCCCCGGCGGAACCGAGGTTTGATAGATAACGTTACCGTTCTGGCGAACCGTCACCGTGGCATTGCTGCGCGCAATGCCGCGCACTTCAGGCGCGTAACCGCTCAGGCTGGCGGGCAACATATTGTCATCGGTCTTCAGGGCAATCCCACGCAGGCCAACGGCGTCAAACACCTGCGATGAGGTGAACGTTTCACCGGCATAAACCTGGGCACGCAGGGCGCGGATATCCCGCTGTAGCCAGGTCTGGACGTGGGTGAGCTCGTTACTCTCTTTGGTCCACGTGGTGAAATCACGCAGCCGCCATGCGCCCAGGTTGGCGCCGCTGTTCAGGCTCACAAACAGCTGTTGTTCCCGCGTGCGCGTCTCGCCCCGGTAGTCATTATTCGCGCCATTGACCACATAGTTCAGCCACGCGGCAGGGATGCCGGATTCCCAGCTCTCCGGGCTGACGTACCCGCGCGGCAGAGCGCGCATCGCGCTTTGCGGTACGGTGAAGTTGAGGGTAAGCGTCCTCTGGTCAAAATCAAACCGGGTATCGGCGAACGACCGGGTTAAAAAAATGCAGCGCTGCGCAGGCGACAGCTCACCCCCTTTCGCCTGACGGCTGTCAATGCCAAGTGCGGCGAAATGCGCAGGTGTAAGGCACGGCAGGGCTTCACCGGCGGTGTTTTCAGCGACGCGAAACGTGACGTTACCTGTGAACGCGAACTGGGTGTTGATATACACGTTAAGATTGTACTCGCCCGGCGGCAACGCGCTCCCGGCGTTGACCCAGGCGAGGTCGGCGCTGTTTGCCTGTTCGCCGTTGAGAAACGCAGGATTAAAGTGCAGCTCGCTTTCGGCAGCCACGGCTTGCCGAATCACCAGGGCGATCGCCGTGGCGCACAGGATTTTAATTTTCATGTGGTCACGCCTTACTGTTTTTATTATTGGGACAATGACGTGCGGGTAACGGGCGTCCAGGCCCCATAATCGTTAATCGTCTGGTAGTTCATGCTGCTCGCATGGCTGAAGGTGTCTGCCAGCGTCACGCTGGCTTTCGGCGGCACCATGACGGGCGACACCGGCCTGCCATCAATTTTCAGGTTAATGGTGGTGAGGTAATACGGCGTTGGGTTGGTCAGCGTGACCTTGCCCGCGCGGTAGGCGCCGGCAAGGTTTTTCCATGCCTCTCCTGCGCCTTCCCGAAGCGACTCAGGGCGATAAAAGACCTTGATGCGGTTGGCAGAGGCGAATTGCAGCGAATTGCCGGAACCGTTTTTAACCTGCTGTGGGATAGCTTTGACCGTCATCCAGTACAGCGTTTCGCGATCGGCTGGCAGTGCGTTGCCGCTGAATATGATTTTCACCGCGCTTTCGCTGGCGGGCTTCATGACGTACAGCGGCGGCGTGATGACGAAGTCGTTGGTACGGCT
The DNA here is from genome assembly GCF_014982425.1 of Enterobacter cloacae complex sp. I1M. NCBI lineage: Bacteria > Pseudomonadati > Pseudomonadota > Gammaproteobacteria > Enterobacterales > Enterobacteriaceae > Enterobacter > Enterobacter cloacae complex sp. I1M. The sequence goes on along the minus strand of NZ_JADCLG010000019.1, from coordinate 166,052 downwards.
CCCTTTCTCGTCTTCCATCCATGACTGGATCAGGAACGTGGCATCAGGGTGGGTATTTCTTACCTGCATCATCGTCTGCGTCGTCGCGCCTGCGTAGACCAGCCGCGTTGCACCCAACCCCACGCCGCCTGCATACACGGCGGATGAACATAACGTGCCAGCCAGACAAATCCATGTGTTTACGCGCATTGTGCGTCTCCTGAAAGCTGACTCAGACCCGGCCAGCAGACCGGGCCTGAAGATTACGAATAGGTCACGGTGTAGGTTGCGACCGCGCTGGCATCACCCGCCGTGGCGTTGCCCAGTGGGGAGTAATATTTCGCGCTGAAGTTCAGGGTGTTCGCCCCCGCACGCAGGGGGATCGCTGCTGCCGGCTCACCCAGCCTGACGACGTTGCCCTGTTCATCATAAAGACGGATAGCGACATGCTGCGCCGAGCCCGCGCCGCCGTTTACTCCCGCAGCCAGGCTATTCACATCGGTACTGTCCGGCGTACCGGTGAAGGTGATAGCCACGGTCGTTGCGGCAATGGGGTTATCTTCCGTGGACGCGGAGGTATCGGCGATTTCGCAATCCTCCAGCGTGATGGAGAAGGCTTTTGCGGTACTGGCTTCACTGCCTGCGGCAGCCAGCGTGGCGGTACGCACTTCACCCATGTCGACGTCGATATTCGCGCTACCGGCGCTGATGGCACAGGCGGAGGTCACCACTTTACCGCTGAAGTTAACCGTGCCGCCGCTGGTGGTGGTGGCCAGTGCTGAGCCCGCTGGCAGCAGGGCGGCAATGCTTAATGCCAGCAGAGAATGGCAAGTAAGGCGTGCTTTCATTTCATGGTTCCTTGGTTTTTTATTACGAGATTTGCTCTGAAAGCGGCAGGTCTAACTGGTTAAAAAGACCAGCAAATCTGTCTTATTCCTGAGCCCGAGTTTTCTTATCGCTGAGCTTTTTAAAGCGCTCACGCGGCGATAAGAAAGTTTCTCCAGTTCTGCGATGTAACGTATATCCAGTCCGTTCCTGAGTTCCTTTAATACCCTCCTTTCTCCAGGCGTCAGCGATAACGCCGCTGGCTGCTTTTGGGGCCGATAATGGCTATCGACCATTTTTGCTAGCTTTATCCGCCACTGATAAACCGTGTTCTGTAGCGAGATATAGGCATCAATATCTTCCCTGGCCCATAACAGGGAATGGGCAGAGGTTGAGTACAGGCAGATAATCACCTCTGGATGCGTGGCTTTGATTTTTTTTAAATATTTCAGTGAGCCATACCCTGTATGGTATTTCTCTGCGCCGGATATAAATAAGATATCGATACGAATCGATGAGAGCGCCTTATCCAGTTCCTGATAACCTCCTTCGATGATAATGATGTGAAGGTCGTCGCGGATGCTGCGTAATAACGTTTTAATGCCGTTTCTTGCATAATGATCGCCGCCCATCAATGCAACAGTAATATGCTGTGTTATTTGGTTATTGTTCGTCATGTTATTCCTCGATTTATAATAGTAATCAGGCGAATTATTTATAAGGGTATCGCCAGTATTCTCGAAGCAATGACGTATTGCATAGTGTAGGCCTACTATACGTCGGCCAATAAAGAGGTAATCTGAATTAATCTAAAATTGTATTAATTACTGAGATCGAGACCGGTTACGACGCTTCCCTCTGATTGGTCTTATTCCGCTTCGCTTTCTGTAAATTATGATAGCCGCTATTTTTAATGAAAATTTAGCTTTGATAAATGTTTTGTAAGGAGTTTGTCGTCTGGTGTCAGTGCGGGTGTGAAGTTGCTGACGGGGAATAACAATTTACGAATGTTATCATCGATAAAAACTGATAGAGAGGTGGGTGAAAAGCATACAAAAACCATGTAACTTATTGATATTTGTCAGGTTGAGAAAACTTAAGGCTTAAGAGTACTGAATATTTCAGACACGCATGTCCGTGGCGTACAATGTTTTTTTATGTAGATATTTGTCAATGTCAAGAGGCGAGGAGTGCGCCAAAAGGAGAGGCTCTGATAAAAGAGATGCTGTCGATAGTCAGATACTTCTGTGGAGCGGAAATTCACTTCACAAAACATCATAATGAGGATGATCGCGGATGAAGCGGCTCTGCAAGCCGCATTCTACAAGGGTTGAGTTCTTATGCAGGTTCAGTGAAGCTTAAGGGATGAAATATAAATTAAGATTTTTCGCCAATGGCGAAGATATACAGCATGCCGTTAATCAGTCACATTAATCCCGACGCGAATGTCATCACATACATGCGGTGACTCAGGTTCAACATCTGTTAACCGGAGAATTCATACTGCCCCTATGCATAAGCATTACATTATAAATAATATCGTCGAATTTCATCCTGCGGCCAGCACGTTACGTGATATCAACAATCCTGACCGTGTGGTTGTGTTAAATTCGCCAGCAGGCCGATGCCTGTTGTTATTAATCGACAGAGCGGGGTCGATTGTCACTCAGCAAGAGTTCCTTGATATTGTCTGGCAAAGCCGCGGCATGCTTGTCTCCTCCAATACCTATTACCAGAACATCTCCATTCTGCGCAAAGGGCTCAAAAAGATTGGTTTTGAAACTGACCCTATCGTTACCATTCCCCGTATTGGGCTGACGCTGGCAAGCGACACGCAAATAACCGTCAGAGAGTCTTCGCCTGTCACGCCTCAACCCGCAGAGGGACAATGTGTGGAGGCGCCAGCGATCGAGGAGGTCTCTGCATCCTCTGAGCCAGCAGCGCCCGTTGCCAGGAAGCCCACGCGCTGGCTGGCTGTCGTCATGGGGCTATTGGTCATCCTGGCCGGGGCAGGCGTGACGGGATATATGAGCGCCAGGGAAAACCGTTTTGTTGAGGATTACCGTTTTGCGGCATCCGTCGGGGCCTGTCGCGTTTATCTTGCGAACGACATTCAGACTCACGCTGAACGCGCTTCCGCGCTGACCTATGTAGAACAATTCAAGGCTGAATGCGCGCAATATCCCTGGGTTTACATCAGCTGGTACGCCCTGCTTCCTCGTGCGTCGGTTATTCGCTGCGACCGGCCAATGAAAGAACCGAACCGCTGTATATCTGATTATTTCCTGAAGGATAGCTAGCATGACTCGTTTTCGGCAGATGCTGTATGTCATCGTGACGGGCCTCGTCACGGCAGGCGTGCTGACGGGCTATTACCTGTGGCACCGATCTTACGTTCAGCCTTTTTCATGCCAGGCTAATCTGGTACAGCACCATCCGGATGAGACGCTGACGGTCTGGCTGAATTACACCTTCGACGGGAAATTCGGCACCCTGAGCATGAATGGCCGGGCAAAGAGCGATCCGGGTAAAACCATCGACAGGAAAATTTCCTTTCGGGTGGAGAGAAAAGATCGCCTCTATTTGCTGACGTCAGAAAAAAATATGACGTTCCCGGACGATAATGTCGAAGACAGCTGGCTGGAAAAATATGAACCGCAATTTTTTGTCTATCCGGGCAAGAGTATTTATATGCGTATCAATGAACAACATAATGGTAACTATATCTTTACCTTAGGAACATTACCGACATATGTGTGTCGTGGTTCAAAAAAAGAATGATGTAAACGAGAAAAGCATTATATTTTCCTCCCGTCTCATTTATGCTTGATTTAAAATATCAGGATTATCTTAGAAATATAAAGTGCGACAGATCATGTTGCGATAATGTAATTAATTTTAAATTTGGCAAGTAAATGAAAACTGTATTTGACTCCTCCGATGGGGGGAAATCAGTACCGGAAAAGTGTCTGCATATTGGGTTGATATTATGGCCCCGTTATTCACTTCTGGCCGTCTCCGGGTTGCTGGAGGCGCTGCGTTATGCAGCGAAAGCGCAGGATAAATTGGCATTTAAAATCAGCCTGATAAGTGAATTTCCTGATATCCCGATTATCAGCAATGCGGGGATTATCATGAGGCCGGATTCTCCCCATGGGCCGCCGGACAGTTTTAACTACCTTGCTGTTATCGGCGGTGAATTGCAGTATCTGGACTTAGGGTATCAGGGGGATAAAGCGTATCTGGCACATGCCCACCATGCCGGGGTTCCGCTCATTGGCATTGGCACCGGCAGTTTTGTCCTCGCACAGGAAGGATTGCTGAATGAACGACGAGCGTCCATCCATCCTTTCCACCTTGATGCATTTCGGCAGGCTTTCCCGCTGGTTTATGCTGAGCAAGGGTATGATTTCATCGACGATGGCGATGTGCTGACCTGCCCGGGCGGTATTTCCACCCTGACGCTGGCAACTGAGCTTATCCGCGCCCATGCCGGGGATGATATCGCCAGCACCACCTGTCAGCGTTTGTCGCTCGTTCCGCATGAAATTGCCACCCCACGTCCGGCGAATCTTGCGCTTATCCCTGACTCGCGGTTGCGCCGCGCCGTCATGCTGATAGAACAGTTCCTGACCCGGCCGCTCACCACCGCCGGGCTTGCGCGAGAAGTGGCATTGAGTGAACGCCAGCTCAACCGTCTGTTCCACGCAGAATTCGGCAAAACGGCCCGCGAATTTATCCGCAGCGCCAGACTGCGCTATGCTTGCTGGCTGCTGAAGAACTCGCAGCAAAGCGTGACGGATATTGCGCAGCGGATGGGATTCAGCGACTGCGCGCACTTTATTCGTCATTTTCAGATGGAGTATGGCTGTACGCCTGGCGTGTGGCGCACGTCGCAGAATTAATTTTCTGAGGTGGATGTAAAATGCGGCTTATGTAGTTGCGCCATCAACTACAGATACAATCGCGCTAGAGATGAAACGCAACCTGCTTGCCAGTGGGTAGTTCCACGTTAATGCTAAGTTTTCCGCCCATCGCTTCGATGTAACGCTTAAGCGTAGCAATCTTCAGATCGTTTCCACGCTGCTCCAGCTGTGTTACCGCAGGTTGACTTACGCCCATAAGATCGGCGACATGTTTTTGCGAAAGCTGGAGCTCTTCACGCAGAAGTTGCAGACCGGTTTCGAGGAACATTTCCTCTGCCATCTCCTGAATGCGCTGTTGGCTTTCCGGTGAGCGTGACGCAATCACTTCATTTAAGGTTTTCACTTGGCTGCCTCGCTGGCAGTTGTTCGATAAAACCGAACAACTGCATTTTCGACCCGTCCACCCTTATCAGAAATGCTTCATAAGGATAATGTCTGTAAGCTCGTAGTATGCCAGAAACAGCCGCTAAGCCAGGTGGTTTGTATTTGATTTTGCGAGGCGCTTTCCAGCATGTGGAATTTGGATCGCTGCAAGCGCGTCCTCTATCTCAATAAGCTTTGCTTTCGTCCGTTTATAATCGTCCTGCAAACGCTGCTCCTGCTCGTTATACGCCACCAGAACGATGCATCCTTTCATGACCTTTACCGTGACCTGCTGTCCGGTATCAAACCCCGCCGCGCGCAGCCACTTTCCGGAAAGGATGATTCTCGGCGTAGATTTGTCGTAAACATTCGGGCGGTATCCCACAATTAACGAATGCTCGGTTCCGGATTGGTCGGTGTCTGGGGTAGAATGCGAATCAGCCATAATCAACTCCTTGATAGTTGGTGAGGTTAGACGCCCTTTAGTGCTCCAACACTGCTGGGCGTTGCAGAATTCCGAATCCATGTGGTAGGTACCACATGCAGATAAATTAACCGAAGTGGTACCTACCATGCAAGAGAAAAAGAAACCAAATTTTGACCGCACTAAGAGCACGATGAAGAATATTCGGTTCGAGGATGAGCTTTTGGAGCAGATTGAGAAGGCTGCGGGGAAAGGGAACTTTAGTAAGTGGGTCAAAGAGGCTTGTAGGCTTAGGCTTTTGAGTAAGTAGCAATCAAAACTTTTTTGATAGCGGTAAGGAATAATTAAATGATAAGTTTGAAATGCATAGTCCGAACTTATCATTTGTAAACATTATGAAATAAAACTTTATTAATTTATTTTTAACCGAATCTGCTTTTAAATTTTTGCGAACTAACTTTTCGTTGCATTTTACCATTGCAATTAGGACACAAATGTTGTTTCTCTCCATCTATTTTCCATGTGTAGTATTTTCTCTTGAAATAAGTATGGCAGATATCACATTGTCTTGGTTTTAATATGGCAACAAGTATTGCTATTAAAATTACAGCACCTACAATCCATTCCATAACAGCTTCCCTAGAATATTATTTCAAAATAAAGGAAAGGATAACACTCAATACTAAAATCAATAAGTGATCATGTTCACATAAGGGAACTGCAAGGTGGGACGATTTAATGTTGGACGTGTTTTTATTAAAAGAGTGGACATTTTTGGCGGAGATCACAGGAGTCGCATTTGGTGGTTAATCATGTTGAATTTATTGATTATTTTACGATGTGCTTTACTGACATGCCCCCGATTATGCCCCCACATGTTTTTCCTTAATGATCAGTTGGCTGATTTATGAGCGTTTCAAGCCAAGGTTGAACTGTGCCCGATGAACATCCAAAGATGTTATCCAAGGTTCTTGATCCTGCCAGGAGAAACCCTTCTGGTCAATGCGCACAAGCTCGAATCGTTCCACAAGGAAATTAACAGCATCAGTAAGATTCACTCCAGCCTCTATATGTTCCTGAATCGTCGTATCGTTACTGAACGGTGTATCGTTGATCGTGAGGCCGTAATGATGCTCTAAAATATACGTTAATAGTTTTTGCCAAACTTGGACAGGAGACAGGCGTGACGAAACCGTCACCGTTGCCGGTACAGTTGAAATATGCATGAGTTGAGTCCCTGATAAAAGAAGAGGAAGGTGTTATCTGGTTAGAGCTGACTGGGGATATATGGCAATGTAAACGTAACCATGAGAGCCGAGAGTGTCAGCTTCACAAGTAAGTCCGTTGTGATGCCGTGTGACGCAGTGCTGGCTGCGAGGATCAAGCTCGCCAGCCGTCAGCATCCGCTCAAGCTGTTTCATCATCAGTGGAAATGCCTGGTCCAGACGCAAAGCTTCATCGTCAGTGAATGAGCCATTAAATCCTGCCCGGTCAGCCAGAAAGTATAGGCGGTTGCCTTCCTGTACCAGGCGAGCGCCAAAGCATGGCGTGATATTACGTTTTAAACCCCACTGAAGGCAGGATGCGTTCTCCGCCGATGTGCCGGATAAGGTGGTCGACTGCATTAGTATATTCCTTAATGACTGAGTGGGTTGATTAGTTCACTGTCACGCTGCGCAGAATGGCGTACGGGCCTGCCCGGCCCTGACGACGTTCAACAAAAACAGCGAGAACGCCGCTGATATCCTGAACTTCACGTCCGTAGTAATGGCAGACACTGCCATGCCACTGGTAGTGACCTGTACAGAAGGCAGATAACTTGGATTCGGGATGCTGACGATAAATATGCATCGCCTGGCGCTTACTGATGATTTTCATTCTGCACCTCATAACAAGCCACATTCAGCAAAAGACACCACTTCGTTCCCGACCACAAGATGATCCAGCACACGCACTTCCACCAGAGCCAAGGCTTTAGCAATTCGCTGAGTGACATGTTTATCCTGCTGGCTGATTTCTGTCGTGCCGGACGGGTGGTTATGCGCCAAAATGACCGCAGCAGCGTTATGTTTCAGGGCTGATTTAACCACTTCGCGGGGATGCACTTCGGTATGGCTGAGCGTGCCGGTAAACAGTGTTTCTCGCTCCAGCAGGCAATGCTGATTGTCGAGATACATTACGATGAAGACTTCCCGCTCCAAGTGAGCCATCTGCAGTTGCAGCCAGGTTTTTGTAAGGCTGGCAGAGGTAAATGACTCACTCGGTTGACGCTGGTATTTCTCCAGCAGACGTAATGCTCGCTGGATGACTCGCTGTTCGTTCGCAGGAAATACCGGGGATAAATTGATCGTAGACATGGTTGCTCCTTAGAAAGAAAAGCCCTTCCGAATCTTCGGAAAGGCGTTAAGGGAAAATAGTGGAAGAGATCATGAAGCAAGCTGCAGCATATTCTCAGCCATCACCCAGAGGGCCCGGTTGAGCTTCACATCACCGTCAATACCTTTCACTGCTCGGGTATGGGCGCGCTTTCCTTTGGTTGTTCTCCCCGATAGCCCGCCTTTAATCAGGTTTTCCTGAATGCGCTGATAAGTGGTCCACAGGTCGTTACTCTCATCCTGCCAGCGGCGTGGGGAAAGTATCTGCGTCTCTGTCACCGGTTGGTGCTCCTCGCCGAAGCGATATGTCAGCGCCGCTTTCGCCATAGCCTGCTGAGCGGGCGGCGGCAACAAAAGCGACTGCATGGCATCGCGTTTCTCATCTACGCGGTCAAATATTCTCAGTACTTCGTAGGCCCCTTCGATGACTTTCTCTACTACGTTGCCTTTATGCGGCACGCGTACTTCGCCAAAACTCTCACCGCAAATCAGCCCATTTTGGCAAACTGCTCTGAATAACCCCGGTAGCATCTGATATGAGCTGGAGCCGTCGTGGCTGTTCAGCAGAATAATTTCGGGAACCTGTTTGCCAGTAATCTGGCCTTCACGACGCAGGCGCAGCATGTGCTTCGTATGCTCTCGTTTGCTCTGGTCGCGGACTCTGGTTTGACACGCGAAGAATGGCTGGAAGCCTTCGCGTTGCAAGTTATCGAGAAGGGTAATTGTCGGGATGTAGGTATAGCGATCACTACGGGATTCATGCTTTTCTTCGCTGAAGACACTGGGCACATAATGAGCCAGTTCGTCGCGAGTTAACGGGCGGTCACGACGAACCAGGTTGACTGCACCAAAGCGACTGACTAAACGGGTCATAGTTGGTTCCTTTTAAAACGGGCATAAAAGCCACTCCAGTAGAGTGGCATTGGATGGAAGATAAAATGTTCAGGGAGAGGCTGGTGGCTGACTCTGCTGTGGCGAGAGTTCTCTGTCAGGTAATGCCGGTGAAATTAGCTTTTCGGCCTGGTGATGTTGTAATCGCTGCAGAATAAAGGGTTTACTGTATTGGAAGTATCGAAGACACCATTTGTATTTAACGACTCGCCTTATGTTCAGAGGTAAGCATTCATACGCTTTGCTGCACACCGATAAAACAAAGGCATCATCATTGATTCTGTCCTCTACTATTGCAGCCAGCCCTTTGATAAAGGAACGCTTCAGCTTTTGTCGAGAGCTAGCTTCCAGGTGGGTTTCGAAAGGTGATAGTACGTCTGGTACAGGTGTTAGAACACAAACCGTTTTGCCTGATTGGGACTTTTCAGGCAAGCGTGGCGAGTTTTTTTATGAGTCTTATCAGGCTATAGGTCATCAGGCTGGCTCCCATTGTCTGGCATATGACCGACTTACTTCTCAGCAGAGTGAGGCCTGTGACGCTGAAAACAACGGGCCAGGTCAGCCCAAATGATTCTGCATCTGGCGTTGTATCGTCCGGGGATTTTTTAGTTTTCATAGGTTGATCCAAAAGGCGTCCGGTATCGCAGGAAGCTAATACCGGACTGGAAGAGTAATTAGGGGAGATCGACTGAGGCTATTTCCTCAGAAGCGTTTGTAGGACCACTGTAAACGCCGACATATTCATTTTGAGGGAAGATAATTACTGCATTTTTCTTCGGATCAAAAGAGCAACCACTTAATCCTGCAATTGCAGCGGTTTTCCCAGTGCTTGTGTTTTTGACAATCAGTTTGTTGTCTGCACAGTTGCTGGCTTTAACAAAACTCACCACATAACCGTCCTGCTCTGCGACGGTTTCAGCGGTCGTTGATTTTGGCTCAGAGTTAAGTTCTTTCTGCCCGCTTGCCCGATCGCTGCTATAAGGAATATATTGCGCAGCATCATTCCGCATGGTCGGTGGATCATTGTTCAGACCAAGATATACAGGACAACTGGAGGCACCCACCTCGCAGCTCTTTTCGACGATAGCACGTGACGGCCAGCCTTTTGTGCCGATGTAGGCAGCACCGGTTTCATCAAGGCAGTAGGTTTCCTCCCATGAGTAATTTTTATTCTGACTCGGCATAGTGCGGGCCGTTACGAGACAAGTCAGAGCCTTAACTGGTTTACTGTCGTAGCGGATAAAGTTCTGTTCAAGGGGTGATGATGCGTACAGCAAAGGAGATATGTTCGCAACAGCAGCCTTGCTCTGTGCCTCAGCGCTAAAACCAACTTTATTGTTGAGTTTTACGCTGACTGCCGCATCGTTCATTTCGCGAAGCATTTCACCGCCTCTATCTGTTAGAAAGAATGTGTATCGCTCTGGGTGGATATTACCGGGAATTGTGATGGCAAAACTTAGGGCCGGAAATGAAAGCACTGAGATAATAAATAAGCGAGAAATAAATTCTGTCATGATGACACCCTGAGGACGTTTGTCATTGGCTCTGCTGGACGTATCTGAACTCCAGCAACGAGTAGCTAAAACAGCAAACTGTGCTGTTTTGAGAAATAGGCGAAGAAGGTGCTTAACGGCTGATGCAGTCCTGCCAGGTTACCTCTTTCAGCGCTTCCTGAAGACCTTCGGTTTTGAACGGTTTGGACAATAGTTTCTTGGCTTCAGTGATTTCCAGCACTCCTTCATCACTGGTGTTTTTGAGCGCCATAAATGCAGCTTCGCCTAATTGATAGTGGGTTGAGTTGATGATCAACCCTGGCTTTTTCAGACCTGCCCCAGAAGAAATGGAATAGTTCTTTGCTGGGACGCTGTAGGTGATGCCCAGGTGGCCTCCGATGCAAGTGAAGGTAATGCGCTCACCAACATCATTGTCGGCATTAATACCAAATTCCATTCCGCTGGTATTACCAAACCAGTTACCCCACTGCTGTTCCTGAATGGTCGCGTGCGCAGCGGTGGTGAACAAAGTTGCACTGAGAAAGAGTGCAGAAGTGACCTTAAACATAGAGATTCCTTACTGTTGTTTTACAAACGAAAAATGGCCCTTTGCTGTACAAAAGGCCACCTGATCGTATGCATTTGAGAGAGAATGGGATAATCGTTACTACAGATCAGTTCCCTGGAATCGATCGTTATATTCTATTGATAAAGCGATCAATCCTTCTCTATTAATAGCTAAAAGCTATCACTGCTTGAGTATCGATCGGTGCAATAGATCAATGTGAAGAAGCCGTGCCAGTAATACATACTGGCACGGCTTCATGTGGGTAATATAGATGTGAAATGATCTGGAATACTTTCAAGGAACTTTTATTGGGTAATTTATACAAAGTTATAAGTTCACCAGTTGCCCACAGACTAATTAATCTCCTGTAATTTATTTCTGATTATTTTTATTTTTTTTCTTTTACGGGTAAGGTATGTATCCCTGGCACGCTTAAACTGGTTATATAGTTCGGGTTCCAAGAAAGTTCCTCCAACATAGAAAATCCAGACTGCATGGATAGCTAAATATGTTTCTCTTGGCGTCGATGGCTGAATGATCTCAAATGCATCATGCCAGCCAATTCTGTTAATACTGGATAGAGAACTGCCGTTTTCCGGAGAAAGGTCTATGGTTTTGTAACTCACCTTTTTTATGCCACTTTCATGCTCTGAACTCTTGTCATTATCGGCGTCATTGTTAGCTGATTTATTGTAATCCTCCTGTGCCGTACTTTCTGACATATTCTTATTGCAGATGCCATCTTTGTCATCAGCAGAACATATTGAGAGTGAATAATCTTCACCAGATAATTTAATGCCTCCCTCTGGCGCTTCTGTGCCTTGAATGTAAACGCGCTTCCTCATGGATGGTTTATTTTTCATATAGTCCCAGGCCCACTGGCATAGACCTGTATTTTCCACGGGGATATTTAACTTACGTTTTGCTTTAAACTTAACATCCCATTGAGACCTTATGTTTTTTATAAATGACAATTTATCAATGAAGTATGATGGAACTAGATCCATGAAATACAGGATAGAGTTATAACGTTCTTTGTGTGATGCGGGATGTACATGCAGCGAGTTTATTTCTGAAAGAAAAGGTTCTGATGCAATTGCATGCTGAATATTTTGGCTAAAATTATCAAGACCTGATAGGCCAACCAGAGAATGGACATTACTAAATTTTTGTGGCGCAACCTCCTGTTGAATATTGAGCATTTCAGAAGATAGTTGAGGGTAGTGTTTTTTTATACTTAGCCAAACAAAATAACAAGCATGCTCATTTTTCCTGAACCATTCAAACTCTGATTCTGGAAGAAGTGAGTCAAGAAAAATTTCTATTTTTCCTTCATAATGAAGTATAGCGTCAAGGACACCTGAATAATAGTCGCTGACAACTTCAGATAATAGTAAAGAGGCATCCCGTATATTCATTCGGTAAATTGAATTTATTCTTTTCATGTTTTTTAGAGGTGAGGAACGGTAGCGATCGATCATAGATTTATTTTCCATTACAAACCAATAAAAAACGGATAGTTCTCTTTTCGTTTTTATTTTTAGTCTGTAATCCTCATTCTTTCCTTTGCTTAAACTCATCTTTTACCTCTTTGAATGCCGGACTCAATTTACAGCATATCCATTATTTTTATACTGATACTAGATGTAGTGTATCACGTAGTCAATAAGTAGATTTTTCGTAGTTTTTTTGTAGTGTTTTTTTTGATGAAAGGTCCAGTATTACTGACAAATTACATAGAAAGTGGCTTTTTTTAGACAGGGATGTAAGGAGAGTTTCCTTATCGCAATAGTGAAAGGCCGTAACCTGTCCCTGCATGCTTTCAGTAATGACTCTTCAACCACTATGGAGACTCTCCATAGAAATGTAAATCCATACATACCTGACCTATCCATTTGAAAGGATGCCGCCCGGCGTCCTCATGTTAAATTCTTTTGGAGAAGTCATGAAAGAGATTGATATTTATAAAGACCGGTTCGTTGATATGGTTTTCATTACCGAACTGACCAATCTGTCTGATAAGTGGTTTTATAAAATGGCACAACAAGGGAAATTTCCAAAACCTGTAAAGTTTGGCCGCAGTTCCCGCTGGATTGAACGTGAAGTAAAAGAATGGTTAGAAGCCCGCATTAATGACTCGAGAGTATAAAGAAAATTAAAGATAGTGATAAAAAGGTCACTAACTTTACACCATGCTTTTATACTTCCGTACCTTGTTGCACATGGGTTTTATGTGATTTATAAAGGCGGTTTATTTATTATTGTATTTAATTCATTATGAATTATTCATTAATGTACTCAATCATCAAACAATATCACTCCATTTAAACACTTTATACCCATCTCATTGAGGTGTTATACACTTATACTTTGTTATCACACAGACACTACCTCTGATATAACTATTCATACTGAATATTAGATAAAGACACTCATCCAATAACCACACTAATACATTGCCGGTCAGTAATGGCTGACCGGTCTCAGAGAAATACATTATGGCCTTACCAGAATCATTCCTGTTATCTCATGCTGAATATCACATTGAGAATAACACTCCCTATGTCACCATATCCGATGACAATGAATTCAGATTCAGATTAGAACAACTGGACAGTTGTCTTAAAACTATCAGCAGAGGACGTAAGTTACCTTTCGCTATTCTGTATAACCGTTCAGGATACAAAGAGAGTGCTGAGTCAGTCACCATTCTTGATGCTATCCGTTATCTCAATATGTTGCCACAAGATGCAATGAAAGTACGAATAGCTAATCCACGTATAGCTACCTTCCAGCGTTTATTTACTAGCACCGATTTATATTCGCGTGTCCATAACGGGAAAATAGCAGGGGCAGACACTGTTACCACAGCAGAAATGCTGAATAAGCTGATACAGGATTACCGGTTTACTGTGAGCCAGGCAGGATTTAAAAAAGCATGCAGAAAGTACCAGAGGGCTTCGGTTAAAAATCTGAAGGGAGTGATGAATTACATCAGACATCTGCAGGAGCGTCATTCCCGGCTGCTGGTCTTGCGGGTTGATTTATCATGGGCAAATGAGCACAAAGCTGATATCACTGCTGATGATGCCCGTAAGCACCGTCAGCAGCTGTTTCGCAATATGCAAAAGAATCCAATCTTTCGCCATGTCCTCGGGACGGTATGGAAACTGGAATATGGCCCACAACGTAAATTTCATTACCACATGCTATTTATCTTAAATGGTAATAAGGCACAACAGGATGGCGTGATTGCTCATGCTTTCGGGAGATATTGGAATGAAACTATTACTAAAGGTAAAGGCATGTTCTACAACTGCAACGCTTACAAAGAGCGTTATGAGGACTGCTGCCTCGGCAAACTGAAACGCGGTGACAATAGTAAGGACAAGGGGTTACTTAAGGCGCTAAGTTACATCACCAAAATCGATGCCTGTGCACGTCTGGTTCTTCCGGGTAATGCCAGAACCTTTGGTCGCGGAGAAGTACGTTCATTGAAAAAAAGGAAGAGAGCATAAACAGGCCGGTAAACCTAACCTGCTGAAACAGTTGGTAATGCTTCCTTCCCCCTTCTATCTACAAAGCCAGCTAACCATGTTGGCTTTTTTCATTTGTTACGGAGTTCATGATGAATTACTTCGTCTTAGCCACTCACGCCGTCACCGTAGATGGTGAATGGGTTACACCAGAATCTGTTCAACAGGTTGATTTTGATTCATTGCTTTGTATTTACTGCAAACTGCAGATCGGTGTTCAGTTTGATCCTCTGACATCTACAAGAACGTTTGTGCACATACTGAGGCATATCAACAATGTTGCTCGGCTTAAAACATGTCGATTTAACAAGCTCCAAACAGTACCAGAACAAACCTCGCCAAAAACTATCCCACCTCCAGAAATGCGCCTTCTACCTACTAACACGACGATACGGCAATGGCGATGCTGCTGGTGCGATACTCACTGGCATGGGGACAAGGTTTGTCCGAAATGTCGCGACTTGATTTATGTGTTAGACGTTTAAGAGACAGTTTCGGTCGTTAGAGTTCGTAGGTTAAATCTGAGCGTGCCGACATCTACCATTGCCCCTCTTTTACCAGGAAAGTAAATTAGATATATTTCTACAATTCCGGAAATATAGAAACGAGATGCAAATGGAACTTTCAAAAGCAGCAGACACCCTGAAAGAGCTGGGACATCCTACACGACTGAGCGTGTACAGAGAGCTGGTTAAAGCCGGACATGAAGGTTTACCGGTTGGCGAACTGCAGAAACGGCTCGACATCCCTGCCTCTACGCTGAGCCATCATCTCTCATCGCTGATATCAGTTTCTCTGGTACGCCAGGAACGTCAGGGCAGAACGCTTTTTTGCCATGCTCGATATGAAAATCTTGACGCTCTGATTGCCTTCCTGACGGAAGAATGCTGCTCAGGAACTGACGACTGCCTCACCATGCCCCAGAAGACGGAGAAGTAAAATGACAGGTGATCTTAAGAATGTTGATTCGGGTTTGTTCGACACCTCAATCACAGAGGCAAGATTCGGCGTTCCTGCCGTTCCCCATCCTCCACGTATCCTCATGTTGTACGGCTCTGTACGCGAACGTTCCTACAGCCGACTGGCAACTGAGGAAGCTGCAAGGCTGCTGACCGCCATGGGTGCAGAAGTGCGGATCTTCAATCCTTCTGGCTTGCCTCTTCCTGATGATGCGCCTGACTCGCATCCTAAAGTCATGGAACTGCGCGAGCTGGTTCGTTGGTCCGAAGGGATGGTGTGGTGTTCCCCTGAACGCCATGGTGCGATGACCGGCATCATGAAGGCCCAGATTGATTGGATACCGTTATCAGAAGGTGCAGTTCGCCCTTCACAGGGTAAGACACTGGCCGTTATGCAGGTCTGCGGTGGCTCTCAGTCTTTCAATGCCGTAAACCAGATGCGCATTCTTGGCCGCTGGATGCGGATGATCACCATCCCGAATCAGTCCTCTGTCGCAAAAGCCTGGCAGGAGTTTGATGAAGATGGACGCATGAAGCCGTCGTCTTATTACGACCGGATCGTGGATGTGATGGAAGAACTGGTGAAATTTACTCTGCTGACCAGAGGTAGCTCAGCCTATCTCGTTGATCGCTACAGCGAACGAAAAGAGTCTGCAGAAGAACTTTCCCGGCGGGTTAATCAGAGCAAAATTTGAGGGCTGGTATGAGTGATGTAACAGCATTCAACAACTGCATGAGCGTGTTCTGGCGGCAACATGAAGCCGAACTCTCTCGCTTTCTGACATCAAAGACTGGCGATAGCGAAAAAGCAGCAGACCTTCTGCAAGAGCTATTCCTGCGTGCCCGCGCTCATTCAGACAGTTTCTGCGAGATGGATAATCCGCGAGCCTGGCTGTACCGGGCGTCGAGGAATCTGCTGATTGATGAGTACCGCACCACCAGGGAGTTTGTTGATCTGGAAGAAGATGCCCCATTAACAGACGCATCCCCTGATGCAATCTCAACGCTGGATATCTGCCTGCCTGAAACATTACAGGCTTTATCCGAAGATGATCGGTGGTTGATTGAAGAGTCCGACCTTAACCGGCGTCCCCAGCAGTCTCTGGCCGATGAACTGGGAATTACGCTTACGGCGTTTAAATCCCGTTTGCTTCGGGCCAGAAAGCACCTGAAAGAAACGATGACAGAACTTTGTCAGATTGAGGCGGATGACACGTCTCCCGTCTGCTGCCACAAAAAAATGAATTAATCGCGCATCTTTTTCCCACCACCTTCGTTTACCTCAGTGTAAAGCCAAATGACTAAACACAGAGGTAAACAGTCCATGTCAAAAATTGAGATCTTTGAAGCTGCAGGCTGCTGCGCAACCAGTAGCGTTGTGGTCAGTGACGAAGCCGTCAAATGGAACGCCAGCGCCGAATGGGCGAAAAAAAATGGCGTTGATATTCAGCGCTACAGCCTCGCGAAGAATCCGCAGCAGTTCCTGAATACGCCTGTCATCAAAGAGTTCCTGAACAAATCAGGGATGGAATCCCTTCCTGTCACCTTACTTGACGGCAAGCTGGTAATGGCAGGCAAACTGCCGACTCGTGAAGATATCGCCCGTTGGGCCGGTATTCAGCTTCCTCAGGACTGGAGTGAAGACAGCGCGCAACCAAGCTGCTGCTGCATTCCACGTATGCCTTAATTCCAGAGGAGCTATCGCTGATGAATATGCCATTTTTAAAAGACATTCCCCCGTTCATCTTCTTCACCGGTAAAGGTGGCGTGGGTAAAACATCCCTCGCTTGTGCTACTGCGGTGTGGCTGGCCGATCAGGGTAAGAGAACGCTTCTGGTGAGTACCGATCCGGCTTCCAATGTCGGTCAGGTATTTAGCCAGACTATCGGCCACCGAATAACAGATATCAGTACCGTCCAAAATCTTGCGGCGATGGAAGTTGACCCGATGGCTGCAGCACAAGCCTATCGTGACCGAGTGCTCGACCCTGTTCGCGGGCTGATGCCTGCCGATGTAGTCAGCAGTATTGAAGAGCAACTCTCCGGTTCTTGTACTACGGAAATCGCGGCATTTGATGAGTTTACTGGTCTTCTTACCAACCATGAGTTGCGGGAAAAGTATGACCATATCGTATTTGATACCGCGCCAACCGGCCACACTATCCGCATGCTTGAGTTGTCGGGGGCCTGGAGCGGTTATCTCGAAGCGAACCCTGATGCCGCCGCTAACCTCGGGCCGCTGGTGGGGCTGGAGAAACAACAGCACCAGTACTCAGACGCGGTTAAGGCTCTCTCTGATGCTGCACTCACGCGTCTGGTTCTGGTTGCCCGTGCCCAGGTTTCGACACTTAAAGAGGTTTCCCATACGCATGATGAGCTGTCTGCTATCGGTTTGCAGCATCAACACCTTGCCATTAATGGTGTCTTGCCACCATTTGTGGGTGAGAATGATCCGCTGGCGCAAAGTATTTTGGCTCGGGAGGGAAAAGCACTACTTGCTATGCCAGAGAATCTGGCGAACCTTCCCCGCTCGCAGCTGTTTCTGAAGCCATTTAATCTGGTCGGTCTCGAAACCCTGCGTGAGTTATTTACAGAGAGCGAAGCCTCGATGTCTCTCCCAACTACCACGCTAAATACTCTGGATTTACCGAAACTTGCCTCGCTGGTGGATGAACTCAGCCTGACAGGTAAAGGTCTGGTCATGACGATGGGTAAAGGCGGTGTGGGCAAAACGACTGTTGCGGCATCGGTGGCGGTATCTCTGGCAAAACGCGGCCATAAAGTCCATCTGACGACGTCAGATCCGGCAGCACATCTGTCTTACACGCTGGATGGCTCGCTACCAAACCTTCAGGTCAGCCGTATTGACCCGAAAGTAGAGACTGAACGTTATCGTCGCTTTGTTCTGGAAAATCAGGGGAAAGGGTTAGATGCAGAAGGGCTAGCGGTGCTGGAGGAAGATCTCCGCTCTCCCTGTACTGAAGAGATCGCCGTCTTCCAGGCATTCTCGCGGATAATCAAAGAGGCAGACGACCATTTTGTCATTATGGACACTGCGCCAACGGGCCATACGCTTCTGCTACTGGATGCAACAGGAGCCTATCACCGGGAAATGGTGCGTCAGATGGGGCAAACACATGACCATGTGATGACACCAATGATGCAATTGCAGGACCCGGAGAAGACGAAGGTGATTATCGTGACGCTTGCCGAAACGACACCTGTACTGGAAGCAGCAAACCTGCAGCAAGATTTGCGTCGGGCTGAAATTGAGCCATGGGCATGGGTAATTAATAGCAGTCTGGCTGCTGCGAAACCGTCCTCACCGTTCCTCGTAACCCGAGCGAGTCGCGAACTGTCATTGATAAATGACATTACAGAGCAACATGCAAAGCGTATTGCATTAACACCACTGCAGAACGAAGAACCAGTGGGTGCAGCTCTGCTGGCAAAAATGGCAGACTAATAGATGGGGCTGCGGCCCCATCTTCTGTAGCCAAACTTTTGCTTATACAGATTATAAGTTTAAGTGCTTAACCTGCTGTCGCGAATTCCGGTAGTTTGTAAAACACCATTACTGGAGCAATTCCATGCACATTATCAAAGCTGAAGAACAGCACATTACCGCGATACGCAATATCTATGCTCACCATGTTCTGCATGGTACAGGTAGCTTCGAAACCGAACCTCCGGATACGCAGGAAATGCTTAACCGACTGAGGAACATTCAGTCTCGAGGATTCCCATGGTATGTCGCCCTGCAGGGCGATAAGGTCATCGGCTACTGTTATATTTCCCGTTACCGCGAACGCCATGCTTATCGGTTCACGGTTGAAAATTCGATATATATTGATCCGGCTTATCAGCGACAGGGCGTCGGAAAAGCACTGCTCGATCATGCATTAAAATGGGCCGAATCTCAGGGATATCGTCAGATGATTGCTGTTGTGGGTGACAGCGCTAACGTCGCTTCTGTTGCGCTGCATATCCGCGCAGGATTTACTGAAATAGGCACGTTAAAGGACATTGGTTTCAAACATGGCCGCTGGCTTGACACGGTTTTGCTGCAAATGAAACTGGGTGAAGGGAATAGTACTCTGCCAGAAGATTCAGATCTTATGCTCTGAGGCAGGAATAAGGGGGCGTCTGCCCCCTTTATGTTTATTTCAATCGCTTACCTGTTTCATCAACGACTTTCTCGCCGTCTTCCTTAGCAAATGCGCCTTTTTGCGCATCCGGAAGAATATCCAGTACCACTTCGGAAGGGCGGCAAAGGCGCGTTCCCAACGGTGTCACCACAATCGGGCGGTTAATCAGGATCGGATGCTGAAGCATAAAATCGATTAACTGATCGTCAGTAAACTTGTCTTCGGCAAGCCCCAGTTCTTCATAAGGCTCGACATTTTTACGCAGCAGCGCCCGTACTGTAATCCCCATATCTGCGATAAGTTTGACCAACTCATCGCGTGACGGTGGATTTTCAAGGTAATGAATGACTGTCGGTTCATTACCGCTGTTGCGGATCATCTCCAGCGTATTACGCGACGTGCCGCAGGCTGGGTTGTGATAAATGGTGATGTTGCTCATATCGGTATCTCATTACAAAGTGAAAGAGAGACGTAGCGCCAGCGCGGCTAGCGTTACAAACAGCACAGGCAGAGTCATGACGATCCCGGTGCGGAAATAGTATCCCCAGGTGATGGTCATATTCTTCTGTGAAAGGACATGCAGCCAGAGCAGCGTTGCCAGGCTACCAATAGGTGTAATTTTCGGGCCCAGATCGCAGCCAATCACGTTGGCGTAGATCATCGCTTCTTTGATAACGCCTGTTGCGGTGCTTCCATCGATAGAAAGAGCGCCAACCAGCACGGTAGGCATGTTGTTCATGATGGAAGACAGGAAAGCCGTCAGGAAGCCAGTACCCAGCGTCGCAGCCCAGAGTCCTTTATCCGCCAGTACGTTCAGCACACCGGAAAGGTATTCGGTTAGCCCGGCGTTGCGCAGACCGTAGACCACCAGGTACATCCCCAATGAGAAGATGACGATCTGCCATGGCGCACCGCGCAGCACTTTGCCGGTGTTAATGGCATGGCCTCGTTTAGCTACTGCAAACAGGATCACAGCTCCAACAGCCGCAATTGCACTAACGGGAATACCGAGCGGCTCGAGGACAAAGAACCCAACCAGCAGAAGAATTAAAACTATCCAGCCGGTTCTGAAGGTTGCCAGATCTTTAATCGCCTTTGCCGGTGCTTTCAGGAGAGCCAGGTCGTAAGTCGGTGGAATATCTTTGCGGAAGAACAGATGCAGCATCACCAGCGTGGCGATAATAGCGGCAATATCCACCGGCACCATTACCGACGCATACTCAGTGAAGCCCAGTCCAAAGAAGTCCGCCGAGACGATATTCACCAGGTTCGACACGATAAGCGGCAGGCTGGCCGTATCGGCAATAAAACCGGCAGCCATGACGAATGCCAGCGTGGTGCCTTTGCTGAACCCTAATGCAAGCAGCATGGCGATGACTATCGGCGTCAGAATAAGTGCCGCACCATCGTTGGCAAACAGTGCCGCCACCGCCGCACCGAGCAGAACGATATACGTAAAGAGCAAACGTCCACGACCGTTACCCCAGCGGGAAACGTGCAGCGCTGCCCATTCGAAAAAACCGGACTCATCAAGCAGCAGGCTGATAATAATTACGGCAATAAAGGTCGCCGTCGCGTTCCAGACGATATTCCACACCACCGGAATATCGCCCACATGCACAACGCCTGATATCAGAGCCAGTCCCGCGCCCAGCATTGCACTCCAGCCGATCCCTAATCCCTTCGGTTGCCAGATAACCAAAACAATGGTCAGGACAAAAATAGCGCCTGCCAGTAACATAAAACCTCCTGACAGGGCGACTTTGCCGCCCTGTATATGCCAAAAAATTAACTCATCAACTCTCTGAGCTTTTCAATACCGGCGGGCTCTGACGCCAGCACCGGAACAAGCGCTATACGCTCAGCGTGCTGATTCTTAACAGCCTCAATCTGAGGCCGTTCCTGCCGGGCGCGCTGGCAAAGCAACGGAGAACGCGTATCCGCAATGGAAAGGCTGTTATTGATAATCCAGCCCCACGGATGAATCCCCGCTCTTTCAAGGTCAGCCCGCAGGTTTGCCGCTTCCAGAACCGGTGTGGTTTCAGGAAGCGTAACAAGCAGAACTTTGGTTCTATCCGGATCCTGAAGCTGCATCATTGGGGTAGTAAAATGACCTTTACTCCCCATTTTTTTGGCAATCTCTCGGTGGTAAGCCCCGGTCGCATCCAGCAGCAACAGCGTGTGTCCGGTAGGGGCGGTATCCATGACAACAAACCGTTTACCCGCTTCACGAATCACCCTGGAAAAGGCCTGAAACACGGCAATTTCTTCAGTACAGGGAGAGCGCAAATCCTCCTCCAGTAGCCGTTTCCCTGCTTCGTCCAGATCTCTTCCCTTCGTCTCAAGAACATGCTGGCGATAGCGTTCGGTTTCATCGTGAGGGTTGATGCGGCTGACCTGAAGGTTTTTGAGGCTGCCGTTCAGCGTTTTACTCAGGTGCGCAGCAGGATCAGAGGTCGTGAGATGCACGTCAAATCCCATGTCTGCCAGCCTGACGGCGATAGCCGCTGCCATCGTGGTTTTACCTACGCCACCTTTGCCCATCAACATAATCAGGCCGTGCTCACTGCGAGCAATATCATCGACCAGGCCAGAGAGCGATAAGTTTTGAGGCGTGTACTGGATGTTCGTTACCGGGAGCGGTAATGCCTCAGAACCGGTATCCAGCAGTCCCTTCAAGGCTGAAACACCAACCATATTGACTGGCTGTAGTAATAGGGTATCTGTCGGTAGCTCAGATAAACCGGCAGGAAGATTTGCCAGTGCCTCCTGCTCACGTTGCCATATCGCAGCGGCCAGGGCGTCATGTTCAGCTTCGGCTTTAGGCAGCACACCATTAATCACCAGGTATTGGTTTTTCAGGCCAATTGCGGCGAGTTCTTCATGGGTGCGGGCGACTTCCTGCAGCGTAGATTTTTGCAGTCGCGCAACCAGAACCAGGCGGGTACGTTCAGGATCGGATAACGCCTCTACCGCATGAGCATACTGCTCACGCTGCTTTTCCAGCCCGGCCATTGGGCCAAGACAGGAAGCACCATCTGGATTACTTTCAATGAAGCTACTCCAGGCTCCGGGAAGCTGGAGAAGGCGAATCGTGTGGCCCGTCGGCGCTGTATCAAAAATGATATGATCGAAGCGGGTCAGCAGGGAAGCGTCTGTCAATAAGCCGGTGAACTCATCAAACGCCGCAATCTCAGTGGTACAGGCTCCTGAAAGCTGCTCGCTGATACTGTTAACAACGTCATCAGGCAAAAGACCTTTGATAGGATCAACGATTCTGGAGCGGTATTGTTTGGCGGCTTCCTGCGGGTCGATTTCCAGAGCGGAAAGTCCATGAACTGCTGCCACAGGGCGAATGGTGTTACCGATAGCCTGATCGAATACCTGGCCTACATTGGAGGCTGGATCGGTACTGACCAGCAAAACCCGCTTACCCTGTTCAGCAAGGCGGATTGCCGTCGCGCAGGAAATAGAAGTTTTTCCTACACCTCCCTTACCGGTAAAAAACAGGTAAGGCGGGATATTCTGTAAGAATTTCATATGTCCTCCTGACATACTCAGCAACAGGAAGTATTACCACCACAGCAACTGGTGGGAGCTAACCCTACCTTCTCCAGAGGAATACCGAACCAGCGAGCCAGCTCTGCACGTTTTGGGTATCGCCCTGCCATCACAGTTTCACCGTCCAACAGCAGTAGCGGAAGCCCTTCTGCTCCAGATGCTTCGAGGAATGCTTTCGCTTTCTCATTCTCAACAAAGCTCATGGGCTGCTGCGCCAGGTTGTAACGTTCAACCTGTACGCCACGTCCTTTCAGCCACTGCACATCAGCAGAAAAATCAACCAGAACCTGATCGACATCTGAGCCACATACGCCGGTACTGCAGCACATTGCCGGGTCAAACACCGTTAACGTCTTCATTCTAAATACCTCACATTCGTAAAATCATATATGTTCAGGCAAATTTTTTTAGATGCAAACAGCCTTACCGCTACCTGAGCAGTTTGCCGATGCCAGCTTACGGGCGATGGCCTGTACGTCGTCCTGTTGGCTTAACCAGGCCTGCTCAATCACCTGAGCGGCCCAGGAAGGAATATGCGGGGATAAGCGGTAGTGAACCCACTTGCCCTGTTTACGGTCCAGCAATAGACCACTTTCCCTGAGCATTGCAAGATGACGGGAGATCTTGGGCTGCGACTGCTCCAGCGCCGCGCAAAGATCGCACACGCACAGCTCTCCCATCTCCCTGAGCAGCAGCACGATGCCCAAGCGGGTTTCATCGGAGAGATTTTTGAAGAGTTGTAAGGATGTTAGTAGCATCTGTCCTCCGGTTAGTTTAATAACAGGATACTCTGTAGGTCTAAAATCGCAACAATACATTCGAAAAATCATATATAACTTTTGTTGTGGGATTTTTTTATCATGATATCAGTAAGTTGCTTAACTTATTGATATTCATATTTTTATAAAATTCCCTAAAGGATGTAACCCCCATTCTGATATGCAAACAAAATCTTCAGGGATTCAAGAAATGTTGATAGAACGAACTTCTTATGGCGTTACGCCGATGCTAAACTGAACTAAAGGTTTTATTTGTATGGGTATGCTCAGGGGAAAAAGATGGCTAACGGTAAGGTTCTCAGACAGCTTATAAAAGCTGGAGCGACAGGTGATGTCGCGGCCTTCCGTCGTGTTTCGGAAGTGATCATTGAAGAAGAACGACAAAAACAACATCATCTTCTTGCCAATGACCTTGAACATATTCTTTATGGTGATCATGCGATACAAACCTCTCGAGTGCCCGCTGCACCGCCAGTGCCAGTGGACAAAGAGCGAGGCTTGCCCTTGCTAGATATTAGACAGCCAAGTCGTTCTTTAGATGAAATCGTACTACCTGAATCAAGTTCAGATGCTGTCGAAGAGATACTTGAAGAAAATCGTAGGGCTGATGTGTTACGCACTTACGGAATGAAAGCTATCAGTAAAGTTATTTTTTTTGGTCCTCCTGGGTGCGGTAAAACTCTTGCTGCAGAAGTAGTGGCTTGTGAATTGGATATGCCGTTGGCCATCGTCAGGCTTGATACTCTGGTTTCTTCATATCTTGGTGAAACTGCTGCTAACCTACGCCAAATATTTGATTTTATCTCTCAATACCCAATGGTTGTACTCTTCGATGAGTTTGATGCTATAGGTAAAGAACGTGGGGATAGTGGGGATCATGGTGAGTTAAGACGAGTTGTAAATGCTGTTTTACAAATGATGGATGCATACCAAGGAAAAAGCTTAATTCTTGCAGCAACAAACCATGAACATATCCTGGATAGTGCTATTTGGAGGCGTTTTGACGATGCTATCGAGTTTCCACTACCCGATAAACATCAGTTGTCAGAATTGATGAAACTCAAACTTCGTGGTATTCGCCGCCAGTTTGAGCTTGAAGACGATGAGGTTCTCTCACTATTCCTTGGAAAAAGTGGTGCTGATTTAGAACGGATTGTAAGACGTGCAATCAAGAGAATGATTTTACGTAGCCAAGAGTTTTTGACTCTCAAAGATCTTAAGAATGCACTTTTACGGGAAAATATAAACAAAACTCGTCAGGGATAATAAATGACGGAACAATATCAACATCTTAGTATTGCTAAAGAATCTCTTCAGAACCCTAGACGCACACGCCAGTTCAAAATTCCGAGAACACAGCGTGCTGACTTGCGCTTACATGGACGCATTTTGTCTGAGCAATTACGAAGTATTACACAATTAGCTAATCCACAAATTCCAGGAAGGGATAATGATGGTCGGTATATGCTGAAATTACAGTATACCGGGATGTTAGATATTGCTCATATGGATAGGCATGGAATAGAGTTCGTCAGTCAAGAAGATAAAACAATATGTATTGCCTTTGCTGATGAACGAGGAATCGCTCTTTTTGAGGAACACCTTTCACAGCTTGGTCACGCTCATATAACCTACCAGCAAATTTTAACCGCATTGGATAGCGTTGATGTTTGGACTAATGAGGATCGCAAAAGCTGGTCAGTGAAACAGTATGGGTTTCCTGATTCAGATTCCTTCGGTCTAGATGTTGAGCTGTGGCCGGTAGAAACGACACAACATCCTTCTCGAGCTCGGATCTGCGGAGAATTTGAAAACTGGCTCCGTGAAAATATGATTCATCGCTTGGATAGAATTAATCTTGATAGTTTGCTGATGTACCGAGTAAGAGTAAATTTAGAGCAAGCTGAAAAACTGCTTGAGCACCGTGATGTTCGAATGGTGGATCGTCTTCCTGTCAGTGGAATCTCTTATGAGAAACTGAACAAAGATATCAATTTTATCCCCGAATATATCCCATCTCCATTACCTAATGCCGTAAAAGTTTGCATCCTTGATAGTGGAATTAATACCGCACATCCATTATTGCGTAGTGCAATAGCCGAGAGTGCCTGCTTCGTGGATAATGAAGATGAATCTGACCATTTTGGACATGGTACTGCTGTTGCAGGTATTGCCCTATATGGTGATGTTGAGGCTTGCGATGCTAGCAATTTCTGGCAACCGTCAATGTGGTTATATAACGGCAAAATTCTTAATGCCCAAGGGGAATTTGATACTGCTACGATTGAAACAACTTTGACCGAAGCAGTTGAATATTTCGTTGGTCTAGGATGTCGTATTTTTAACTTATCACTTGGCAATGCAAATGCGCCTTACGATGGAAAGCACATCCGAGGTATTGCTTATGTGCTTGATGTGCTGGCGAGGCGTCACAATATTCTTTTCGTAGTTTCCGCAGGTAATTTTAATGGTAGCAGTGACCCTGATGTTCCAGTAGAAAGTTGGCGGGCAGAGTATCCCAGCTATTTAATCCACGATAGCTCAGTTATTATTGATCCAGCTCCTGCTCTCAATGTTCTAACGGCAGGAAGTTATGCAAGGCATAATGCAACATTTGACGCTCAACGTCGTGCTGATGAAATTAGCCATTTAAGCCCTGCAGGTGAATATCAACCTTCACCATTCACACGGCATGGACCTTCTGTGAAAGGTGCATTTAAACCAGAAATAGTTGCGCACGGTGGAAACTTTGCGGCACCTATGCGTAATGCTGGAGGTCAATGGCGACAACATGCCAGAGGACTTGGTGTGCTAAGCTGCCACCATCAATTCCAAGGAAGTACACTTTTCTCAGAACAAAGTGGAACTAGTTTTTCTGCACCTTATATCACGCACCTCGCTGCACGTTTACTCAATGAATATCCAGATATGTCTGCCAATATGTTGCGAGCGATGCTTGTCAATCACGCTGCGCTGACACCGCAGATGGAGAATACATTCTCAGAAGAGGTTACAGAACATTATAAATCTGCACCTTCAACCCGAAATCGTAGTGTTATTCGAGATGTCGTTGGATATGGAATTGTTGAGGAAGATGGTTTATATCGCTCGTCCGAGGAAGTAGTTGTTATGATGTGTGAAGAGCAAATCTCTGATGATACTCATCAATTCTTTGAGCTTCCATTACCTACATCTTTTTTAAGAACTCAGCGAGCAGTAAGAGAACTGCACATTACTTTAGCGTATTCACCAGCAGTCAGGACAACGCGATTAGATTATACAGCAACGCAAATATCTTACAGGCTTGTTAAAGGTTCTTCGTTGCAAGATGTTCAGCAATACTTTAATCATGATATACAAGATGGTACTGATTCTAGGAATGACGATGCGGTAAGCAATCGTTCTATTACTGCACAACAACGTGATCATGGTACAGTACAATCCTCTAGTTGGACTTTTAAGCAACGGTCTCCAGATGAAAAGTGGTTTGTGGTTGTAACTAGAAATGATCGTGAGTGGGGCACCCCACTTAATAGCCAACATGAACCTTATGCATTAGTTGTTACTGCAACGGACAGAGAAAACGCTGAAGCTAATCTTTATGCCGAAATTGAGGCACGAATTCGTGAGCAGGAGCGTTCCAGGGCTCGGGTAAGTTAAATATAAAGTATTTAGCTTTTAAGCTAGAGGGAAAAAAAGATTCTCAATCTCTATTATAAGAATGCTAATAGGGGTTGAGAATCTTTATACTGCTGAATTTTCACACACCTCGAGAGACTAAACTTTCTACGTAATCTGCATACTTCTGCATCATTTCTCTCCGCCCCTCCAAATACTGCGCATGGTTGTAAGTCCCACGTATCGCGTTCTTATCCACATGTGCTAGCTGCGTTTCTATCCAAGCTGAGTTAAAACCTTCTTCATGGAGGATGGTACTCATCGTGTGGCGGAAACCATGCCCTGTCAGCCTTCCTTTATATCCCAATAACTCAATAACCTGATTAACGCTTTCCTTTGAGATCGGCTTCGTTCGATCGTTACGTCCGACGAATACCAGTGGGTATAGCCCGGTAATAGGTTTAAGTGACTCAAAGAGCTCGACAACCTGATCCGACATCGGAACGATGTGTGGTCGTTTCATCTTCATCACTTCAGCAGGGATCTCCCAAAGCCGCTTTTCAAAATTGATATCCTCCCAGCGGGCAAAACGTAATTCCTGAGTTCGTACCCCTGTAAGCATGATGATTTGAGTCGCAGTCTTGGTAATAACGCTACCGGTGTAACCGGCAAGATCCCTAAGAAAGTGAGGGAGTTCTTCGGCTGTCAGGAATGGAAAATGTGTTTTCTTTGGTGTTGCGAGGGCTGTGGCGAGATCGGGTGCTGGATTGTATTCAGCGCGTCCGGTCACAATCGCATGACGGAATACTTCACCGCAGCGCTGTCTGACTTTGCGCATCTTTTCTAATGCACCACGCTTTTCCATACGACGAAGGGTTTCCAGCAATTCCATGGGCTTAATTTCAGCTATAGGGCGCTTACCGATGTAGGGGAAAATATCCTTTTCAAAGGTATCAATAATTTCATCGCGATAGCGTAATGACCAACGATCCGCTCTCAACTGATGCCATTCACGGGCAATAGCTTCGAAGGTATTTTCATAGTTAAGCTTTTGGGCAATTTTCTCTGCTTTCTTTACTTCACCGGGATCGCTTCCAGCAGACAGCAGCTTTTTCGCAGCATCACGCTTTTCGCGTGCTTGAGCGAGAGAAACCTCGGGATAAACGCCGAAAGCAAGACGCTTTTCTTTACCTGCGTAGCGATACTTTAAACGCCAGTAACGTGAGCCGTTGGTAGTTACTTCAAGGTAGAGGCCTCCACCATCAGATAGCTTATACGGCTTCTCTTTAGGCTTGGCTGTGTCGATTTGTCTAACTGTGAGCTTCATTGGGGGCATCTCAAAATGGGACTATAAATCATGCCCCCCATTATGCCCCCAGAATGCACTTGATTCTGGTAGAGACAGTAGACCTCGGGAGAACATAATCAGCTTTAATTGCGGGTATTATAGGGGATTTGCTTGAGACAGTGGAGTTCTGTAGAGGCTAATTGGCGGAAGATCACAGGAGTCGAACCTGCCCGGGAACGCTGGCGCCCCCAACTGGATTTGAAGTCCAGCCACCTCACCGGAGATGACGATCTTCCGCGCCTGCATTGCTACATGGAGGCGGGGCGCATTATAGCTACTTTCAGGCATTTACCACATACCCCACACCACTTTTTTCACCTCTCTTTTGACCTGAATCCCCCTGTTTCAGCTAATTCTTAAGAAAATCCTCAGGTTAGCATTTCGTGCTCATCAACTTTTATCCCGATCACAAAAAACAAGAAACGTAATCTCTTAACCAGAAAACGCAATACCCGCTCCTGAAACAATGGTTTAAAAAACGGTAACCGGTCTCAGCGCCCCCTACAGCGTGAAGGATAAAAATATGAGCGAAGTCCTGTCAGTAAAAGAGAAGATTGGCTACGGCATGGGAGACGCCGCCAGCCATATCATTTTTGATAACGTCATGCTTTATATGATGTTTTTCTACACCGATATTTTTGGTATTCCCGCCGGGTTTGTCGGCACCATGTTCCTGCTGGCGCGCGCGCTGGATGCGATCTCCGACCCGTGCATGGGGCTGATTGCCGACCGCACCCGCAGCCGCTGGGGCAAGTTCCGCCCGTGGATTTTGTTCGGCGCCATTCCGTTCGGCATCGTCTGCGTGCTGGCCTACACCACGCCGGACCTCAGCCTCAACGGCAAAATGGTTTACGCCGCTATCACCTACACGCTGCTGACCCTGCTTTATACCGTGGTCAACATCCCGTACTGCGCGCTGGGCGGGGTGATCACCAACGACCCGACGCAGCGTATCTCCCTTCAGTCCTGGCGCTTTGTGCTGGCGACGGCGGGCGGCATGCTCTCCACGGTGCTGATGATGCCGCTGGTGAACCTGATCGGCGGCGACGATAAGGCGTTCGGCTTCCAGGGCGGGATCGCCGTGCTGTCGGTGGTCGCGTTCCTGATGCTGGCGTTCTGCTTCTTTACTACCAAAGAGCGCATCCAGGTGCCGCCAAGCACCACCTCCATGCGGGAAGACCTGCGCGATATCTGGCAAAACGACCAGTGGCGCATCGTCGGCGTGCTGACCATCCTTAACATTCTCGCCGTCTGCGTGCGCGGCGGGGCGATGATGTACTACTGCACCTGGATCATGGGCTCGCCGGAAGTGTTCGTCGCGTTCCTCACCACCTACTGCGTCGGCAACCTGATTGGCTCCGCGCTGGCGAAACCGCTCACCGACTGGAAGTGCAAGGTCAGCATCTTCTGGTGGACCAACGCCGCGCTGGCGGTGGTCAGCGTGGCGATGTTCTTCGTGCCGATGCATGCCACCGTGCTGATGTTCGGCTTCATCTTCGTTATCGGCGTGCTGCATCAGCTGGTGACGCCGATTCAGTGGGTAATGATGTCCGATACCGTCGACTACGGCGAATGGACCAACGGCAAACGCCTGACCGGCATCAGCTTTGCAGGCACGCTGTTTGTGCTGAAACTCGGCCTGGCGCTGGGCGGGGCGATGATCGGCTGGATGCTGGCAGGCGGCGGCTACGACGCGGCAGCCAAAACCCAGAACAGCGCGACCATCAGCATCATTATCGGTCTGTTTACGCTGGCTCCGGCGATCTGCTACGTGCTGAGCGCCATTATCGCCAAACGCTACTACACGCTGAAAACCCCCTTCCTGACCAAAATCCTGCGCGAGCTGGCGCAGGGTGCGCGCCGCAATCAGCAGGAGTTTGAAAACCTGCCGGTCAGTAAAGAATTGCAGAACTAAGAGGACGTAAGCATGAAAATCAGTGATGGAAACTGGCTTATCCAACCGGGCCTTAACGTGACGTATCCGGTTCAGGTGTTCGACGTGGAGCAGCAGGGCAATGACCTGGTGGTGTACGTCGCGCCGCGTGACGTGCGCGAACGCACCTGGCAGCTCGACACGTTGATGTTCACGGTGCGCCTGTTTGCCCCGCAGGAAGGGATTGTCGGGGTGCGCATTGAGCACTTCCAGGGGGCGCTGAACAACGGCCCGCACTATCCGCTGAACGTTCTGAAGGATGTAAAAGTTGAGATTGAAAACAACGCCGAATTTGCCGAGCTGAAAAGCGGCAGCGTCAGCGTGCGCGTCACCAAAGGCGAGTTCTGGGCGCTGGATTTCCTGCGCAACGGCCAGCGCATTACCGGCAGCCAGCTGAAAAACAACGGCTACGTGCAGGATACCAACACCGATCGCAACTATGTGTTTGAACGTCTGGATCTGGGCGTGGGGGAAACGGTCTACGGTCTGGGCGAGCGCTTTACCGCCCTGGTGCGCAACGGTCAGACGGTCGAAACCTGGAACCGCGACGGGGGCACCAGCACCGAGCAGTCCTACAAAAATATCCCGTTCTACCTGACCAACCGCGGCTACGGCGTGCTGGTGAATCATCCGGAAAACGTCTCGTTTGAAGTCGGCTCTGAAAAAGTCTCCAAAGTGCAGTTCAGCGTGGAAGGGGAGTATCTGGAGTACTTCGTGATCGACGGCCCGACGCCAAAAGAGGTATTAAACCGCTATACGCAGTTCACCGGGCATCCGGCGCTGCCGCCTGCGTGGTCGTTCGGCCTGTGGCTGACCACCTCGTTCACCACCAACTACGACGAAGCGACGGTTAACAGCTTTATCGACGGCATGGCCGAGCGCGACCTGCCGCTGCACGTGTTCCACTTCGACTGCTTCTGGATGAAGGCCTTCCAGTGGTGCGACTTCGAGTGGGACCCGGTGACCTTCCCCGATCCGGAAGGGATGATCCGCCGCCTGAAAGAGAAAGGGCTGAAGGTCTGCGTGTGGATCAACCCGTACATCGGCCAGAAATCGCCGATCTTCCGTGAGCTGAAAGAGAAGGGCTACCTGCTCAAGCGCCCGGACGGCTCCCTGTGGCAGTGGGACAAATGGCAGCCGGGGCTGGCGATCTACGACTTCACCAACCCGGACGCGTGCCGGTGGTACGCCGACAAGCTGAAAGGCCTGGTGGAGATCGGCGTCGACTGCTTCAAGACCGACTTCGGCGAGCGTATCCCGACGGACGTCCAGTGGTTTGACGGTTCCGATCCGCAGAAGATGCACAACCATTACGCCTACATCTACAACGAACTGGTGTGGAACGTGCTGAAAGAGACGGTGGGAGAAGAAGAGGCGGTGCTGTTTGCCCGTTCTGCCTCCGTGGGAGCGCAACAGTTCCCGGTGCACTGGGGCGGCGACTGCTACGCCAACTATGAATCGATGGCGGAAAGCCTGCGCGGCGGGCTGTCGATTGGCCTGTCCGGCTTCGGATTCTGGAGCCACGATATCGGCGGGTTTGAAAACACCGCTCCGGCGCACGTCTATAAGCGCTGGTGCGCTTTCGGGCTGTTCTCCAGCCACAGCCGCCTGCACGGCAGCAAATCCTACCGCGTGCCGTGGGCGTACGATGACGAGTCCTGCGACGTGGTGCGCCACTTCACCCAGCTGAAATGCCAGCTGATGCCGTACCTGTATCGTCAGGCTGCGCTGGCCCGCGAGTTCGGCACGCCGATGCTGCGGGCGATGATGCTGGAGTTCCCGGACGATCCGGCGTGCGATTACCTCGACCGCCAGTACATGCTGGGGGATTCGATGATGGTGGCGCCGGTGTTCTCCGAGGCGGGCGACGTGCAGTTCTGGCTGCCGGAAGGGCGCTGGACGCACCTGTGGCACAACGATGAAATCGAGGGCAGCCGCTGGCATAAGCAGCAGCACGATTTCCAGAGCCTGCCGGTCTATGTGCGCGACAACACGCTGCTGGCGCTCGGCAATAATAACCAGAAGCCGGACTATGCGTGGCACGAGGGGACAGCCTTCCAGCTCTTCAACTTGAGCGATGGCGCAACGGCGGTAAGCGAAGTGCCTGCGGCGGACGGTTCTTTGGTGTTTACGCTGAAGGCGTCACGTCAGGGCGACGTCGTGACCTTTACCGGCGCGGGAGATGCGCAAAACTGGTCGGTGTGCTTGCGCAACGTGCAAAAGGTTGGCGGCGTGAAAGGCGGTTCACATGCGGGCAGCGAGTGGGGTGTGGTGGTGAAAGCCGAGGGGGATGAGGTGGTGATCCACCTCTGAGCTGGAAAAATGCCCGGTGGCGCTTCGCTTACCGGGCCTACGGTAATTATGCGGTCTGATGCCCTCACCCACGGGGAGAGGGAACCAAAATCTCGTAGGCCGGGTAAGGCGAAGCCGCCACCCGGCTTTTTACTGTGCCGGAGCCACCGCCGACACCATCCCGCCGGTCATCGTCTGCTGCACCTGCTGTTTATCCATATTTACCGCGCTCAGCTTCCCGTTCACCGTCGGCTTCAGCGGCGCATTGGCCTGCACGCTTCCGCTGGCGGTGAGCTGAATATTGCCGTCGCCCGCAATCGGCAGCGCTGGCCAGCCCCACTGCTGCAAAACGTTGAGTGGTACACCGCGCCCGTTCAGGCTCACGGTGGTTTGTCGCTGTGGCAGCTGTGACACGGTGGCGGTCGCTTCCAGGATCCCTTTCTCGGTAAAGGCGCTCAGGTCGGTAATGTTTACCGTTGCGGCGTTGGCATTCAGCGCCAGCGACGGGCGTCGCACGTCGACGCGGTTAAAGGTTGCTGCCGCCCCGTTCAGGGTTGCGTTACCGCCCCACACGCCCCACTTGTGGTCTTGCGCCAGACGCAGATTAGCGCCATAACCGTCGAGGGAGGTGATCTGCCATGGGAACGCCGGATCGATGTCGATCACCAGGTTGCGGCTCAGGCCGAATTTTTTCAGCGTCACGCTGTTCAGCCATGCCGGAAGCGGATCCATCCACAGCGTTTTCCAGTTTTCCGGAAGCGTATATTCCAGCCCGGCAATGGCAACGTCGTCCAGCACCAGCGCGTTCCCGTCGCGCAGCCAGTTGCCGGAGGTGCGCACCATGCCCCCTTCCCAGCGGGAAGTGAACTGACGCAGCGCAATGCCCTGCGGGGAGAATTCCGCGTTCAGGATAGGGTCAAAAAGATGCAGCGAGCCGTAGATAAATTCGCTGGCGTTCATGGATAACCGTCCCTCCTGGCTTTGCCAGTCCCCTTTACTCAGGGTGAGGTTACGCAGGCTAAGATCAAGGTCGGTTACCGCCCAGTCTGGCCCCTGTAGACGGGCATCGGTCACTTCCAGCCGCCCAATCTGTAACGAAGGCAGGGTGGAGAGAGGGGCGAAGAAATCCAGCAGCGATTTGTCGCTTTGCAGGCGAATCTCATTCAGACGCAGGGTGTCGATAACCCAGCCACCGTCGGCATTACGCTGAGCCGACCCCGTAAGCGAGCCGCGCGCCATATCGGCACCGATGGTATTGAGCACCACCTCTTTGCCGTTGAGTTGTCCCTGAATCAGCACGTTGTTGGCCGGTATGCCGTTGAGCGTGAGCGACCCGGCGCTCATCTGGATTTGCGCATTTTTCCCCAGTACGTTCCCCGCCTCGGGCTGCCACGGGCTGACGCCGCCGGTCACCTTTTGCGCACTGAGATCCCACTCCGTATTCGGGCTGTTAAAGGCCATGTTATTCAGTTGCAGACGATCGGCCTGGAACGGCAGCGGCGCCGTCTGTGGAGATAAATTCAGCGTGCCATCGAACAGGGTGATGGCGTCCATATGCAGCGGGTCGGTGATCTGGCGGCTGCTTAAGCCAATATCCACTTTTTTAGCGACCAGCGTGGCCGGTTTGCCATCTCGTCCGAAGGTAACGTTTTCCAGAAGGATGTGAGAAGGGGATGAAAAGTGGTGATCCATCAGGTCAAAGTTGAGCTCGTAATCGGTATTCACCGTGATCCAGCTACTGACCTGCGATGCGCCCCAGCGGGTCTGGAGCAGAAAATAAAAGGCGAGCACTACAATGAGCAGGGCTACCAGAAGATAGATAAGCAGCTTTCCAATAAATTTCATGGTCTTCCTTCCCGCGAAACGCACATAAGGGTGTTATGCACGATTTATGCGCAATGCTCAAGGCGGGAATGGTGTAAAGAGATGTCACGGCAGGCATTGACAGCCTGCCGTGTGGGGATCAGTTCTTTTCAGGCGGGAAAATGAGATTCAGCACGATAGCGGTAATACCGCCCGCGGCGATGCCGGAAGAGAGCAGGTTTTTCACCCAGTCCGGGGCAAACTGCAAAATCATCGGCTGCTGGGAGACGCCAAGTCCTACGGCGAGAGACAGCGCAATAATCATGATTGCGCGGCGGTTCAGCGGCTCGCGGGAGACGATACGCACGCCGGAGGCCGCGATGGTACCGAACATGACCAGCGTCGCGCCGCCCAGGACCGGCTCGGGAATGTGCTGCACAAACCCGCTCACCGCCGGGAACAGGCCGAGGACCACCAGCATCAGCGCCACCACGAAGCCCACGTAGCGGCTGGCCACGCCGGTCAACTGGATCACGCCATTGTTCTGGCCGAAGCAGGAGTTCGGGAATGTGTTGAACACCGCCGAGACAAACGAGTTCAGTCCGTTCGCCAGCACGCCGCCTTTCAGACGTTTCATGTACAGCGGGCCGGAGACCGGCTGCTCGGACACGTCGGAGGTGGCAGTGATATCGCCAATGGTTTCCAGCGAGGTGATCATAAAGACCAGCATCAGCGGCAGGAGCAGACTCCAGTCAATGCCCAGGCCGTAGTAGAGCGGCGTTGGCACGGTAATCAACGCGCTGTTGGTTGGGGTGGTGTTTTCCGGCAGCATGCCCAGCGCCCACGCCAGCAGGTAACCGGCCGCCATGGCGATCACCAGCGAAGCCACGCGCAGGTACGGGTTACGCTGGCGGTTAAGCAGAATAATGATCGCCAGCACCACGCCTGCCAGCAGCAGGTTTTTCGGCGCGCCGAAGGTATGGTCGCTCATTGCCGCGTAGCCGCCCCCGATGGAGGTCAGACCCACCTGAATCAGCGACAGGCCGATAATCATCACCACCACGCCGGAGACCAGCGGGGTGATCACCCGGCGCGCAAGGTGCAGAACGCGGGAGATGATCATCTCTGTGCAGCTTGCCAGCATCAGGGTGCCGAAAAGCGCCGCCATCATCGTCGGGACATCTGCGCCGCCGGTTTTCAGTGCCGTACCGCCCATGATCAGCGGCGCCACAAAGTTAAAGCTGGTGCCCTGAATCGACAGCAACCCCGAACCCACCGGACCCCAGGCTTTAATTTGAATGATGGAGGCTACACCGGAAGCGAACAGAGACATACTGATGATGTGTTGCGTATCCTGCGCCGGTAACCCCAGCGCCTGACAAATCAGCAGAGCCGGCGTGATGACCGCAACGAACATCGCCAGCAGATGCTGGCAGGCGGCAAACAGGGTTTGAGGCAGCGGGGGACGATCTTCAAGGCGGTAAATCAGTTCACTGTTTTGCTTCTGCGCAATCGGTTGCGCATCAGCAGACTCCAGAGTGTTAACAGACATCGGCGGCAATCCCACGGTGGAAAAGCGGGCATTTTAGCTGACCACCTGGTAAAAGCAAACGATTGCCAGCAAAAAAAAGAGAGAAAATCTGCCGGTGTGAGCAGGTTTTCTACAACGAACAGGAAAAAAAAATTACACTTTTCGCGCCGGCGGCTCATGACGAGCATCACCCGGCCCAGGATAACGCCGCGTGTGTATGGAACACGCGCATAACAGGAGCCTTTTATGATTCATCTCGATACGTTGTCGACCCTTGTTGCCGCAACGCTGGTTCTTCTGCTTGGTCGCAAGCTGGTACACAGTGTTTCCTTTCTGAAAAAGTACACCATTCCTGAACCTGTCGCCGGTGGATTGCTGGTGGCGCTTGCCCTGCTGGTGCTGAAAAAAAGCATGGGCTGGGAAATTGATTTTGATATGTCCCTGAAAGATCCGTTGATGCTGGCCTTCTTTGCCACTATCGGCCTGAACGCTAACCTCGCAAGCCTGCGTTCAGGCGGCAAGGTGCTGGGCGTGTTTCTGATTGTCGTGGTGGGCTTGCTGCTGATGCAAAACGCCATCGGCATCGGTATGGCGTCGCTGCTGGGGTTGGATCCGCTGATGGGTCTGCTGGCGGGGTCGATTACCCTGTCAGGTGGCCACGGAACGGGCGCGGCGTGGAGCAAGCTGTTCATCGAACGCTATGGCTTTGAAAACGCAACGGAAGTGGCTATGGCCTGCGCGACCTTTGGCCTGGTGCTTGGCGGGCTGATTGGCGGCCCGGTGGCGCGCTATCTTGTGAAACATTCCACTACGCCGGAAGGCAGACCAGACGATGAAATGGTGCCGACCGCGTTCGAAAAACCGGACGTTGGTCGCAGCATCACCTCGCTGGTGATGATTGAAACCATCGCCATGATTGCCATCTGCCTCACCGTGGGCAAAATCGTTGCGCAATGGCTGGCGGGAACGGCTTTCGAACTGCCAACCTTTGTCTGCGTGCTGTTTATCGGGGTGATCCTGAGCAACGGTCTGGCGCAGATGGGCTTCTACCGCGTCTTCGAACGCGCGGTGTCCGTGCTTGGTAACGTCAGCCTGTCGCTGTTCCTGGCGATGGCGCTGATGAGCCTCAAGCTGTGGGAGCTGGCCTCGCTGGCGCTGCCGATGGTGGCGATCCTGGCGGTACAGGCCGTGTTTATGGCGCTGTATGCCATCTTTGTTACCTGGCGCATGATGGGCAAAAACTATGATGCGGCGGTACTGGCTGCGGGTCACTGTGGATTTGGTCTGGGAGCGACACCAACGGCCATCGCGAATATGCAGGCGATCACCGAACGGTTCGGCCCGTCGCACATGGCGTTTCTGGTGGTGCCGATGGTGGGCGCATTCTTCATTGATATCGTCAACGCGCTGGTCATTAAGCTCTACCTGATGCTGCCAATGTTTGGCTGATCGTCAGGCGTTGGAATACCGCTCGGTTTCCGGCATCCAGCGTTCAATTAACGCTGCCGCCTGTTCGGGGTAGCGTTCATGAATATGACGCGCAAGGCGTTGTACTTCGGGGATCATGGCCTGATCGCGCAGCAAATCCGCCACTTTAAATTCGGCGTTACCCGTCTGACGTGTGCCCAGCAGTTCACCCGGGCCGCGGATCTCCAGATCTTTTTGCGCAATGACGAAGCCGTCATTGCTGTCGCGTAATACCTGCAAACGCATCTGCGCGGTTTTCGACAGCGGGGCTTTGTAGAGCAGCACGCAGTGAGAGGCGATCGCGCCACGGCCCACGCGGCCTCGTAGCTGGTGGAGCTGCGCCAGGCCCAGACGCTCCGGGTTCTCAATAATCATCAGGCTGGAGTTCGGCACATCCACGCCCACTTCGATAACCGTGGTCGCAACGAGTAAGTGCAGCTCGCCCTGTTTGAACGACTGCATCACCGCCTGCTTCTCGGCAGGCTTCATGCGCCCGTGAACCAGACCGACGTTCAGCTCTGGCAGGGCGAGCTTTAACTCTTCCCATGTGGCTTCGGCAGCCTGCGCTTCCAGCAGCTCAGACTCTTCAATCAGGGTGCAGACCCAGTACGCCTGACGCCCTTCCTGCGTACAGGCGTTGCGCACGCGGTCAATGATGTCGCTGCGCCGCGTGTCCGGTATGGCAACCGTGGTCACCGGCGTTCGGCCCGGCGGCAACTCGTCGATGGTGGAGGTATCCAGATCGGCATAGGCCGTCATCGCCAGGGTGCGCGGAATCGGCGTGGCGGTCATGATCAGCTGATGCGGGTGGAAGCCCTGTTGCAGACCTTTCTCCCACAGCGCCAGACGCTGATGAACACCAAAGCGGTGCTGTTCGTCGATAATGACCAGCGCCAGGCCGTTAAACTGCACCTGTTCCTGGAAAATGGCGTGCGTGCCGACAATCATCTGCACCTGCCCGCTGGCAATAGCTTCCTGCTGCGCAAGACGTGCTTTGCCCTTCTGCTTCCCGGCCAGCCAGCCCACTTCGATCCCCAGTGGGGCGAACCAGTTACGGAAATTGTTGGCGTGCTGCTCGGCCAGCAGTTCTGTCGGCGCCATCAGCGCCACCTGCTTGCCGTGGGCGATAGCGCGTAAAGCGGCCAATGCGGCAACCAGCGTTTTCCCGGAACCCACGTCGCCCTGCACCAGGCGCATCATCGGCACATTCAGCGCCATATCGCGTTCAATCTCGGCGGTAACCCGCGCCTGTGCGCCGGTGGGTTTAAACGGGAGTGAGGCCAGCAGCTTATCTTTGAGTTCATCACGCTGGCCTAAAGGCTGAGCGTGGAAACGCTGCGCACCGGCGCGCAGTGCCAGCATGCTCAGGTTATGAGCCAGTAACTCCTCAAGGATAAGACGCCGTTGTGCGGGGTGTTTACCGCTTTCTAAGTCTATGAGCTGAAGCGTCGGCGGCGGACGGTGCAGGGTGCGCAACGCCTCCGACAGGCTCATCATGCCCTGCGCTAGCTCCGGTGGCAGCAGCTCGTTAATGGCGCAGGTATCAAGCAGCTCCAGCGCCTGGTCGGTGAGCTTGCGCAGCGTGGCCTGCTTAATGCCTTCGGTGGTTGGATAGACCGGCGTGAGCGTCTCCTGTAGCTCAGGTGAGCTGAGATCGCCCTGCACGCGGTATTCCGGGTGGATCATCTCCGCGCCGTATTTGCCCCGTTTGGCTTCACCGTACGCAAGTACGCGTCGTCCAGTGGCAAGGCTGTTTTTCATCGCCGCATTGAAGTTGAAAAAGCGCATGGTGAGAATGCCGGTGCCGTCGCTGATCTGGCAGGTCATCATCCTGCGTCCGCCAAAGGTGATGTTGCAGTTCAGCACTTCCCCTTCAACGGTGGCGTAAATAGCGGGCAGCAGATCGCCAATTTTATAAAGCTGAGTACGGTCTTCGTAACGCAGGGGGAGGTGGAGCAGGAGATCCTGCACGGTGTGCAGGCCAATCTTCGCCAGTTTACTGCTTTGTGCCGCGCCCACGCCCGTCAGGCTGTTGAGCGGTATGGCGTCCAGCAGGCGGCCTTTCATGATTTACCCTGCGTACTGCATGGTGGACCACCACTCGGCATCGGCTTCAATTTCGCCCTGCGCGTTGACGTGGGGGTAAGGCAATTTCTTCTGCTTCGCAACGCGAGCCAGCACCGGATAGCCACCTTCAAACAGCAGGCGCTGCTGCTCCTCTTCCGGCAGCATGCTGTTGCTGCGCTCGTACATTCCGGCATTCTGACGCTGGCGCTGCGCTTCATACAGGATCAGCGCTGAGGCGACCGACACGTTGAGTGACTGGACCATGCCGATCATCGGAATGATGATGTCCCGGTCAGCCAAATCCAGTGCTTCCTGCGTGATCCCCGTTTTCTCCTGGCCCATTAAAATGCAGGTCGGGCGGGTGTAGTCGATCTCACGGAAATCCACGGCTTTAGCAGAGAGGTTGGTTGCCAGAACCTGCATGCCACGCCCTTTCAGGTGCGAGACCGCTTCACCAATAGTCTGGTGAGTTTTCACGGATACCCAGCTATTGCTGCCTGCGGCGGTGGAGGCCATGGTACGCATACGTGCGCCTGGCCAGACGGCGTGGACTTCATGCACGCCGACGGCATCTGCGGTGCGAACGATAGCAGAGACGTTATGAGGTTTATGGACCTGCTCCATGCAGACCGTCAGATCAGGCTGACGCCTGGCGAGCATTTCGCAGATTCGCTCGTAACGTGTTGAATTCATAATGCTAGTTTCGGTTACGGGTGACTTTAATGACATCCGGCATCACGCGGATCTTGCGCATAATATTGGCCAGATGTACGCGGTCACGGGCGGTCAGGCGAATAAAGGCGCTGTAAACGCGGCCATCTTTTTCTTCAGTATTCAGGCTCTGAATGTTTGACGAGGCCGTGTTGATCGCTGCCGTCAGGTTCGCCAGTGCACCCTGGTGGTTAAACATATCCACCTTGATTTCAGTGATAAATTCCTGCGCTGTCTCTTTATCCCATTCGACCGCCATGAACTTCTCAGGCTCTTTCTGATAGCCACGGATGTTACGGCAGGATTCGTGGTGGATCACCAGCCCTTTACCCGGGCTGACGTGCGCAATAATCGGGTCGCCCGGGATAGGGCGGCAGCATTTGGCGAAGGTGATGAGCACCCCGTCAGCGCCTTTGATTGGCAGGTGACCATGATTTTGCGCGTTAGCAGGAACGGCTGTCGTTTCGCCCTGTTGCAGGTTCTTCGCCACGACCACGCTCATGGCGTTTCCGAGGCCAATCTCTGCCAGCAGGTCATCCAGCGAGGCGAGCTTCATACGCTCCAGCTCATGCTGAATGTTTTCTGGTGGGATCTCTGCCAGTTTGCGGCTGCCACCCAGCGCGTGATTGAGCAGACGACGCCCCAGGCTAACGGAGTCGTCGCGCTTGAGATTTTTCAGCAGCTGGCGGATTTTTGCGCGCGCTTTTGAGCTCACGACAAAGTTCAGCCAGGCGGCGTTAGGACGTGCGCCCGGCGCGGTAATAATTTCGACAGTCTGCCCGCTGAAGAGCGG
This sequence comes from Enterobacter cloacae complex sp. I1M, assembly GCF_014982425.1. NCBI lineage: Bacteria > Pseudomonadati > Pseudomonadota > Gammaproteobacteria > Enterobacterales > Enterobacteriaceae > Enterobacter > Enterobacter cloacae complex sp. I1M. The sequence continues at coordinate 124,663 of NZ_JADCLG010000019.1, read as the reverse complement.
CTGCGACAGCGGATAAGGCTGCCTGTCGACGCGGGCACCCACGCAGGCATGGCCGATATCGGTATGCACGGCGTAAGCGAAGTCGACCGGCGTCGCGCCCGCAGGCAGTTCGACAATGCGCCCTTCCGGCGTGAAAACGTAAATCTCATCCGGGAAGAGATCGGATTTAACGCTCTCGATAAATTCAAACGAGCTACCTGCACTCTGTTGCAGCTCCAGCAGGCTCTGCATCCAGCGCTGGGCGCGGATTTGCGCGGTGGTGCTGCTTTCGCCGCCGTGCTCTTTATAAGCCCAGTGCGCCGCGACACCCATTTCCGCCATCTGATCCATGTCTTCGGTACGAATTTGCACCTCAACCGGAACGCCGTGCGGGCCAATCATCGAGGTGTGCAAAGACTGGTATCCGTTCGCTTTTGGAATGGCGATGTAATCTTTGACGCGCCCCGGACGTGGCTTGTACAGGCTATGCATCTGCCCCAGCACGCGGTAGCAGGTGTCCGAGTCGTGGACGATGACGCGGAACGCGTAGATATCCATGATCGAGTGAAAACGCTGCTCTTTGAGCACCATTTTGCAGTAAATAGAGTACAAATGCTTTTCGCGACCGCTGACGCGGCATGGAATACCGGCTTCCTGCAAGCGCCCTTCGATTTCAGAGAGGATCTTTTGAATCATCTCTTTACGGTTACCGCGAGCGGCTTTCACCACCTCTTTAATCACGCGATAGCGGTTCGGGTATAACGCTTCAAAACCCAGCTCTTCCAGCTCGGTTTTAATGTGATGAATACCTAAACGGTGCGCCAGCGGACTGTAGATTTCGAGGGTTTCACGGGCGATGCGGCGACGTTTATCCGGGCGAAGTGAGCCCAGCGTGCGCATATTGTGGGTGCGGTCAGCAAGTTTGATGAGAATGACGCGGATATCCTGCACCATCGCCATGATCATCTTGCGAAAGTTTTCGGCCTGCGCCTCTTTCTTATCGCGGAATTTCAGCTTATCAAGCTTAGAGACCCCTTCCACCAGCTCGGCAACGCTTTTGCCAAACAGCTGTTCCATGTCCTGGTAGGTGGCAGGGGTATCTTCAATCACGTCATGCAGCAGGGCGGCCATGAGCGTTTCGTAGTCGAGTTTCATCTCGGCCAGAATACAGGCCACCGCTACTGGGTGCGTGATATAGGGTTCACCGCTTGAACGTGTCTGGCCCTCGTGAGCGTCACGTGCAACGAGATACGCCTGCTGAAGACGCTTAATCTGGTCTTCAGGCAGGTAGGTTTGAATCAGTTGATTCAGGCTTTCAAACAGATACAAGGGCGACCCGCAGGTTTAATTAACGACGACCTTCAGCAATGGCGGTTACGGCCTGCAGTTCTGCGGCTTCCTGCTCTTGCTGCTCCTGGCGCTCACGCACGTCGAGGATCTGGTTGTTGATCAGACCTTCTTCGATTTCGCGAAGTGCAATAACGGTGGTTTTATCGTTTTCTTCCGGTACCAGCGGATCTTTACCGCCTACCTGCATCTGACGAGCGCGACGCGCGGCGACCAGTACCAGGTCAAAACGGTTACCAATTTTCTCTACAGCGTCCTGAACAGTTACGCGTGCCATACTTAAAATGCTCCACAGGTGAAGAAATGACTGGGCATGATACTGAAAGTGGGTTCAGTCTGCCAACAGTTTGGTGATTAATGCGTCATGTCGCTGCTTCTGGCGGCTCATACGCAGACGTTCTGCGCGAAGGATAGTTTTGAGATCGCTCAGCGCGGCATCAAAATCATCATTCACAATAAGGTAATCATATTCCGCGTAATGGCTCATTTCTGCAACAGCCTGTGCCATACGCTTCGCGATAACTTCTTCGCTGTCCTGGCCGCGACCCCGCAGGCGGCGATCCAGTTCATCTTTCGATGGCGGTAAAATAAAGATACTGCGCGAATCAGGCATTTTCTTACGAATTTGCTGCGCGCCCTGCCAGTCGATATCCAGGAACACGTTCACGCCGGTCGCCAGAACCTGCTCAATGGTTTCACGCGAAGTACCGTAGTAGTTACCGAATACTTCTGCGTGTTCAAGAAACGCGTCTCTGCCAATCATCGCTCTGAATTCGTCGTGATTCACAAAGAAATAGTGTTCACCGTGCACCTCACCCGGACGCGGTGCTCGCGTGGTGTGAGAAACAGAAACCTGCGTATCGTACAACGGTTGGGTTTTTAACAGTGCCTGAATAAGGCTGGATTTACCCGCGCCACTAGGGGCAGAAACAATATAAAGCGTGCCTTGAGCCATGAGAGTCTTTTGTATGTGTTAACGAAGAAGTCCTACATACGGGCTTATTATACACGTCGCCGCTGTGTGACGTAGCCTTTGTCACACTTTTTCCCGTGGATGATTAAATTTTGCGTGCCGTTTTCAGGTTTTGTCTGCGGTTTGCAGCAACAAAAAGAAACGCTGGATAACGCCTCGTAAAGCGTAACGTTGCCATTCGCGTCGTTTTCAATACCGGGTTATACCTCCTCCAACGCAAAGGAGGGGTAATAATGTGGCGATGGATAAGCGGGTTTGCGCTGTTGTGGTGTAGCACCGGGTTAGCGGTATGCCCGGTATGGTCGCAGGCAAAAGCAGAAAAGGAAATTGTAGCGCTGAGCGCGCAGATCAAACGCTGGGACGATGCTTACTGGAAGCAGGGAGTCAGTGACGTTGATGACGGGGTTTACGATCAGCTTAACGCGCGGTTGAACCAGTGGCAGCGCTGCTTTGGTCATGTCTCTTCCGAAGAGAGACCGCCACCTCTGACAGGTAGTGTGACACACCCGGTTGCGCATACGGGCGTGCATAAGGTTGCCAGTAAAGCTGAGCTCAGCCAGTGGATGCGAGCCCGGCAACATCTCTGGATGCAGCCCAAAGTGGATGGCGTGGCTGTGACGCTGGTGTACCAGGGCGGGAAGCTTGTCCGGGCCATTAGCCGTGGCAACGGTGTGAAAGGTGAAGACTGGACGGCGCAGGTTCGATCAATCCCCTCTGTTCCGCAAAACCTGTCCGGCCCCCTGGCAAATAGCGTCTTACAGGGTGAACTGTTCTGGATTCATGAAAACCACATCCAGCGTCAGATGGGGGGGATGAACATGCGGGCAAAAGTGGCGGGCGCCATGATGCGTCATAACGATAGCGCACTTCTCAGGCAGCTCGGCGTGTTTATCTGGGCCTGGCCGGATGGACCTAAAGAGATGCAGGTATCTCTGGATGCGTTGTCAAAAGCCGGGTTCACCCTGACGGCGCGTTATACGCTGCCCGCCGCGTCTGTGAATGCGGTCGAAGCGCAGCGTTCAGCGTGGCATACAACAGCATTGCCCTTTGCCACGGACGGCATTGTGGTGCGTTCAGCGGATGAACCCGCGGGCGACGGTTGGTTACCCGGTGAAGGCCGTTGGGTTGTCGCATGGAAATATACGCATGTCGCTCAGGTTGCTGAAGTGCGAGGGATACAGTTTGGCGTCGGGCGAACGGGCAAGGTGTCCGTTGTAGCCGAACTGGATCCAGTAAAGCTTGATGATAAACAGGTGCGGCGGGTGAGCCTGGGGTCGGTCACACGCTGGCAGCGGCTGGATATTGTTCCCGGCGATCAGGTTCTGATAAGCCTCGCCGGGCAGGGGATCCCCCGATTCGATCGAGTTGTCTGGCGGGGAGCGAACAGGGAAAAACCAGAACCTCCGGCCCTGCAGTACCACTCGCTGACCTGTTTTTATGCCTCACCAGCGTGTATGGAACAGTTCTTTGCCCGGTTGACGTGGCTTAGCTCAAAACAAGGGCTAGGGATCGAGGGGTTAGGCGAGGCGGGCTGGCGAACGCTTCATCAGACGCATCGTTTCGAGCATATTTTTTCGTGGTTAACACTGACGCAGGCGCAGCTACAGTCCACGCCTGGCTTTTCCGCCGGGCGCGGGTTATCGCTCTGGCATCGTTTTAATATTGTGCGCAAACAACCTTTTATTCGCTGGGTCACAGCGATGGGGATCCCGCTGACAAAAGCCACGCTGAATGCGGTTGGGGCGGCGTCGTGGCAGGCGCTGAATCAGCGGAGCGCTGCTGACTGGCAGGCTTTGCCGGGAACAGGTGAAGAGAAGGCGCAGCAGGTCGTTAACTGGCTGCATGCGCCTCCCGTTGATAGGCTGGCAAGGTGGCTGGCTGAGCAGCACATTAACGGGTTCTGACCTTAATGCGCGTTGTGCTTGTAATGAAAAACCGGCAGGCCAAGCTTCAGACGCAATGCCAGCATACGCGCCGTGAAACCAAACAGCAGCGTGGAGATAACCACCACATCGTGGTTGGTGACATAGTGCTGCAAGGCGACATAAAGCACTGCCGCGGCAAAGGAGATGCCGGCGTACAGTTCCTTCTGGAAAACCAGCGGGATACGTTTGCAGAACATATCGCGCAGCACCCCGCCAAACACGCCCGTGATCACCGCCGCAATGGTGGCAATAACCGGGCCTTCACCCATATCGAGAGCAATTTGTGCGCCAATGATGGAAAAAACAATCAGCCCAAGCGCATCCAGCACCAGGAACAAGCGGCGCAGATGAGGCATCACCGGGGCTACAATCGTGGTTAGCACGGCTGCCGTTGCCACGATAATGACGTACTCAGGGTTTTTAACCCAGCCGAGCGGATAATGGCCAAGCAGGATATCGCGCACGGACCCGCCGCCGAGCGCAGTGGCCGTGGCAATGATGATCACGCCGAAGGTGTCCATTCGGCGACGTCCGGCGGCAAGCGCGCCGGTCATGGCTTCAGCGGTAATGCCAATAAGATAGAGAATGTGAAGCAGCATAAACCCTCCGGAATGAAGTGGAGGAGGTTAGCGATTTGTGCGCAAGATCACGATTGAGATTTTCTAAGGCGAGGGGATTTGCCCTAAAGGAATTTATCAACGCATGCCAGGCGGGCTTGTGATAAGGCGGGAGGCAAAGAAAGTAAGGATAAATAAGGATTAGAAAAAGTAATGGGTGATGTGCCAGACACCACCCTGAAAGGTATTACTCGATATTCTGGATCTGCTCGCGCATCTGCTCAATCAGGACCTTCAGTTCAATTGCTGAATTGGTCACCTCTGCATTGATAGACTTAGACGCCAGCGTGTTCGACTCGCGGTTGAACTCCTGCATCATAAAGTCGAGACGGCGGCCTACCGCTTCTTTCTTCTTCAGGATGTTGTAGGTCTCTTTAACGTGCGCTTCCAGACGATCCAGCTCTTCAGCCACGTCTACACGCTGCGCCATCAGCACCAGCTCTTGTTCCAGACGGTTGTTTTCCAGCTGAACTTCCGCCTCTTCCAGTTTGGCGACAAGACGCTCACGCTGCCATTGCAGCACTTCTGGCATATGAGCGCGCACTTTAGCCACTTCGGCGCTCACGCCTTCAAGGCGTTGCTCAATCATCGCTTTCAGCGCCTGGCCTTCGGTTTCGCGGGCAACGATAAAGTCATCCAGCGTGCCGTCGAGTGCAGCCAGGATTTCAGCGGTAATCGCGTCCAGATCCTGCTCTCCGGCGGCCATCACGCCAGGCCAGCGCAGAATATCAACCGGGTTGATCTCGCCTTCATCGCTTTGCATTTTGACCCAGTTCGCCGCATTAACCAGCTGTTTTGCCAGCTTTTCGTTCAGGATCAGTTCGCCCTGTGCACTGGCATCGGGCTCAAAACGCAGGTTACATTCCACTTTCCCGCGGGTCAGACGCGTACGGATACGCTCACGCACCACAGGCTCCAGGCTGCGGAACTGTTCCGGCATACGGAAATATGTTTCCAGATAGCGCTGGTTTACCGAGCGCATTTCCCAGGTAGCGCTACCCCAGCTACCCTTGATTTCACGCCGGGCGTAGGCGGTCATACTGCGGATCATAGACATTCCCGTTTTTAAAGGAGAGATGGGGGGATTATAGCTTTCAGGGGCTTCTCAGGATAGGAATAAGCGTCCTTTATCCGTATAATGCGCAGCCACATTCGTTTCAAGCCGGAGAATCCATCATGCGTCCAGCAGGTCGTAGCGCCAACCAGGTGCGTCCCGTCACCCTGACCCGTAACTATACAAAACACGCTGAAGGCTCCGTGCTGGTTGAGTTTGGTGACACCAAGGTGCTTTGCACCGCGTCCATCGAAGAGGGCGTGCCTCGCTTCCTGAAAGGTCAGGGGCAGGGGTGGATCACCGCGGAATACGGTATGTTGCCGCGCGCAACCCATACCCGTAATGCCCGTGAAGCGGCAAAAGGTAAGCAGGGCGGCCGTACTATGGAGATCCAGCGCCTGATCGCACGTGCGCTCCGCGCCGCGGTTGACTTAAAAACGCTGGGTGAGTTCACCATCACGCTGGACTGCGACGTGATCCAGGCCGATGGCGGCACGCGTACGGCCTCCATTACCGGTGCCTGTGTGGCGCTGGCAGATGCGCTGAACAAGCTGGTTGCCGCCGGTAAGCTGAAAACCAACCCAATGAAAGGGATGGTTGCTGCTGTCTCCGTTGGTATTGTTAACGGCGAAGCGCTTTGCGATCTGGAATACGTTGAAGATTCTGCCGCAGAAACCGACATGAACGTGGTGATGACCGAAGATGGTCGCATCATTGAAGTGCAGGGCACGGCAGAAGGCGAGCCATTCACTCACGAAGAACTGCTCACCTTGCTGGCGTTGGCCCGAGGGGGTATTGAATCTATTGTAGCGACGCAGAAAGCGGCGTTAGAAAATTGATTTTAAGGCGACCAATGAGTCGCCTTTTTTTTGCCTGTAAGACTGAAAAGACAAAGGAGCAAATCCATGAAATCGTATCAGCGCCAGTTTATTGAGTTTGCGCTTAACAAGCAGGTACTTAAGTTTGGCGAGTTCACGCTGAAATCCGGGCGTAAAAGCCCGTATTTCTTCAACGCCGGGCTGTTTAATACCGGGCGCGACCTGGCACTGTTAGGCCGCTTCTATGCCGAAGCGCTGGTAGATTCCGGGATTGATTTCGATCTGCTGTTTGGCCCCGCGTACAAAGGCATTCCAATTGCAACCACCACGGCGGTGGCGCTGGCGGAGCACCATGACCGCGACGTACCGTACTGCTTTAACCGTAAAGAGGCCAAAACCCACGGTGAAGGCGGCAATCTGGTCGGCAGTGCGTTGCAGGGCCGCGTGATGCTGGTGGATGACGTGATCACCGCAGGCACCGCGATCCGTGAATCGATGGAGATTATCCAGGCTAACGGTGCAACGCTTGCGGGTGTGCTGATTTCGCTTGATCGTCAGGAACGCGGGCGTGGCGACATCTCTGCTATTCAGGAAGTGGAACGCGATTATGGCTGCAAAGTGATCTCTATCATCACGCTGACAGACCTGATTGCATATCTGGAAGAGAAGCCTGAGATGGCGGATCACCTGGCGGCGGTAAAAGCGTATCGCGAAGAGTTCGGGGTTTAATTGCGTTGCCCGGTGGCGCTACGCTTACCGGGCCTACCTGTTCGTAGGCCGGATAAGGCGAAGCCGCCATCCGGCGATGGCGTTACTGTAATTGTGCTGCCACTAACGGCCAGCGGGCGTCAAAATCGTCCGTTGGTCGATATTTAAACTCGCTGCGCACAAACCGGGAGAGCATCCCTTCGCAAAATGCCAGGATCTGGCTTGCCAGCAGCGTCTCATCCGTATTATATCCCTCGCCTTCCCGCATTTTCTTCTCGCGCAGAACCTGACGAAGCTGGGCTTCGATACGCTCAAAAAGCTGGTTTATACGGCCTTGCAGACGATCCTGTTCAAACATCAGCGCGTGGCCAGTCAGAATACGGGTCAGACCCGGGTTACGTTCACCAAAGCCCAGAATCAGCAGCACAATCAGACGCAGACGCGTGCTGGTGTCTTTTTCATCCTTAAGAATCAGGTTGATGCGCGTGATCAGGCTATCTTCGATAAACTCGATCAGGCTGTCGAACATCCGGGTTTTGCTCGGGAAATGACGATACAGCGCCGCCTCTGACACGCCCACAGAGGCCGCCAGCTTGGCGGTGGTGATGCGTTGACTGCCGTCGCTGGATTCAAGCATCAGAGCCAGAGATTGAAGTATTTCTTCGCGACGATTCCTTTTCGCGGTTTGTTTTTCTGCCATGTTACAAAATACCCCTGAAAATAAGCACTTGTCAGGCTGGCAACCACACAGCGACCCGCAAACTGACGTTTGCGGTTTGTTATTGCATTATGGCGCTGTGAGATGCGTGTTTGTCGGGCGGTTATTTGCGCCCGGAATGGCCGAAGCCGCCTTCGCCACGGTCGGTAGCGTCGAAGTCTGCCACCAGGTTAAATTCTGCCTGCACCACCGGTACAAACACCATCTGCGCGATACGCTCGCCCGGTTCAATGGTGAAGCTGTCCTGGCCACGGTTCCAGACGGATACCATCAGCTGACCCTGATAGTCAGAGTCGATCAGGCCGACCAGGTTACCCAGTACGACGCCATGCTTATGGCCCAGGCCAGAGCGCGGCAGGATCACCGCTGCCAGTGACGGGTCAGCAATGTGAATCGCCAGCCCGGTCGGGATCAGGGTCGTTGCACCCGGCGCCAGTTCTACGGCGTCATCGAGACAGGCGCGCAGGTCAAGACCGGCAGAGCCGGAGGTGGCATACGTTGGCAGCGGAAATTGCTCGCCAACGCGCGGGTCCAGAATCTTAACGTCGATTTTTTTCATCATAACGGGTAACGATCTCGTCCAGTAATTGTTGGCCCAGGAGTTCTTTGCGCTCAAGCGGTAAGACTTTATCTCCATCCTGCCAGAAAAGGTGCAATGCGTTGCTGTCGCTGTTAAATCCTTGCGTGGACAGCGATACGTCGTTCGCGCAAATCAAATCGAGGTTTTTGCGGGTACGTTTTTGCCGGGCATATTCTTCCACATTATTCGTTTCTGCGGCAAACCCAACAACGTAAGGACGATGAGTTTTCAATGCGGCGACACCGGCAACGATATCCGGGTTCTTCACCATTTTTATTGTTAATTCATCACCTTGCTTTTTAATTTTGGCGTCGGCAATGGTTTCGGCGCGGTAATCAGCGACGGCCGCACAGCCGATAAAAATATGCTGTTGTTGAGCATGCGCCTGTACGGCGGCTTCCATTTCCAGCGCGGTAGTTACATCAATACGCCGCACAAACGCAGGGGTGGTAAGCGACACCGGGCCGCTCACCAGCGTCACGTTCGCGCCGCGTTTGGCTGCCGCGGCAGCAATCGCAAAGCCCATTTTGCCGGAGCTGTGGTTGGTGATGTATCGCACCGGATCCAGCGGCTCGCGCGTGGGGCCCGCGGTAATCATGATGTTGAGATGTTGCAGATCGTTGACAGGCGAGAAATGGGCGGCGGCCATATCAACAATCGTCAATGGGTCGAGCATACGCCCTGGCCCCACGTCGCCACAGGCCTGGCTGCCGCTCTCCGGTCCCCAAATTAGCAGGCCGCGCGAGGCCAGCGTATCCAGATTATGCTGGGTAGCGGCGTTGCGATACATCTGCTGGTTCATTGCGGGTACAACCGCGACGGGCGCAGGCGTGGCGAGGCAAATGGTCGTTACCAAATCGTTCGCCATCCCGGCCGCCACGCGGGCAATTACATCTGCCGTGGCGGGGGCAAGGATAACCAGATCGGCCCATTTCCCCAGCTCAATATGGCCCATTGCGGCTTCGGCTGCCGGGTCGAGAAGGCTGTCGGATACCGGGTATCCCGAGACGGCTTGCAGGCTCAGCGGGGTGATAAAGGCTTTGCCGCCTTCGGTGATCGCGACCCGTACGTCGGCCCCGCGCTCGCGCAAACGGCGCACCAGGTCTGGCGTTTTATAGGCAGCAATACCGCCGCTGACGCCAAGAACGATTTTTTTACCGGCCAGGCTCATCATGATTCTTTCCTGTTGGGTTTCACCAGAGAGCGGGCATTTTATCACAATCCCTAAAACGGGGTGATGATGTCCTTAATTCACTTTGCGAGGCGCTACGCAAGAACGAAACGCCAGCGTCGAGCCCCGAATTTGCCTGTGGCAGCATAATGGCAAACAGAAGGAGGCCGGGCATGGAAGAGACTGAACTGCTGCTACCGCGTGAAAAAATGCTGCGCCATGGCGTCACGTTGTTAAAGGACGACGAGCTGCTGGCGCTCTTTTTACGCACAGGCACGCCGGGGAAAACGGTATTTACGCTGGCGAAAGAGCTGATAGAGCATTTCGGCTCACTGTATGGATTGTTGACCGCCGAGCTGGAGGCGTTTACGCACGTTGAGGGTATTGGCGTGGCGAAATATGCCCAGTTACGGGGCATTGCCGAGCTGGCCCGGCGATTTTACAACGTGCGTATGGAGGAAGAAGACCCGATCCTCACCCCCGATATGACCCGCGAATTTCTGCAAAGCCAGCTTTCCGATCTGGAGCGGGAGATCTTTATGGTGATCTTTCTCGACAATAAAAACCGGGTACTGAAACATACCCGCCTTTTTTCGGGAACATTGAGCCACGTTGAGGTGCATCCGCGTGAAATTGTGCGGGAAGCGATAAAAGTGAATGCAGCCGGCGTGATCCTCGCGCATAATCACCCCTCTGGCTGTGCAGAACCAAGCAGAGCTGACAAAGCAATTACCGAACGTATTATCAAATGCTGTCAATTCATGGACATTCGTGTGCTGGACCATCTGATAATTGGCCGCGGAGAGTACATTTCTTTTGCCGAACGTGGCTGGATTTAGGCCTTTTCTCGCGATCCATCGGGATCTTTGTCTGTTCGGGACTTGAGCACGCCGCCGAGTCAGCGTATACTACGCCACCTTTGAGAATCTCGGGTTTGGCATTTGGGCCTGGCAATCGAGAGTTCAATAGAACTATGCGATGACCGGGCTGTAAAGCCTGACGAGGCGCCGATACCCCATACGAAGCTCGAGCTAATTTGATTTTTGGAGAATAGACATGTCCCGAGTCTGCCAAGTTACTGGCAAGCGTCCGGTGACCGGTAACAACCGTTCCCACGCACTGAACGCGACTAAACGCCGTTTCCTGCCGAACCTGCACTCTCACCGTTTCTGGGTTGAGAGCGAGAAGCGTTTTGTCACCCTGCGCGTATCTGCTAAAGGTATGCGTGTAATCGATAAGAAAGGCATCGATACAGTTCTGTCCGAACTGCGTGCCCGTGGCGAAAAGTACTAAGTACTTAAAGAGGAAATAAATCATGGCTAAAGGTATTCGCGAGAAAATCAAGCTGGTTTCTTCTGCTGGTACAGGTCACTTCTACACCACCACGAAGAACAAACGTACTAAGCCGGAAAAACTGGAACTGAAAAAATTCGATCCAGTTGTACGCCAGCACGTACTGTACAAAGAAGCTAAAATCAAATAATTTTAGTCTCCTTGTATTGAAAAACCCCGCATCTGCGGGGTTTTTTGCATTCTGCATCTCAACGGAGGAACCATGCCTGAATTACCTGAGGTAGAGACCAGCCGCCGCGGCATTGAGCCCCATCTGGTTGGCGCGACTATTCTTCATGCTGTCGTTCGCAACGGGCGTCTGCGCTGGCCGGTGTCCGATGAGATCCACGCGTTAAGCGATAAACCCGTCCTGAGCGTACAGCGCCGCGCGAAATACCTGCTGCTGGAGCTGCCTGACGGCTGGATCATTATCCATCTGGGCATGTCGGGAAGCCTGCGCATCCTCACCGAAGAGTTGCCTGCGGAAAAGCACGACCACGTTGATCTGGTGATGAGTAACGGCAAGGTGCTGCGTTACACCGACCCGCGTCGCTTTGGTGCATGGCTGTGGACCAAAGAGCTGGAAGGGCACAACGTGCTGGCGCATCTTGGACCTGAGCCGCTCTCAGAGGCGTTTAACGCAGATTATCTCAAAGAGAAGTGCGCGAAAAAGAAAACCCCGATTAAACCCTGGCTGATGGATAACAAGCTGGTCGTGGGCGTGGGGAATATCTATGCCAGCGAATCGTTGTTTGCCGCCGGGATCCATCCCGATCGGCTGGCCTCTTCGCTGTCTGCGCAGGAGTGCGAGCTGCTGGTCAGAGTGATTAAAGCGGTACTGCTGCGCTCAATTGAGCAGGGCGGGACGACGCTGAAGGATTTTCTGCAAAGCGACGGGAAGCCGGGCTATTTTGCGCAGGAGTTGCAGGTTTATGGTCGTAAGGGGGAACCGTGCAGAGCATGCGGGACGCCGATTATTGCCACGAAGCACGCTCAGCGCGCCACGTTTTACTGCCGTCAGTGCCAGAAGTAGGGTTACTTTAACTTTTCCATCAACGCCTGGTGGACGTTAACCGGCAGAAAGTGGGTAACGTCCCCGCGATGGCGCGCCACCTCTTTCACCAGCGAAGAAGAGATGAAGGACCACTCTTTGGAGGGCATCAGGAATACGCTCTCCAGCTCCGGCATCAGATGGCGGTTCATGTGCGCCAGCTGCATCTCATATTCGAAGTCTGCTACCGCGCGAAGACCGCGGATCAGGATATTGGCCTGCTGGGCACGGGCAAAGTTTGCCATCAAATCGCTGAATCCGACGACCTCAACATTCGACAAATGCGAAATCGCATCGGTGGCAAGCTGCACGCGTTCGTTCAGGTCGAACATCGGCTTTTTGCTCGGGCTGGCGGCAATGGCCAGAATCACCTTGTCGAACATACACGCCGCACGGGTGATGATATCAAGATGACCGTTAGTGATCGGATCGAAGGTACCCGGATAAATCGCTTTTGTGCTCATGGCTCACGTTTTCTCTGAGTAGCCGCGGTTCAGCGCCCACAGCTCGGTGTATTTATTGAAAGTATACTGGGCATTCACTACCGCCAGTAACCAGCCCTGCTTGCCGTCCAGCACGCCGCCACGTAGCAGCAGCGTTTTCAGAAACGCGCCCAGCGTATGGGTGAAGATGCCGGTCAGCGTGGCCTTCTTGCCGCGCGCATGCCGCTCCTGTGCCCAGGCGGTGGCATAGTTCAGCTGTTTCCGCTGGAAGCTGGCGAAATCGCGGCAGGTCAGATGAAGCAGATCGCCCGTCAGGGGGATGACCTGAGCGTTATCGCAGGCCAGAGACTCATGGACCAGGTTGTCGTTGTACTGATAACGCTCGCGGGCATAGAGGCGCATCACGCGGTCGGGGTACCAGCCGCTGTGGCGCATAAAGCGGCCCAGGAAATAGTTACGACGCGCGATACTGTAGACCGCGCCGGGCTGTGGCGCGGCAAGCACCGTTTGAATGGCCTGTCGGAGTTCCGGGGTGACGCGCTCATCGGTATCGATCATCAACACGTAATCGCCCGTGGCGTAACTCTGCGCACGCTGACGCTGAATACCGTAGCCCTGCCAGTCGGTGTCGGTAAAGACTTTTGCCCCGGCTGTACGGGCAACGTCCGCCGTATTGTCCGTACTTCCGGAATCGAGAATGACGATTTCGTCAGCCCAGGCAACAGAGGCCAGGCAATCCGGAAGCAGGTCGGCGGCGTTTTTGGCGATCATCACGACCGACAGACGCGTTGACATTAGTGGCTCCGCTGCGGCAGGTAAGGTTGCAAAAGTTGCAGCAGACGGGTCAGTGCGCCCTGGTTCTGATGCAGGACTTCAACGGCGTGACGACCGTACCACAGGCGGTAATCTTCGTCAGTCAGAAGGGTTGAGACCTCTTTGACCACCGAGTCCGCATCGGTCACGGTGATTAAGCCATCGGCTTGCTGCAATTTCGCGCAGATATCTTTGAAGTTAAACGTGTGTGGACCCATCAGCACGGGAATGGCGTGGGCTGCCGGCTCCAGCGGGTTATGACCACCGCGCTCCACCAGGCTTCCGCCAACGAATGCAAGATCGGCAATCCCGTACAGCAGCATCAGTTCGCCCATCGTATCGCCAATCACCACCTGCGTGCTGCCAGAGGGGATTTCGCCGCTGCTGCGCAGGGTGAAGCTGAAACCGCCTTTTTGCACCATCTCCCGGGCATCTTTAAAACGCTCAGGATGGCGAGGAACCAGAATCAGCAGTAAATCAGGGAATTTTTCCAGCAGCTGGCGGTGAGCCTGAAGAATAATGGCCTCTTCGCCGTCATGGGTGCTGGTGGCAATCCAGACCTGGCGACGCGGCGCCCACTGACGACGCAGCGTCACCGCACGGGCGGCGAGTTCAGGGGTGACGGAAATATCGAACTTCAGGCTACCCGTGACCGCAAGCTGGTTGCGCTTCAGGCCGAGGGCGATAAAGCGCGCGGCATCTTCTTCGTTCTGCGCGGCGATCAGCGTAATTTTGCTGAGCAGGCGACGCATAAATTTACCCAGCTTGCCGTACCCTTTCGCCGAGCGTTCCGACAGACGCGCGTTGGCGATAACCAAAGGAATTTTACGGGCATGCAGGGCGGAAATCATATTCGGCCACAGTTCAGTTTCCATGACGATCACCAGTTTAGGGCGAACGGTATTCAGGAAACGGTTCATGGCGCAGGGGAGATCGTACGGCAGGTAGACGTGATGCACGTCTTTACCGAAGGCAGACATCACGCGCTCTGAGCCGGTTGGCGTCATCGTGGTGACGGTGATGGGCAGTGACGGATAACGGTGGCGTAAGGCACGCACCAGTGGAATGGCGGCCAGCGTTTCCCCGACTGACACGGAATGCAGCAGAATACCGTCCGGCGCCACTTTATTGCGGCAGTAGCCATAGCGTTCGGCCCAGCGTTTACGGTACGCAGGCGCTTTACGGCTACGAAGCAACAGTCGCAGCCACACCAGTGGCTGAATGATGTAGAGCAGGGCGGTATACAACAATTCCAAGCGATTATCCGTTTTTTTAGTTTCGGCCGGGAAATTCTAAGCATTTAAGCGTGCTAAAGCTATCTCTTATGCCAGATACCGTTTTAAACGGAAGTAGCGTCGGCCCAGGCGCCAGCGCAAACGCGGGCTTTTGGCACTTTTCCAGATGAGCTTCCAGATCCCGGTGTCGAAGAACTCTTTGATTATCATTGATTTCTTCGCTTCATCCTTCATGTTGTCGAAGGTATGAATAATTCCCAGACCCTCTTTGGCGATTTGCCAGTGACAGGCCGGGATATTTTTCACTTTATCCGGGTAGCGCTGGTTAATGGCATCAAGCATCTTCAGGATCTTCATGTAATGGCGCGCTGAGCGAATCAGCGTGTCGTCATTATCCGGGGTGTGCGATACCGAGGCGGAGTGAATGTAGTAGTCGTAAAAGCGTTCGCTGGTGTACTGAACGCGTTCCGCAGCAAGCAGCACCTCAGTCGTCCACGGGATATCCTGATGGCGCAGGCCAGGCTCGAAACGAAAGCCGTGCTGACGAATAAAATCGTGACGATAGATATTCAGCCAGGTCACATGCAGGAACTTACGTGAATCCAGCGCCTTTTTTAACCATGCCGCGCCATTCATGACGCCCGTTGAGGCGAGCTTATCTTCAGGGAAGATAGGGCGAGACGGTTTTTTGTTATTTTCCCAGACGTAGTTGCCATTGCAGGTGGCGACATCCAGGTTCTGCGTGACGGCCATATCCAGCAGACGCTGGTACATGCCGGGTTTGAAGACATCATCAATATCCGGGAAAGAGAGATATTGGCCGGTCGCAACGGCCAGGCCGGTATTACGCGCGATGGACACGCCCTGATTAGGTTGTTCAATAACCTGCATCTGTGGCAGCTGTTCGCGCCATTTTTCGACAATCTGCATCGAGCGGTCAGTGGAGCCGTCATTCACGATGATGACTTCCATACTGTCGATATGTTGATTTACAAGGCAGGTAAAGAACTGATCGAGAAAAGCTTCACCGTTATAAACGGCAACCACCACGCTTAATAAAGGCGCTGAATTTTGCATATGAAACCTGATTATTTTTGGTTGTCGACCAAAGCAATGTATTGCTGGCAAATGGCGTTGATACCGAACGATGCGATCGTTTCGCGATCAACAACCGGCGGAGAGGCATACAGTTCTGCCAGTGTTTTCGCCAGTGATTCGTCGGTTAACGCGGTCAGACCACGCGCCAGAGGGCCAGTAAGGATCTCAGCAGGGCCGCCAGGGCAGTTTGTACTCACCGGTGGGGTCTGACAGATAATGGACTCTACCAGTACATTACCAAAACCTTCGCAGTCGGAACTTAACACTAAAAGGCGTGCACCTTTGATCCACGGATAAGGATTGGTTTCAAACGGGCGGAAGACGATCTTGTTTTCAATTCCCAGCTTAGCGGCAAGCTGTTTGAGCTGGTTAATTTTCACGTCAGAGCCTTTGCCCATCAACACCAGCGATGCGTCAATCTTGCTCATCGCAAACGCCCGCAGCAGCCGGTCGTGACGTTTGTGCTCATGAAAACGGCCAACGTGGATAATGTAATTCTGCCCCTGCATCTCAAAGGGCGCTTCCGCCAGACGCTGAATTTCAGGGATATCAAACGGGTTATGGATAACCGCTTTGCGCCGCAGGGGGATCGCGAGTACTTCAGACAGATCGTGCAGCACGGCGCCGGATACCGCCACCACGTTGCGGTTTTCATAGGTATGACGAATTTTATAATGCTTAAACCAGCGAGAAAGCCCGCTGCGATGGCGCAAATAGGAGAAGGAGAACATCCCGTGTACGCAGAACCAGACCTTATCGCGATCCAGCACGCGGCTGTGCGCCACGATACGGTCGGTTTTATGCAGATGCGAGAAGACGACGTCAAATTTACCGCTGCGTTCTGCCTGCTCAATGGCGCGATCCAGCAAACGGGCGCGACGCGGGATCTCGGTCAGCTTCCGCCAGGGTTTTTTACAGGTATCCTGCACGACCTGAAAATCGATGCCTTCCGGAATGGCGTAGTCGCACACCTTCCGTAAGGAGAAAAGGGTGACCTGATGCCCCAGTTCTGTCAGTCCGCTGGAGAGGGTGAGAACCGTTTTTTCGGCTCCTCCACCGGGTAAACCATCAATAATCATTAGGATGCGCATTATTAATCCAGTAATTTTTGATAAAGCGAAATAAGCTGACTTGATAGTTTTTCAGGGGTTGCTTCTCTGACGCGTTCACGCGCCGCAAGCCCCATATTGTTATTTTTTTCCAGTGAAGGGATGGACATGACGGCCTCCTTCAATGTGTGGATATCAAGTGCATCACAGTAAAACCCGTTCTGGCCTTGCTCAATAAATTCTGAACCACCGCAACTCTCTGACGTAATGACGGGCAATCCACAGGCCATTGCTTCAAGTATGACGTTAGGGAAAGGATCATACAGCGTCGGCAGCAGTAAACCATCAGAAAGCTGATAAAATGGCAGCGTCTCTTTTTGCATTCCCAGGAAACGGATTTGCCCCTCACAGCCTAATGAACGGGCGAGGTCGCGATAACGGCTTTCCGCTTTATCCTGACCGACCACAACCAGCCACGCCGATGTTCCTGCTATAGCCTGAATAGCGCTTGCCAGCCCCTTGCGTTCAAACCCTGAACCCACGAAGCAGAAAATGACGGCATCAGCGGGTAAGCCAAATTGCTTACGCAGTACAGCTCGCTGCCTCTCTTCTGCCGGAACGAAGCGGCGGGAATCTATTGAATTATAAATCACATGTATCTTTTTTGCGTCAATATCAAAGTCTTCGACGATTTCGCGCTTGATCATCTCCGCATTACAGATAACGGCTTTCAACTCGGGAGCCTGGTACATTTCACGTTCGGCGTTCATCACGTAGCGGTGATAGCGATCGTGCATGAGCAGCTTCGCGCGCCAGGCGGGAAGAATACGCGTACGCTGTAGCAGCCAGCGTCGATGTACACCATCTCCGGCGCGGTAAATATCGCAGCCCGGAATACGTTCGTGGCTCTGTACAATATCAAACTGCTGTTGCTGCCACAGCGCGCGCGCGGCGTGTGCAAAGCCGCGTTCACGGCTGATGCGGCCCCACTTTCGTGGATCGCAGATATGAATATGCCAGTCGTCCTGCTTTTCGCCCTGCCACTCGCGGGTGATGACGTTGAGCTCAAGATTTTGATTGCTCAGCGCGGTGAGTGCCCTGGAGACAAAACGTTCTGCTCCCCCATCCGGCCGATATTTTTGGCGCACAATGGCCAGACGATGAAGCTTCATTGCAGGTATCTCCTTGCGGCGGAGACGACAGCATCAACGGGGATGGCGTCGAGATAACGTTCCGTCGTTTTTGTATCAATGGCATCAGGGTTGGGAAGCGGGCCGTAGTTACCAGCCCAGATGACCTCGCCGTTAACCTGCCATGGCGACCAGAACGTCAATTTTGACGGGCCAAACAGCGCCACGCAGGGCGTCTGAAGGGCGGCGGCCATGTGCATGGGGACGGAGTCAACGCCAATGAACAGGGCTGCGTGATCGATAAGCGAGGCCAGCTGGCGCAGGGTTAACTGCCCTGCCAGCGATACAACACCCGTCTGCGGGGAGGCGGCAAGAATGCGGTCAATCATCGCCAGCTCTTTCTTATCCGGTCCCGCCGTAAGGACGATAGTGTGGCCGTCCTGCTGCAACGCGGCGATAGTTTGCGCCATTTTGCCTTCGTCCCAGCACTTAAAGAACCAGCGTGAAGTGGGTTGAATAACGATATAGCGTTCCCCCACGCCCTTTTGTGTCAGCTTGTGATGAGCATGGTGCCAGTCATCCGCGCTGTAAGCCATGGTGACGGCGGGTCTGGCGGCAACGGGTAATGGTTTCAGTATGGACAGGTTTTGTTCAACGGTGTGCAGCGACTGATGGCTGGCGACTGAGACCAGTTCACTGTGACAAAAACGCCAGAAGGCATTATTGCGCTTGTTAAAAGCGAACCCGAGCCGAACCGGTGCGCCGGTGAAGCGGGTAACCAGCGCGCTGCGCCACTGATCGGCAAGATTGATCACCAGATGATAATGCTGAGCGCGTAAAGCACGAAGCAACTGCCACTCTTTTTGCAGGTGCTTCAGCGTCCCCAACTGCTTCCATTTACGATCGATACCATAGATCGTACCGATTGCCGGATGCGCGGCGAGCATGTCTCGCGTCTCTTCATAGAGAAGCACGTCGATTTGGGCTTCAGGCCATTTCTGGCGCAATGAATTGATGACGGGGGTGGTGAGTAACATGTCACCATGATGGCGAAGTTTAATCAGTAAAATGCGCAAATCAGGCGTGTCAGGTAAGTTATTCATCATCATCTTATCGGCGTTGTACTGTTGGCAATTCTAATAGACCTGGTAACGACTTGCACTCTTTCTCCATAATGTCAGGAATTTCCCTGGAAGGGTTTACTCCTGCTTTCGGGCGTGCGTAACATAGCGCTAACTATTTTGTCTTGCGGACTCATTATGAAAAAACCAGCGTTTATCATCACGATCGATACCGAAGGGGATAATCTCTGGCAGAACCACCGGGTCATCAAAACGGAAAACGCGCGCTACCTGGCGCGGTTTCAGACGCTTTGCGAGCGTTTCGGCTTTAAGCCTGTCTGGCTCACCAACTACGAGATGGCCGTCGAACCGGTGTTCATTGAGTTCGCGAAAGAGGTCATAGCCCGGGGGCAGGGCGAGGTAGGAATGCATCTCCATGCCTGGAACAGCCCTCCGGAGCACGATCTGACCGGTGATGACTGGCGCTGGCAGCCTTATCTGATTGAGTTTTCAGACGAGGTCATGCGTGAGAAAGTGCTGTTCATGACCCGCCTACTGGAAGAGACCTTCCAGACAAAAATGCTCAGCCATCGCGCCGGGCGCTGGGCATTCGACAGCCGTTACGCCCGGTTACTGATTGAGCTGGGGTATCAGGTAGATTGTTCCGTTACGCCGCGCGTGAACTGGCGCAACGCGAAAGGTGCCCCGCAGGGTAATGGCGGAACGAATTACCAGCATTTTCCCGATCGCGCCTACTTTTTGGACGTAGACGACATTTCCCGGCCGGGAAACAGCCTTCTCCTCGAAGTGCCAATGAGCATCCAGTATAAACACCCGGCATGGCTGAATTCCCTGAAGCAGGGTTACGATCGTCTGCGCGGTAAATACCGTTCTCCGTCAGTTAACTGGTTACGCCCGGCAGGCGGTAACGCGCAGGAGATGATTAAGGTTGCGCAGCAGTGCCTGTCTCAGGGAAATGACTACGTAGAGTTCATGCTGCATTCGTCGGAATTTATGCCTGGCGGGAGCCCTACTTTTAAAGACGAGGCCGCGATTGAGGGGCTTTATCAGGATCTGGAGCAGCTCTTTACCTGGTTATCAGATAAGACCGTGGGGATGACGCTGGCGGAGTTTTACCAGTACAAAAAATAGTTATGCCCGCCAGGCGGGCATATTTGCTATTGCTGCTTTGTTGGGGTGAAAGGTGTACTTAATGCAAACAAAACCATAAAGAAGATTAAGGCTTCTGAACTGAGCAGTATGACATCCGTCAGTCCATACAAAAGCAAAAGTAGCATCGAGGTTAGCAGCAGTGCGTTTTTACTTCTAATAGAGTAAGCTATTATCGAAACAAAAAAGAAGCACAAAATTAGCAGTCCAGGAATGCCTTGCAGTGAATATTTTTCAATAAACTCATTGTGCAAATGAATTCGAATGTAACCGAGCGCTGCTGCAACATGTTGATGTCCATTTGCGACATAATTTCGAACCCATGATTCCCTGCTTTCAATAGACTGTCCCAGTGGATGCGCAATGCCAGTCATAAGACCCACGTTCCACATTGAAAAACGAGCCCCCAGAGAAGTTGCATCATGCCCTTCCTGATATTTAGTTATCTCAGTCACTGTTTGTTGAATTTTAGGTGATATCAATGGTTTATAACTTACAATTATGATCCCTGCAACGATGCATAAAAAAATCATTAATGATTTAAGGTGAATTTTTCGGAAATGATAAAGTGTAAGAATAATAGCCAGTAACAGGTAAAGGGCCATGGCGGCACGCGTGGCTGTCAAAAGAATCAGGAAGAAAGATATCAGGACTACGACGCCTGCCAAAAGGTATAATTTCACATTATTCTTTAGGTATAAGCTGTAAACAAAGGCTAATGATAGAACAGAATATACATACGCTGCGATAGTTGGACGGTTTATAGCCATCTCTACGCGATTAATACCTTGTACAGCCTGATAAAGGCCATAAGCTGTGGCAAGGGTATAACCTACAGCTGTACTAATTAAGAAGTATTTCACAAAATTATCTTTTGTTACATAATTTTTGAAACGGTCAAGGTAAAAAATCAAAAGGCTTGCCAGAATTAATTTTTTACTCGATCCAAGATAATCACTGTATGCGTTTAATCCCTCATTATGCAATTCATAAGTGACATACCAAATAAGATTAAGTAACCCTATCAGCATAATAGGATAGGCGATACTAAAAGGATGCCAGGAGATTTTTTTATACTCAAATGCCAAACCCAAGATACTTGCATATATTGCAATATAGAAAAACTCTCGTTGTTTCCCTGAATTAACAAGCACAAGAGCTAAAGAGATAAGGCTCAATGCGAGTGTTAACTGGTAAGTTCTTAACTTTATTTTTTCCATAACGCCTCAATAACCCTTTTTTTGTAGCTAAAACGAACATCGGTGGACAGGAAAAAAGACAATGTGTACATGGCCTTTACGCGTTGTTTCACGAGTTGCAATTGTTGGTCTGTAAGACAGGACCGATGGTTGCTGTAAATATCAAACCAGTGGCAATTGACAAGATGCCTGTAGCTTGACGGAAATGTTCTTTCCATCTGTAACGTGCATTCGACAAGCGTTGAAATTTTGCTGGCGTCCAGACTGCTCGACAAACTGTCGCGACGCTTGACGTAATAATAATGCCCCTGGCGTTGATAGACTATTTTGCTCGATTGCATCAACATTCCGGGGAAGACAGCGAAATCCTCATAACATAACATTGGAGGAATAGGGTTGCTCTCGTACAGGCTACGATGAATAAACTGGCCAATGAGATGCGCCTGAAAGTCTTTATGGCGTAAGAAACGAGCGACTGCTTCATGTTGTGACAATGGCACAGGGTTGAATCCCTGCCAGTCTGAAGTCATTTTCCGGGGATCGCGAATCTCAAGCAAACGTGTCAGTAACATATCCGGACGTTGCGCTTTCAGAAAGGTAATTGCGTCCCTGAGGCTGCCCGGCTTTAAGCAATCGTCACTGTCGAGCATCGTAATATATTCACCGGATGCCAGTGCGACAGCACTGTTTCGTACCCGGCCGACGTTACGAAAGTTCACGGTGCGCGTTATGATCTGAGGAAATTTAGGTGACCACTCTTCAATTATTGCCTGCGTGGTATCCTCAGAACTGTCATTAAAAATAATAATTTCAGTGTCTTGAACGGTGGCTGCCAGCAGGCTTGAAAGCGTGGCATGCAGCGTAGCTTCAGCGTTATGCGCAGCAATAATGACGCTTAAAAAAGCCATAAAAATTAGTTTCCTTGAGCGTCGGTAGCGCTAGCCAGTGAGCGGGCTTTGGGTAATGTACGGATAAACTGCTGAAGATCGTGTAACGCGGAGTCAGTGACAGAGAATAGTGCTTCCCGTTCTTGCGGGAAGTAATAGCGCGTTTCAAACACATAAGAACAAATGTTGTCGTCATTCCCGATCAGCAACACATTGCCAAGCGGACGTTGTTCATAATGACAACACGGACCAAACAGCAGGACTACCGGAACGCCAACGGCGTCTGCGATATACACATTCCCCGAGTCAGACGCGATATAACAGTCCATCTTAGAAATGGCCCAGGGAAGCTCTTCCAGCGAAATTTTGCCAATAAGATTGATAAAATTAGGGATTTCACCGTAAAGGCGGGTGATATCGTCCATCCACGACTGTTCATTTGGCGCACCGAAGACATAAAACTCGCAGGGTAAATCAGCGAGTTGATCAACAATCCGTTTCCAGATAACCGGAGGAACGGTTTTGGCTTTATTGCCCGCCGCAATACTGATGCCGATGCGGATAACGTCAGGTTTATCAAGAATGGCCGGCCAGGTCGTCGGTTTAAAGAGCGGCTTTGTGGCGTGCTTGGGAGAGTCTTGCCATGTGAGTGCGCGGTCGGCCAGTTTCAGGTAGTTCGACACCGAAAGCGTTTTTTTGCCATGCTCAACGGTACCGTCAGCCGCAAGATAGAAAATCCCGTGATACCACCTGCGCGTGTAAATGGTTAAAAATTGTTTGTTTTTAGCATTGCAGACGGCGGCAAAAAAGAGGTTCACGCTGTTGGGTTGTAGCAGGTAGACGTTGTCGTAGCGGTTCATGATCCTGCACGCGAAGCACAGTTTACGCCACAGGTTGCGCTTATGCTGCTCAATAAAATAGATCTGCTCGATAGTCTCATCATGCTTCGCCAGCGCACCAACGCTGCGACTGACCAACACATCGCTTTTTTGCAGATATGCCAGAAGAGGTGTCGCATTAATAAAGTCACCGATTTTGGCTGTCTGAATGACAAGGTTTTTGCCCGTGTCTTTTCGAAACAGCTTCCGGAGGAGTTTCACCGGAAAGAGTAAAATCAGCAGAAATACATAACTCATGGGTTAAATATCCCTGTTGGAAAGCCGATGGCTGCCCTGTAAAAATGAAAAAATAGCATCTGCGCTAATATCCTTCGTTTGTTGCGTAGGGCTGACCATCTGATGCTGGTTTTTACCGTAACCCCCGATCAACCCCGGATCGGTCGGGCCGAAAATCGTGATATTAGGACGATCCAGTGCGGCGGTTAAATGGCTTAACCCTGTATCCACAGAAACGACGGCGTTAGCGCCCGCCAGCTGTGCGGCAACTTGCGCCAGCGTGAGTTTGGGTAACACCTCAACGTGGGAAAAGCCTGCTGCCAGACGTTCCGCACGCTGCCGCTCATGTTCTGCACCCCACGGGAGTTTAATATGGATACCGCAAGGTTGCATTAGTTCAATCAGCCTTCTCCAGTGCGTTTCCGGCCAGTGCTTATCGTCGCGCGTTGTGGCATGCAGGAACACCAGATACGGTTCAGCATGCTCCTCCGTCTCGCGCAAAAAATGCTGTGCAATAGCGTAGTCACCCTGGGCTTCAGGTTTTGCATAGCCCAGGCTTTTCGCGAACAGCTCGCGGGTACGTTCCACGGCGTGCTGCTGCTTCGCAATATGGTGGCGACGATTATAGAACAGGCTCGCCAGCGGTTCGCGGGCGGTTTGCCAGTCCATGCCGTGCTTTACGCCGTGCGCCAGACGCGTGACCAGCGCGGCGCTTTTCACCAGGCCCTGAGCGTCAACGATCGCGTCGTAACGCCGGGCCTGCACCGCTTCGCGGAAGGCTTTACGTTCGGCTTTAATCGGTGCGGAGAACCATGCTTTGCGCCAGCGGCGAATGGCCACCGGGATCACGCGGTCAACCGCTTCGTGCCAGGTGGGGATCTGCGCGAAGCCTTCTTCCACCACCCAGTCAAAACGAATGCCGGGAATGGCCCGCATCGCGTCCGTCAGTGACGGCAGCGTATGCAGCACATCGCCCATCGAAGAGGTTTTAACGATCAATACCCGCATTCGTTATCCTTCTTCGCTCAACAGAAGTTCGTTGAGCTCTTCGAGAACGCGCTGCGGCGTAATGTCGATCAGGCTCTGATGGTAGCCTTCTGCGGCATCACCTTTACGTACCTTGTGGTAGCCGGTGATCAGGCGAATTACGCGCGCTTTGTGCGACAGCGGCGGCGTGAAGTCCGGGCTGCTCGGGCCATACAGCGCCACCAGCGGACGATCCAGCGCGGCGGCGACGTGCATCAGGCCAGAGTCGTTGCTGACAACGGCTTTACAGGCGGCAATCAAAATAACCGCCTGCTCGAGCTGCGTTTCCCCGGCCAAGTTTCGGCACCAGGCCTGTTGCTCGGTGCTGAGCGTGGCGAGAATTTCATTGCCCGCCTCGTGATCTTTCGCTGAGCCAAACAGCACAATTTGATGGCCTTCGTCGATCAGCTGTTTCGCCAGCTCTGCGTAGTGATAGTGCGGCCAGCGTTTTGCCGGACCAAACTCCGCGCCGGGGCAGAAGCCAATCATCGGGCGTTCGGACGAAATGCCAAACGCGTTGCAGGTGTGGGATTTCTCCCCGTCGCTTACCTGGAGCTGCGGCCACAGTAGCGGCTGCGGCAGATCTTTCGCGCTGCGCATCACGCCTTTGTCGTAGGCCAGCGCCACGTAGCGTTCTACCATCAGCGGCCAGGCCTCTTTATCCAGCACACGGGCATCGTTCAGCAGGCCGTAGCGCATTTCACCGCGCCACCCGGTACGGTGCGGGATGCCCGCAAAGAAGGGCACAAGAGCGGATTTGAAGGAGTTTGGCAGGACATATGCGCGGTCATAGCGTTTCTCGCGCAGGCTATGGCCGAGTTTGCGGCGTTCACCGATTTCCAGCGCCCCGTGGCCGAGCGGCATCGGGATCGCCTCGTTCACTTCCGGCATACGCGATAACAGCGGACGGCACCATGCGGGTGCCATCACGTCGATTATCGCCTGGGGATAACGCGCCTTGAGCGTGCGATAGAGACTTTGCGACATCATCATGTCGCCCACCCAGGACGGGCCGATCACCAGTATTTTCATTCACTTCATCCTTCAAGCTGTCTCTGCGTTGGCTGCCTGCGTTCACTCCAGTCACTTACTTTTGTAAGCTCCCGGAGATTCACTTCGTTGCCGCCTTGATACCGCTCGAATGATTTTGTGAATTTATATCGCGGTCACGGTTCAGCCAGGCCATATATTCCGTTACGCCTTCGGCAACGGTCTTGAACGGCTTGTCGTAGCCTGCGGCGCGCAGGTTAGTCAGGTCCGCCTGGGTGAATGCCTGGTAGCGGCCTTTCAGCTTATCCGGGAACGGAATGTACTCGATGCTGCCTTTCTTATGGTAAGCCAGCGTCGCGTCTGCCACCGCCTGGAAGGATTCCGCGCGGCCTGTGCCCAGGTTGAAAATGCCGGACACGCCGTTTTCCAGGAACCACAGGTTCACTGCCGCCACGTCGCCTACGTAGACGAAGTCACGCTTAAAGCCGTCGCTGCCTTCGAACAGTTTCGGACTTTCGCCGTTATTTAACTGGGTGTTCAGGTGGAACGCCACGCTCGCCATGCTGCCTTTGTGGCCTTCGCGCGGTCCGTAGACGTTGAAGTAGCGGAAGCCGACAATCTGAGAGTTGGCTTCTGGGAGGATCTGACGCACGTACTCATCAAACAGGAATTTGGAGTAACCGTAAACGTTCAGCGGCTGCTCATACTCGCGGGATTCGATGAAATCTGAAGTGCGTCCACCGTAGGTTGCCGCGGAAGAGGCGTACAGGAACGGAATTTCACGCTCCAGGCAGTAGTGCAGGATCTCTTTGGAGTACTGATAGTTGTTGTCCATCATGTACTTGCCGTCCCACTCGGTGGTGGAGGAACAGGCCCCTTCGTGGAAGATGGCTTCGATCTCGCCGAACTCTTCACCCGCCATAATCTGGATAAGAAAGTCTTCTTTATCCATGTAGTCAGCGATGTTCAGATCCACCAGGTTTACGAACTTGGTGCCGTCTTTCAGGTTGTCCACCACCAGGATGTCGGTGATGCCTTTGTCATTGAGGGCCTTAACAATATTGCTGCCGATAAAGCCCGCGCCGCCGGTAACGATGATCATAACTGTAACCTTTGAAGTGTGGAGTCCGGGGAACATCCCGAACGCTAATCTCTTTATCATATCATCACAATGCCCGGTCTTCAGCCATTCACCGATATGCAGCAGGGGTACACGTGATTTATGCTGCAAAAACGAGAAGAGATACGGCGTCATCTCGTCATGAACTATTGGTTTGGGTAATATGTGCCAAAATTTGCCGAGTCTGGAGAATTGCAATGCGTGGTGATTTTTACAAACAGTTAAACAGCGACCTCGACACCGCACGTGCGGAAGGGTTGTTCAAAGAAGAGCGTATTATCACGTCTGCCCAGCAGGCGGACATCACCGTTGCCGACGGCAGCCATGTGATCAACTTTTGCGCGAACAACTATTTAGGTCTTGCGAATCACCCTGAGCTGATTGCCGCGGCGAAAAACGGCATGGATACCCACGGCTTCGGCATGGCCTCCGTTCGCTTTATCTGCGGTACCCAGGACAGCCACAAGCAGCTTGAGCAAAAGCTGGCGAACTTCCTCGGAATGGAAGACGCGATTCTGTACTCCTCCTGCTTCGACGCCAACGGCGGTCTGTTTGAGACCCTGCTCGGTGCAGAAGACGCGATTATCTCCGACGCCCTGAACCACGCCTCCATCATCGACGGTGTACGCCTGTGCAAAGCGAAGCGTTTCCGCTACGCCAACAACGACATGGTTGAGCTGGAAGCCCGCCTGAAAGAGGCCCGTGAAGCCGGTGCCCGCCACGTGCTGATCGCCACCGACGGCGTGTTCTCCATGGACGGCGTGATCGCCAACCTGAAAGGCGTGTGCGATCTGGCGGATAAATACGACGCGCTGGTGATGGTGGATGACTCTCACGCGGTTGGCTTTGTCGGCGAAAATGGCCGCGGCTCCCACGAATACTGCGACGTAATGGGCCGCGTAGATATCATCACCGGTACGCTGGGCAAAGCGCTTGGTGGCGCGTCTGGCGGCTACACTGCTGCGCGCAAAGAGGTGGTTGAGTGGCTGCGTCAGCGCTCCCGCCCGTACCTGTTCTCCAACTCCCTGGCGCCGGCGATTGTGGCCGCCTCTATTAAAGTGCTGGAGATGGTGGAATCCGGGGCTGAGCTGCGCGACCGCCTGTGGGCTAACGCCCGCCTGTTCCGTGAAAAAATGAGCGCCGCAGGATTCACCCTGGCCGGCGCTGACCATGCGATCATTCCGGTGATGCTGGGTGACGCGGTTGTCGCGCAGAAATTTGCTCGTGAGCTTCAGAAAGAAGGGATTTACGTGACCGGGTTCTTCTTCCCGGTGGTACCAAAAGGTCAGGCGCGTATCCGCACCCAGATGTCTGCGGCGCACTCGCCTGAACAAATTGAACGTGCGGTGGAAGCCTTTACCCGCATCGGCAAACAGCTGGGCGTAATTGCCTGAGGACGTGTGATGAAAGCGTTATCCAAACTGAAAGCGGAAGAAGGGATTTGGATGACCGACGTGCCGGAGCCGGAAGTCGGTCATAACGATCTGCTGATCAAAATTCGTAAAACCGCCATCTGCGGTACTGACGTTCACATCTATAACTGGGACCAGTGGTCGCAAAAAACCATTCCCGTGCCAATGGTTGTCGGCCACGAATATGTCGGCGAAGTGGTCGGCATTGGCCAGGAAGTGAAAGGCTTCAACATTGGCGACCGCGTCTCCGGTGAAGGCCACATTACCTGCGGTCACTGCCGCAACTGTCGCGGTGGGCGTACGCACCTGTGCCGCAATACCGTCGGCGTGGGTGTGAACCGTCCAGGATGCTTCGCGGAATACCTGGTGATCCCGGCGTTTAACGCGTTCAAAATCCCGGACAATATCTCTGACGACTTGGCCTCCATCTTCGACCCGTTCGGCAACGCGGTACACACGGCGCTCTCCTTTGACCTGGTGGGTGAAGACGTGCTGGTCTCCGGCGCGGGCCCAATCGGCATTATGGCGGCAGCCGTGGCGAAGCATGTGGGTGCGCGCAACGTGGTGATCACCGACGTGAACGAATACCGCCTGTCGCTGGCGCGCAAAATGGGCGTCACCCGCGCGGTGGATGTCTCGAAAGAGAGCCTGACAGACGTGATGGAAGAGCTGGGCATGACCGAAGGTTTTGACGTGGGTCTGGAGATGTCCGGTGCGCCACCGGCGTTCCGCACCATGCTCGACACCATGAACCACGGAGGCCGAATCGCGATGCTGGGTATTCCGCCGTCAGATATGTCCATCGACTGGAACAAAGTCATCTTCAAAGGGCTGTTCATTAAGGGCATTTATGGCCGCGAGATGTTCGAAACCTGGTACAAGATGGCTGCGCTGATCCAGTCCGGTCTGGATCTGTCCCCGATTATCACTCACCGTTTCTCCATCGATGAGTTCCAGCAGGGCTTCGACGCAATGCGTTCCGGCCAGTCAGGGAAAGTGATCCTGAGCTGGGATAAGTAATCAAAAAGGGGCCTGAGGCCCCTTTTTTACTGATTCTTTTTCTCTTCGTCCGTCAGGTAACGCACCTTGCGGGTGTAATCCTGACCTTTGAACAGCAGCTTATTATCCGGTGATTCCAGATACTTCTGCCATTCGGAAAGTGGGAAACCGCCGTGCGCGCCAATCACCTCTTTCGGCACAACGGCTTCCTGTCCGCCGATCTTCTTGGAGACCGGCCAGTTCATCCAGTCGCCCAGGTTAACCGTTTTGACATCCAGCATGTCCAGCAGCGCAGCGAGCGGCAGCTGATCGGTCGGCGGCTGCGTATCGTCCATCAGCTCCCAGGTATCCTGGAACAGCGTCAGCCACAGCGGGCAGATACGGCGCCAGGTCTTTTTGGTGGCGGCAAGAAACGCGCCGTTAACGTGATCGACCAGATACGGGCGCACCGTTTCTTTGTAATACGCCGGCACTTTCTCCGCTGGCGCGCCGTCCAGCTTGGCAATCATTTTGCCCTGACGGAAGCTGGAGTAGATGTGCATATCCGCCATGTTGATCTCTGGCATTTTAAGCAGGTTGAGATCGGAGTCGATCATCAGCACACCTTGACCGCGCGCCTGCAACGGAGCGTTAAGCTTCACCAGACGACTGAGGTAGATCTGCTTATAGCGGTAACCTTCTTCACGTTTTGGAAGCGTGAGGGTAACAACGCGGGTTTTTGGCGGCAGTTCGCCGAAAGCGGATTCAGGCTGATCGCTGACGATAACAATCTCGCTGACGTCAGAGGCATAACGCTCTGCAAAGGTCGCTGACAATAACGCCTCTTCGACGAAATCCGCGCCCGTACACGGGATCACAATGGAATCAACCGCAACGAGATCGCGCGTGACCGGAAGGGAAGCGTAAGGAATGTTATGACGCCCGGTAATGTGGCGGTAGCGAGCATTCAGGAATTTAAACATGTTCTTCTCGTTTGGTTATTGCGCGCCAAGAACGGCCTCGACACCGTTAACATAGCTTTCAATGGCATACATGTTGCAGACATTCTGGTGCGCGGCTGCGGCGAGCCGGGCGCGCAGAGCAGGATCCTGCCAGATATTATCCAGATGTTGAGCAAGTTGCGACACGTCGCTCCAGGGGAACAGCAGCCCGGTCGACTCATGGTCGATCAATTCTGCCGTGCCGGTCACTTTTGAACCAATCACGGGGATGTTGAGCAGCATTGCTTCCAGCACGACGCGGGGCAAGCCTTCGCTCTGCGAGGCCAGAATGAACGCGTCAAAAGTGGCGAGATAGTCAAAAGGCGTGTTCTGGAAACCGGTAAAAATGACGTGCTCAGCAATACCTGATGCATCAGCTTGTGCAGCCAGCGCGCCGCGTTCAGCCCCTTCACCGACCAGCACCATTTTCCATTTTGCCTGCGGGTGTCTCTGGCTGAACTGTGCCAGCGCCTCCAGCGTGTGGTGGTTGGCCTTACGAGGGATTAACGAGCCAATGCTGCCGAATACAAACGTATCGTCTTCAATATTCAGTCGCTGGCGCATCGCGCATCGGTCCGGCAAAGGCTGATGGATGTCGATGGCATTGTTGACCGTGGTACACAGCTCTGGCCGGACGCCATGCTGAAGTAGCACGCGTTCAACGCCGTGCGAGACGGCAATGATTTTTGTGGCATGGGCATTCACCAGCTTCACCAGCGGCGGGGTCAGCACTGGTTCAATCCGGCAGTGCTGGATTATCCGTGCACGCAGGTTTGCGCCCGCCAGATACCCTTCTTCATTAGAGCCTGGCTGGTTGTTCATATACAGCGTATCGAATCCACCTTCCCTGAAAATGGTCTCGATCTTGCTGACGTTGGGCCGGATACGCCACAGGGTATCAATATGCCGCGTAAATGCTTTGCGCGCCGAACGCGAGAAAAACAGCAGACCACGTCCCGCTTCTTTCAGGAGTTTTGCCCATGCCGGTTGCTTACGTTGAGGGATAATGAGTAATGGGATCCCAATGCTGTTGAGCACCTGGCCTATCGTTTGACCTTCAGCACGACTATAATCACTGTAAAAACAACAGGTAATGTCGAATTTGTCGCGGTTGATTCGCTTCAGAAGCTCAAGCATACTGTTGGTACCTCCCCCCCATTCTTTGCCTGTGTCCAGGAGGAGGATTTTACGTTTTTGCGGCATGTCTGAATCCGTATGCTACCCTTCATCTGACCGCATTATAAAGAATTTACTGAAATAAAATAGATTTTTTGTATTTCTTTGTCTTTTTATAAGGAAAGGTTTTAAACGCGCTTATTTTAAAAGTGCGATTTAAGACTTTAATCGCCTCTTCTCAATTCGATAGTATTAGCACAAAAATTTTATGTTGTTTTTGAGAGAGTGAGAATATGTTTAAAATAACGGTTTGCTTATTAACGTTTAACTCCGAAAGAACGTTGCACGATGTTATTCCTCCTCTTTTAAAAATAGCGGATGAATTCGTTGTAGTTGATTCCGGCAGTACAGACGCAACGATATATATTTGCCAGAGTTATGGATTGTCGCCCATATTCAAAAAATATAGCTGGCACGGCGAGCAGATGAATCATGCCGTATCCCATGCGCACAACGACTGGGTGCTGTGCATGGACAGTGACGAAATACTCGATCAAGAAACCGTTGGTGCTATTTTAAAATTAAAAATGGGCGATGAACCCGAATCGGATATGGCGTGGCGGATATGTCGTCACTGGTTTGTTCTGGGAGAAAATGTCCGAACGATTTATCCAGTCTCATCTCCGGATTATCCGGTGCGTCTTTTTAACCGTACGCAGTCACGATTTAATAACCGGCCAGTAGACGATCAGGTTGAAGGTTTTCTCCGTTCTGAACGTATTCCTGGCTATGTCAGACATGATACGTTTTATTCACTGCATGAACTTTTCAATAAATTAAACGGATATACCACTCGCCTGGTTCAATATCAGACGATACGTCCCTCTCTTGGTCGCGGCGCGATCAGCGCTATCGGCGCATTTTTCAAATGGTATCTGTTTAGCGGTGCGTGGCGTAAGGGCAAAGTGGGTGTGGTGACAGGGTTTTATGCCACGGCGTACAGTTTTTTGAAGTATTTCAAGGCCTGGTATCAGGATCGAGAAAAGAAAGAGTCCGTTGCAAAAGAGCAGTCGGACTCTTATCTGGCAGAATAGGCGTTAGCCGATCAGGCTTTTTTTCCCCAACCCTGCCACTGTTGCTGGACGTATTTAACCAGCGTACTGCTGCTGATGCTTTCGCCAATCACCGTGAAGAAGCGGGTTGCATAGACCGGTTCAGGCGGCTGTTTCAGCGTGCAGTTCTTCACGCCGCGGAATGGATTACGCGGCTGCGTTGCGGGTGGTTGCGCGCTACCCGGACGGGAAGTATCCACCTGAGGTTCATTGAGCAGATCGCTCGGACGCACCAGCGTGATATCGGCGGGTAAGCCCGGCAACATTTGCTGCAAAACGCGAACGGTAGACGGATGCGGATGCCCAATGGCAATCGCCGAACCGTTACGGCGCGCCAGCTGTACCGCGCGGTTGAACTGCATGCGGATATCCGCTTCGTTCTGGGAGTCGTCCAGGAAGACTTTGCGCTTGATGACTTTTACACCCGTCCCCTGAGCGGCACGCATCGCCTGGCTGTTGCCGATGGTCATGCTGTCGAGGAAATAGAGATTGTAACGCTCCAGGGCCTGCATCACTTTCAGCATACCGTACAGGCTGGAGGTCATCGCGCTGCCCATATGGTTATTCAGACCCACGGCATACGGCACTTTATTGTACGCATCGCGGATGATGCGATCGATCTCGTCGCTGCTCATGTCCGGACGCAGGGTATCTTTTTCCAGCGGCTGCTTGCTGAGAGGGGCCATCGGCAGATGGATGAGGACCTGATGGCCGCCATTGTGCGCTTTGGTCGCCATTTCATGCGCGTGAGGCGCATTAGGCAGGACGGCGACAGAGATGGCTGACGGCATCGCCAGCACCTGATTTTCATAGTGTGGTCGATAACCGAAGTCATCAATCACAATCGCGAGTTTGCCTGCATAAACCGGTGCAGCCAGCGCCAGTGCGCTGACGACGGAAAAAACAATTCGACGAAATTGAAGCAAAACTTATCTTCCCAACCACGGCTGTGGATTGACCGCCTGACCCTGACGACGAATTTCGAAATAGAGTGACGGGCGGCCCTGACCGCCACTGCTGCCCACAAGGGCAATGGGTTGACCCGCGCGCACCTGAGTGCCAACGCTGACCAGCGCGCTCTGGTTGTAGCCGTAAAGACTCATGTCGCCTTTACCGTGCTCGACCACCACCACGAGCCCGTAACCCTGTAGCCAGTCGGCCAGGATCACGCGGCCATCGGCGATGGCTTTCACTTCGCTACCTTCAGACGCACCGATAACGATCCCCTTCCAACGTAGCTCACCCTGCAACTGTTCGCCATAGCGATGCAGGATCGTACCGCGAACGGGCCAGTAAGCCTGACCACGCGGGGAGCCGAGGCCGCCGGTACGCGACATCAGGGAACGTTCATTTTCAGTCGGTTTGTAGGTGGTGCCTTTCCGGGAGGCTTCCTGCTGCTTATTACGCACCGCCTGCGCTTCGCGCGCTTCTTTTTCGGCGCGCGCTTTGGCCGCGGCTTCTGCCCGGGCAATGCTGTTACGCAGTCTGGATTCGTTGGCGCGCATTTCGCTCAGCTGGCTTTGTCCTGCCTGGATAGAGGACTCCAGCCCGGCGAGCGTCTTCTTACGCTCATTGCGCGCCTGCTCAAGCTTCTCCTGCTGCGCCTGCTGATCGTAGAGCAGCGTTTGCTGCTGGCTCTGCTTCTCTTCCAGCTCGGCTTTTTGCGTGGTGACTTCTTCGCGCGTCTGTTTCAACTGCGCAATGGTCTCCTGACGAGCCTGGTTGAGATAGCCGAAATAGGCCTGTAAACGCTGACCGCGCTGGCTCTCTTCACCGCTGAGGATCAACTGAAGGCCTGTGTGCTCACCCTGGCGGAAAGCGGCGTCAAGCTGTGCAGCAAGGTTGCGCTCCTGGGCATCGCGCTGACGCTCCAGTTTCGCAATCGACGCGTTCATTTCATCGATTTGCTTATTAAGCTGGGCAAGGGTGTTTTGTGTTTCACGCAGCTTACGCGCGGCGGCGGAAATAGCCTCTTCCTGCTTTTTAAGCTGGGCAAGCAGGGCAGAGCGCTGCTGCTGCTGCTGGCGTACCACACGCTCTTTGGCGGCGATATCGGCCTGAATGGATTTGAGCTGGTCGCGGTCATCCGCGTGAGCAGATGCGGCGCACAGCAATACGCCAGCGCTGAGTGCGCTGGCGCAAAGCAGAGGTCTGACTGATAACCGAAACGGCTTCACGACCCATGTGATTGAAAAAATCGCCTTTCCCCTCATGGGGAGCGATTATTCCACGATGAACAGCGGCTTGCCAGTCATCTCTTCAGGGATTTCCATACCCATCAGCGACAACATGGTTGGCGCGATGTCGGAAAGCTTGCCGCCTTCCACTGCTTTCACTGACTTATCACCTACATAAATCAGTGGAACAGGCAGGTTGGTATGGGCGGTATGCGCCTGACCGGTTGCCGGGTCACGCATCTGTTCTGCGTTACCGTGGTCAGCGGTGATCAGCAGCTGGCCGCCCACGGATTCAACCGCTTTCGCGACCTGCTCAACGCAGTGGTCCAGCGCTTCAACCGCTTTAACGGCAGCTTCCATCACGCCGGTGTGGCCCACCATGTCGCCATTCGGATAGTTACAGATGATGGTGTCGTATTTACCGCTTTCGATCGCGGTCACCAGTTTTTCGGTCAGCTCCGCAGAGCTCATTTCTGGCTGGAGATCGTATGTGGCGACTTTCGGTGAGTTAATCAGGATGCGGTCTTCGCCTTTAAACGGCTCTTCTACGCCCCCGTTAAAGAAGAAGGTCACGTGCGCATACTTCTCAGTTTCGGAGATGCGCAGCTGCGTTTTATCGTTTTTCGCCATCCACTCGCCGAAGGTATTTTCCAGGGAAGCGGGTGGATACGCGCATGGGGCTTTGATATCCGCTGCATACTCGGTCAACTGGATGAAATCGATCTTCGCCACTTTCTTACGGGCGAAACCGTCGAAATCGCTGTTGACGAAGGCGCGGGTGATTTCGCGCGCGCGGTCAGCACGGAAGTTCATGAAGATCAGCGCATCGCCATCTTCCATAGCGGCATCGGCCTGGCCTTCAGCGCGGATCACGGTTGCCTTCACAAATTCGTCGTTTTCATCACGCGCGTAAGCCGCTTCCAGGCCTTCAACGGCGGTCGGGAACTGGAACTCGCCTTTTGCCAGGGTCAGCAGATCATAGGCTTGCTCAACGCGGTCCCAGCGGTTGTCGCGGTCCATGGCATAGTAACGGCCAACGATGGATGCCACGCGGCCTTTGCCCAGTGCGGCAAATTTATCTTCAAAGGCTTTCAGAGAACCTTTTGCGCTGCGTGGCGGCGTATCGCGGCCA
The DNA here is from genome assembly GCF_014982425.1 of Enterobacter cloacae complex sp. I1M. Lineage (NCBI taxonomy): Bacteria > Pseudomonadati > Pseudomonadota > Gammaproteobacteria > Enterobacterales > Enterobacteriaceae > Enterobacter > Enterobacter cloacae complex sp. I1M. The sequence continues at coordinate 89,126 of NZ_JADCLG010000019.1, read as the reverse complement.
TCCAGGAAAGCGTGCAGATAGATTTTTTCCGCACCGCGCTCGGCGGCCAGTTCAACCATCGCCATGATGTGATCTTCGTGGCTGTGAACGCCGCCCGCAGAGAGCAGGCCCATAATATGAACGGCCTTGCCTGCGGCAACGGCTTTATCAACCGCTCCGGTGAGCGTTGGGTTGGCAAAGAATGTACGTTCTTTGATTTCAACGTCCAGGCGCGTCAGGTCCTGATAAACGATACGGCCTGCGCCCAGGTTAACGTGACCCACTTCAGAGTTGCCCATCTGACGATCCGGCAGGCCGACTTCCAGACCAGACGCATCAATCAGGGTGTGGGGACGTTTTGCCCATAGCGCATCCATAACCGGGGTTTTGGCGTTGAAAATGGCGTTATCCTGTTGATCTTCACGGTAGCCATAGCCATCCAGAATCACCAGTACCATAGGTTTTTTAGAAACCGACATTGCGACAACCTCATGCTCAAGAGACAAAAAATTTGCGTAATTTTACTACAGCTGAATCGATAAAATAGCCGCAGAAGATCAAAGAAAGCGCGGGGGCAAGGCCGTTCTCAGGCCATTTTGAGGCTTTTTTTACGTGGCATGCCGCAGAAAATAGATTAGCTTTATGTCGCTGGCTGTATTTGCCACAGCGCACAGGTATACTCCTGTCCTGGTTTTTTTAATCACTTAGTCGGGAGTTGTTACCCCCCATGCAAGAAATTATGCAATTCGTTAGCCGCCACCCGGTTCTGAGCATCGCGTGGATTGGCCTGCTGGTCGCTGTACTGTTCACCACATTTAAGGGACTGACGTCTAAAATTAAGGTGATCACCCGCGGTGAAGCGACACGTCTGATCAACAAAGAGGACGCCGTGGTTGTCGATCTGCGTCAGCGCGACGATTTCCGCAAGGGCCATATTGCAGGTGCTATCAACCTGCTGCCAGCGGAAATTAAAGCGAACAACATTGGTGAGCTGGAGAAGCATAAAGCCCAGCCGATTATTGTTGTTGACGGCACTGGCATGCAGGCGCAGGAATCTGCCAACGCACTGCATAAAGCAGGCTTTGAAAACGTAACGGTGCTGAAAGAAGGCATCTCCGGCTGGAGCGGGGAGAATCTTCCTTTAGTGCGCGGTAAATAAGGAGTTAAGTGATGGCCAATATTGAGATCTACACCAAAGCAACGTGCCCGTTCTGCCACCGAGCGAAAGCGCTGCTGTCCAGCAAAGGCGTAACGTTTAAGGAACTGCCGATTGATGGTGACGCGATTAAACGCGAAGAGATGATCCAACGCAGTGGTCGCACAACGGTTCCACAGATTTTTATTGATGCGCAGCACATTGGCGGCTGTGATGACTTGTATGCGCTCGACGCCCGCGGTGGACTCGATCCGCTGCTGAGCTAGAGACTTTAGGACAATTAAAAAGGGTTTTTCCATGTCAGAACAAAACAACACCGAGATGACTTTCCAGATCCAGCGCATCTACACCAAGGATGTCTCTTTCGAAGCGCCAAATGCGCCGCACGTTTTCCAGAAAGACTGGCAGCCAGAGGTTAAACTTGATCTGGATACCGCATCCACCCAGCTGGCGGATGACGTGTATGAAGTCGTACTGCGTGTCACCGTGACCGCCTCCCTGGGCGAAGAAACTGCATTCCTGTGCGAAGTCCAGCAGGGCGGTATCTTCTCTATCGGCGGCATCGAAGGTAACCAGATGGCGCATTGCCTGGGTGCATACTGCCCGAACATCCTGTTCCCGTATGCGCGTGAATGCATCACCAGCCTGGTTTCTCGCGGTACATTCCCGCAACTGAACCTTGCGCCAGTCAACTTTGATGCGCTGTTTATGAACTATCTACAGCAGCAGGCTGGCGAAGGTGCCGAACAACATCAGGATGCCTGATGAGCACTATTAATGCGTCAATGACTGTGATCGGTGCCGGCTCTTACGGCACCGCTCTTGCCATCACACTGGCAAGAAATGGTCACGACGTGGTCCTGTGGGGCCACGATCCAAAACATATCGCGACGTTGCAACACGACCGCTGCAACGTGGCGTTTCTCCCGGACGTTCCGTTCCCTGACTCTCTGTATCTGGAAAGCGACCTCGCAACCGCGCTGGCGGCCAGCCGCAATATTTTGATTGTGGTGCCAAGCCATGTGTTTGGCGAAGTCCTGCGTCAGATTAAGCCGCTGATGCGTGCGGATGCGCGTATTGTGTGGGCGACGAAAGGGCTGGAAGCGGAAACCGGACGTCTGTTGCAGGACGTTGCCCGCGAAGCGCTGGGAACAGCGATCCCGCTGGCGGTGATCTCCGGGCCGACATTCGCCAAAGAGCTGGCTGCGGGCTTGCCGACGGCGATCTCGCTGGCGTCCACCGACCAGGCATTTTCCGACGATCTTCAGCAACTGCTGCACTGCGGCAAAAGCTTCCGCGTGTACAGCAACCCTGATTTTATCGGCGTACAGCTGGGCGGCGCGGTGAAGAACGTCATTGCCATCGGGGCCGGGATGTCTGACGGCATCGGCTTCGGCGCGAATGCGCGTACGGCGCTGATCACCCGTGGCCTGACCGAAATGTCACGCCTGGGAGAAGCGCTGGGCGCCGATCCGGCCACCTTTATGGGAATGGCTGGGCTGGGCGATCTGGTGCTGACCTGCACCGACAACCAGTCGCGTAACCGCCGCTTTGGCATGATGCTCGGACAGGGTAGCGATGTCAAAAGCGCGCAGGAGAAGATTGGTCAGGTGGTTGAAGGCTATCGCAATACCAAAGAAGTTCGCGAATTGGCGCATCGTTTCGGTGTCGAAATGCCAATAACCGAGGAAATTTATCAGGTATTGTATTGCGGAAAAAATGCGCGCGAGGCAGCATTGACCTTATTAGGTCGTGCGCGCAAGGACGAGCGCAGCAGCAATTAGCCGGGAAGTATCGTCACCTGAATGACCCAGCCAGCGCAGAACTGGCTGGTCATTAACTATCGTCTGGAGCAAGCAATGCCGTGTGAAGAACTGGATATCGTCTGGAATAATATTAAAGCCGAAGCCCGAGCGTTGGCCGACTGTGAGCCCATGCTGGCCAGTTTTTATCACGCGACGCTACTCAAGCACGAAAATCTCGGCAGCGCCCTGAGCTACATGCTCGCCAATAAACTGGCTTCCCCTATCATGCCTGCTATCGCTATTCGCGAGGTGGTGGAAGAGGCCTACGCTGCCGATCCGGAAATGATTGCTTCTGCCGCCTGCGATATTCAGGCCGTGCGCACGCGTGACCCGGCGGTGGATAAATACTCCACGCCGCTGCTGTATCTCAAAGGCTTCCACGCCTTACAGGCGTACCGCATCGGCCACTGGTTATGGAATGAGGGACGCCGCGCGCTGGCCATCTTCCTGCAAAACCAGGTTTCCGTGACCTTCCAGGTCGATATTCACCCGGCGGCGAAAATTGGCCGCGGGATCATGCTCGATCACGCCACCGGCATTGTTGTCGGTGAAACGGCGGTGATCGAAGATGACGTGTCGATTCTGCAATCCGTTACGCTGGGCGGTACAGGTAAAACCAGCGGCGATCGCCATCCGAAAATTCGTGAAGGGGTGATGATCGGCGCGGGTGCTAAAATCCTTGGCAATATTGAAGTCGGACGCGGCGCAAAGATTGGCGCGGGATCGGTTGTGCTCCAGCCTGTACCGCCGCACACCACCGCCGCTGGTGTCCCGGCGCGCATCGTCGGTAAGCCAGACAGCGATAAACCGTCGATGGATATGGATCAGCACTTTAACGGTATTCACCACACCTTCGAATACGGCGACGGTATCTGAACGCTGGAACACTCAAATAAAAAAGCCCGGTGAGTTAATGCACCGGGCTTTTGATTAGTTGCGGTATAACACTTTGATAATGTGATAGCCGAACTGCGTATGCAGTGGGCCGGTTGGCTCCAGCACCGGGCAGGAGAAGACCACTTTATCAAACGCCGGAACCATCTGGCCCTGGCGGAACTCGCCTAAGTCACCACCGCGTTTGCCTGACGGGCAAATCGAGTGTTTCTTCGCCAGTTTGCCGAAGTCGGCGCCGTTTTTAATCTGTTCGAGCAGATCCTGTGCCAGTTTTTCTTCTTTAACAAGGATATGCAGTGCTGCTGCTGTTTTTGCCATGATCGTGCCTTGAGTCAACGAGTTTACGATCGGTATACTACCACGCGTTTTTCCTCCTCTCCCGACTTTCATTGAGTGATCATTTATGCGTTTAAACCCCGGACAACAACAAGCTGTCGAATTCGTCACCGGACCCTGCCTGGTGCTGGCGGGAGCGGGATCTGGTAAAACACGCGTGATCACCAACAAAATCGCCCACTTAATTCGGGGTTGTGGATACCAGGCGCGCCATATCGCGGCGGTCACCTTTACCAACAAAGCGGCGCGTGAGATGAAAGAGCGCGTCGGCCAGACGCTTGGCCGTAAAGAGGCGCGCGGGCTGATGATCTCCACCTTCCACACGCTGGGTCTGGATATCATCAAGCGCGAATACGCGGCGCTGGGAATGAAGTCCAACTTTTCGCTCTTTGATGACACCGACCAGGTGGCGCTGCTCAAAGAGCTGACGGAAGGGCTGATAGAAGATGACAAAGTGCTGTTGCAACAGCTGATCTCGACGATCTCGAACTGGAAAAACGATCTGATGACGCCGGCCCAGGCTGCGGCAAGTGCCAAAGGCGAGCGTGACCGCATCTTTGCCCACTGCTATGGCCTGTACGACGCGCATATGAAAGCCTGCAACGTACTGGATTTCGACGATCTGATCCTGCTGCCGACGCTGCTGCTTCAGCGGAATGAAGAGGTGCGCGAGCGCTGGCAGAACAAAATTCGTTACCTGCTGGTGGATGAATACCAGGATACCAACACCAGCCAGTACGAGCTGGTGAAGCTGCTGGTAGGACAGCGCGCGCGTTTTACCGTTGTAGGCGATGACGATCAGTCGATTTACTCATGGCGTGGCGCACGTCCGCAAAACCTGGTGCTGCTGAGCAAAGACTTCCCGGCGTTGCAGGTGATTAAACTGGAGCAGAACTACCGTTCTTCCGGGCGTATCCTGAAGGCGGCGAACATCCTGATTGCCAACAACCCGCACGTCTTTGAGAAGCGCCTGTTTTCTGAACTGGGTTACGGGACCGAGCTGAAAGTCCTTAGCGCCAATAACGAAGAGCACGAAGCGGAGCGCGTAACCGGCGAGCTGATTGCCCATCACTTCGTCAACAAAACTGAATACAAGGATTACGCGATCCTCTATCGCGGAAACCACCAGTCGCGCGTCTTTGAAAAGATGCTGATGCAGAACCGCATCCCCTACAAAATCTCCGGCGGTACGTCGTTCTTTTCGCGTCCGGAAATCAAGGATCTGCTGGCCTATCTGCGCGTGCTGACCAACCCGGATGACGACAGCGCTTTCCTGCGCATTGTAAATACGCCGAAGCGCGAGATTGGCTCTGCGACGCTGCAAAAGCTGGGTGAATGGGCGATGACCCGCAACAAAAGTCTGTTCACCGCCAGCTTCGATATGGGGCTGAGCCAGACCCTGACCGGGCGCGGCTATGACGCCTTAACCCGCTTTACCCACTGGCTGGGTGAGGTGCAGCGTCTGGCAGAGCGCGAGCCCGTGGCGGCAGTACGCGATCTGATCCACGGTATTGATTACGAATCCTGGTTGTATGAAACCTCCGCCAGCCCGAAAGCGGCAGAAATGCGCATGAAAAACGTTAACCAGCTCTTCAGCTGGATGACCGAAATGCTTGAAGGATCTGAGATTGACGAGCCGATGACCCTGACGCAGGTGGTCACCCGCTTCACGCTGCGCGATATGATGGAGCGCGGCGAGAGTGAAGAAGAAGCCGATCAGGTCCAGCTGATGACGTTGCATGCCTCGAAAGGGCTGGAGTTCCCGTATGTCTATCTGGTGGGGATGGAAGAGGGCCTGCTGCCGCACCAGAGCAGCATTGATGAAGATAACGTCGACGAAGAGCGCCGTCTGGCCTACGTGGGGATCACCCGTGCGCAGAAAGAGCTGACGTTTACGCTGTGCAAAGAGCGCCGTCAGTATGGTGAGCTGGTGCGCCCGGAGCCGAGCCGTTTCCTGCTGGAGTTGCCTCAGGACGATCTTATCTGGGAGCAGGAGCGTAAAGCTATTACCGCTGAAGAGCGGATGCACAAGGGTCAAGCCAACGTGGCGAACATACGCGCCATGCTGGCGAAAGCCAAAGAGAAAGGATAACAATTTTGTAGGCCGGGTAAGGCGAAGCCGCCCCCCGGCACGCTTCAAAGGGTCACTTCACATCAAGCGCCCAGTGCACATAGCTCTGCCACTGGCACTCCTGCTCGATCAACTCTGCTCCAAGCGGATGATCTTCTAGCCAATTTTCCGGCAGCGTCAGCGTCAGTTTTTCATCGTCTGCCACCAGCGTAATGGCCGGGAGGAGATCGTCGCGACGCCGGCTGGCAAACAGAATCGCCAGACGAAGTAAGCGGCAGAGATGTTCGGCCACGCGCGGCGGTACAGCGTTTTGCTGATGAAGTGAAGAGAGGTCAACGGCGTTGGTTTGATTCAGCAGCAGGGTCGCGAGCAATTTTTTCTGCGCGGGAGTGTAGCCCGGCAAATCGAGATTACGCACCAGCCAGGCTGCGTGTAGCGGCGCTTGTTTGTACTCAACGCTAAGCCCAATTTCATGCAACGCACACGCACTTAGCAGCAAATCGCGGCTTAACGGTTCGATATCCCAACGTGGTATAACCTGATCCGCAAAGAGCGATGCCAGTTGGCCCACTCGCTGCGCCTGATCGGTATCCACAATAAAGCGGCGCTGGACGTTAAGTAGCGTACGGCTTCGAATGTCCTGATCCACCGAAAGATGCAGCATCCCATAGACCAGACCTTCGCGCAGTGCGCCGCCTGCCAGGGTCATGCACTGGATGTTTAGCTCGGTAAAAATGGCGATGAGAATGGCTAGCCCGCTGGGGAAGACCAGCGCACGTTCGAGCGTCAGCCCTTCAATTTCCAGCTCTTCCAGACGACCACATTGAATGGCGCGCTGTTTAAGCTGCTGGAGTTTAGCAAGCGTGATCCGCTCATCCATCCCCTGCGCCATCATGATTTCCTGCAACGCCTGTACAGTTCCTGACGCCCCAACACACACTTTCCAGCCGTGGTAGCGCAGTTCGTCCATGACCGGACGCAGCACTTCACGCGCGGCATTTTCAGCCTCGTCGAAGTTTTCTTGCGCGAGATTGCGGTCAGTAAAGTAGCGCTCAAGCCAGGTTACGCAGCCCATCGACAGACTGAACAGCGAGGTCGCCTGGGCACCCGTACCGGTCACCAGTTCAGTACTCGCTCCGCCAATATCCACCACCAGACGGCGATCGTCGCCCCCGGTAGTGTGCGCCACGCCCTGATATATCAGACGCGCTTCTTCTTCACCGCTGATGACTTGCACCGGGCAGCCGAGAATTTCCTGCGCTTTGGCAATAAAATCGACGGCATTAACCGCCAGACGGAGCGTCGCGGTCGCGACAACGCGGATTTGGGCATGCGGTATGTCCTGCAGACGCTCTGCAAAGAGGCGCAGACACTGCCAGCCACGTTCCATGGCTTCGGGAGAGAGGTGATTATCGCTGCTCAGGCCCGCCGCCAGGCGGACCTTGCGCTTGATGCGCGTCAGCGTCTGTATGCTTCCCGCCACCTCGCGTACAACCAGCATATGAAAACTATTCGAACCGAGATCAATTGCCGCATAGAGCGAGGTGGAACTGAGCATCATTTTTTAACCTGAACGACGACGATTACGCGGCGCACCGCCGGAACGACGCGGGCCATTACCGGTACGTGGACGGGTAAGGCGCTTAGGTGGCGGCAGTTCGCTCATCAGCGCGTCCGGATTGTATTTACTCTGTGGAATAGAGTGACCGATATAGGTCTCAATGGCCGGAAGGTTCAGCGCATACTCTTCACATGCAAGGCTGATGGAGTGACCGCTTGCGCCGGCACGACCGGTACGACCGATACGGTGTACATAGTCTTCACAGTCATCTGGCAGGTCATAGTTAAAGACGTGCGTCACGGCTGGAATGTGCAGGCCACGGGCCGCCACGTCGGTCGCGACCAGAATATCAAGGTCGCCACGAGTAAATTCGTCGAGAATGCGCAGGCGTTTTTTCTGCGCCACGTCGCCGGTCAGCAGGCCCACACGGTGACCATCTGCCGCCAGGTGGCCCCAGATATCTTCACAGCGGTGTTTAGTGTTCGCAAAGATGATCGCGCGATCCGGCCACTCTTCTTCGATCAGGGTTTGCAGCAGGCGCATTTTCTCTTCATTAGAAGGATAGAAGAGCTCTTCTTTAATGCGGTGCCCGGTTTTCTGTTCCGGTTCTACTTCCACATATTCCGCATTGTTCATCTGCTCGAATGCGAGTTCACGTACGCGGTATGACAGGGTTGCGGAGAACAGCATGTTCAGACGCTGGTTTGCCGCAGGCATACGGCGGAACAGCCAGCGGATGTCTTTAATGAAGCCCAGATCGTACATGCGGTCTGCTTCATCCAGCACCACGACCTGGATTGCGCCGAGGTTGATATGGTTCTGTTTGGCGTAGTCGATAAGACGGCCGGTGGTCCCAATCAGGATATCGACGCCGCTTTCCAGCACTTTCAGCTGTTTATCGTAGCCGTCGCCGCCATAGGCCAGGCCAAGTTTCAGGCCGGTGGCTTGCGCCAGGGGCTCAGCGTCTGCGTGGATCTGTACCGCCAGTTCTCGCGTCGGGGCCATAATTAGCGCGCGCGGCTGGTTAACTTTGCGGTCTGCAATCGCTGGGTGAGAAAGTAAATAATGAAACGTTGACGTTAAAAACGCCATCGTTTTGCCAGTACCGGTTTGCGCCTGCCCTGCAACATCACGACCGGCCAGCGTCAGCGGCAGGGCGAGAGCCTGAATGGGCGTGCAGTTATGAAACCCTTTAATTTCAAGGGCTTCGATCACCTTTGGGTGCAGGGCGAAGTCGGAAAACTTCTGTTCTGTTAAATGTGTTTTGCTCATAGTGTGGTAGAATATCAGCTTACTATTGCTTTACGAAAGCGTATCCGGTGAAATAAAGTCAACCTTTAGTTGGTTAATGCGACATCAACACGTCGTTGGTGGAGACAAAACCAACGTACCAGGCTTATTCCTGTGGAGTTATATATGAGCGATAAAATTATTCACCTGACTGACGACAGTTTTGACACGGACGTACTTAAAGCTGACGGGCTGATCCTCGTTGATTTCTGGGCTGAATGGTGTGGTCCTTGCAAAATGATCGCTCCGATTCTGGATGAAATCGCTGACGAATATCAGGGCAAACTGACCGTTGCCAAGCTGAACATCGACCAGAACCCGGGCACCGCGCCAAAATACGGTATCCGTGGCATCCCGACCCTGCTGCTGTTCAAGAACGGTGACGTGGCGGCGACCAAAGTGGGCGCACTGTCCAAAGGTCAACTGAAAGAGTTCCTGGACGCTAACCTGGCGTAAGGTTTCTCCGCTGAGCGTCCAGAGCGCCTAATTAATGGTGAGCTCTGGACGCCCGGCTTTAGTCGTGCTAAGTTAGCTATGACTACGTTTTAAACATATCTTGTTGTTTGAATCTTGTTTTACCCGATACTTCCCGTTGTTAACTTAAACAGTGCGTGAAGTTGCTAGATTCCGGGCTTGTCACTCAATCCGTCTTGTCGTTTCAGTTCTGCGTTCTTTCCCTGTGACCAGACAGCGAACAGACATGAGGTGATGGCCGCTAAACAGGCATGGATGACCCTGCCATACCATTCACAACATTAAGTTCGAGAATCACCCCGAGTTTAAGAACCCACACCATTATGAATCTTACCGAATTAAAGAATACGCCGGTTTCTGAGCTGATCACTCTCGGCGAAAATATGGGACTGGAAAACCAGGCTCGTATGCGCAAGCAGGACATCATTTTCGCCATCCTGAAGCAACACGCTAAGAGTGGCGAAGATATCTTTGGCGACGGTGTGCTGGAGATACTGCAAGACGGATTTGGTTTCCTCCGCTCTGCAGACAGCTCCTACCTCGCCGGCCCTGACGACATCTACGTATCCCCTAGCCAAATCCGCCGTTTCAACCTCCGCACTGGTGACACCATTTCAGGTAAGATTCGTCCTCCAAAAGAGGGTGAACGCTACTTTGCGCTGTTGAAGGTTAATGAAGTCAACTACGACAAACCGGAAAACTCCCGCAATAAGATCCTGTTCGAGAACTTAACGCCGCTGCACGCGAACTCTCGTCTGCGTATGGAGCGTGGTAACGGGTCTACTGAAGACTTAACCGCTCGTGTGCTGGATCTGGCATCGCCAATTGGTCGTGGCCAGCGTGGTCTGATTGTGGCGCCGCCAAAAGCCGGTAAAACCATGCTGCTGCAAAACATCGCGCAGAGCATTGCTTACAACCATCCAGACTGTGTGCTGATGGTGCTGCTGATTGACGAACGTCCGGAAGAAGTGACCGAGATGCAGCGTCTGGTGAAAGGGGAAGTGGTTGCGTCAACCTTCGACGAGCCTGCTTCCCGCCACGTTCAGGTTGCGGAAATGGTTATCGAGAAGGCGAAACGCCTGGTTGAGCACAAGAAAGACGTGATCATCCTGCTCGATTCCATTACCCGTCTGGCGCGTGCCTACAACACCGTGGTGCCGGCTTCCGGTAAAGTACTGACCGGTGGTGTGGATGCCAACGCCCTGCATCGTCCGAAGCGTTTCTTCGGTGCGGCGCGTAACGTGGAAGAGGGCGGTAGCCTGACCATTATCGCGACGGCGCTGATCGATACCGGCTCCAAAATGGACGAAGTTATCTACGAAGAGTTTAAAGGTACAGGCAACATGGAACTGCACCTTTCTCGTAAAATCGCAGAAAAACGCGTCTTCCCGGCGATCGACTACAACCGTTCCGGTACCCGTAAAGAAGAGCTGCTTACCACTCAGGAAGAGCTGCAGAAAATGTGGATCCTGCGCAAAATCATCCATCCAATGGGCGAAATCGACGCAATGGAATTCCTCATTAACAAACTGGCGATGACTAAAACGAACGACGATTTCTTCGACATGATGAAACGCTCGTAACGCAAATAATCCCAGTAAACGCCACGTTTTTACGTGGCGTTTTTTATTTATGGACTATACGCTATTACCACACACTCCCAATTTTGACCGGTCGGTGCGACAATAAGAAAATTCGCACAGTAAAAATATTAATAGCTTGAATAATAAACAAATGGGTCGCAAGAGGTGTGCTTTATGCCTTCTGGCTTGATGCCATCATGGTTATACTTCTTTGACTAACATATGTTGAGAACATCCGTTGTGAACCTATTCGATACGTTTGCTGAACTCACCAGTATTTTTTTGTTCACTACTTGCTTTCTTTTTTTAGCACGTAAGGTAGCAAAATATGTCGGTTTAGTGGACAAACCTAACTTCCGTAAACGGCACCAAGGTATGATTCCCTTGGTGGGAGGAATCTCCGTTTTTGCAGGTGTTTCTTTCACTTTTGCTATCGCGGATTACTATATCCCACATGCCAGGCTGTACCTGTGCTGTGCGTCTGTTCTGGTTGTTGTGGGGGCACTTGATGATCGCTACGATATCAGTGTAAAAATTCGAGCCTTCGTGCAGGCTGCAGTTGCTCTTGCCATGATGGTGGCGGCAAACCTTCACCTTAGCAGTCTTGGATACATTTTTGGTTCTTGGGAGATGGTACTTGGGCCGTTTGGTTACTTCCTTACACTCTTTGCCGTATGGGTCGCCATCAATGCATTTAATATGGTAGATGGGATTGATGGTTTATTGGGCGGACTATCTTGTGTTTCATTTGCTGCCATTGGCATAATCTTATGGTTTGATGGTCAATACAGCCTGGCAATGTGGTGTTTTGCTATGATTGCGGCCATTCTGCCCTATATTCTTTTAAATCTTGGCGCGCTGGGCCGTCGCTATAAAGTCTTTATGGGCGATGCGGGTAGCACATTGATTGGTTTCACTATTATCTGGATCTTATTGGAAACCACTCAGGGTAAAACACATCCAATCAGCCCGGTTACAGCGCTTTGGATCATTGCCATTCCGCTGATGGATATGGTGGCGATTATGTATCGTCGTCTGCGTAAAGGAATGAGCCCATTTTCTGCGGACCGGCAGCATATTCATCATCTGATTATGCGCGCCGGCTTCACGTCTCGTCAGGCGTTTGTGCTGATTACGCTAGCGGCTGCTATTCTGGCTGCGATTGGCGTTGCTGCGGAATACGCTCATTTCATTCCTGAATGGGTAATGTTGGTATTATTCTTGCTAGCATTTTTCATGTACGGTTACTGCATCAAGCGTGCATGGAAAGTCGCGCGTTTTATTAAACGTTTAAAACGCAGGATGCGTCGGAACAGTGGCAAAAACACAACTTTAACTAAGTAAAACCGGGACTATGATGACTCAACCGTTGGCGGGAGCGAAATCAGTGGGCACTGAGAACGAGCTGGATATTCGTGGTTTGTTTCGAGTGTTATGGCAGGGCAAACTGTGGATTGTGGGGATTGGCCTGGGGTTCGCGCTGTTAGCGCTTGCCTACACCTTCTTTGCGAAACAAGAGTGGAGCGCCACGGCGATCACAGACCGACCAACGGTGAATATGCTTGGAGGCTACTACTCCCAGCAGCAATTCCTGCGTAATCTTGATGTCAAGGCCAATCTGGCGACCCCGGATCAGGCCTCGGTGATGGATGAGTCCTACAAAGAGTTTGTGATGCAGCTGGCGTCGTGGGATACACGTCGCGATTTCTGGTCCCAGACAGACTACTACAAGCAGCGCATGGTCGGTAACAGCAAAGCGGATGCCGCGCTGCTGGATGATTTAATCAACAACATTCAGTTTATGCCTGGCGATGTGCTCCGTAACGTTAGCGACAGCGTGAAGCTGATTGCGGAAACGGCGCCGGACGCCAATAACCTGTTGCGTCAGTACGTTGCTTTTGCCAGCCAGCGTGCGGCCAGTCATCTGAATGACGAGCTGAAAGGCGCCTGGGCTGCGCGTACTATTCAGATGAAAGCGCAGGTCAAACGTCAGGAAGAGGTCGCTAAGGCCATCTTCGCCCGTCGCGTGCATAATATTGAGCAGGCGCTGAAGATTGCGGAACAGCACAATATTTCCCGTAGCGAAACGGATGTTCCGGCTGACGAACTCCCTGATTCAGAAATGTTCCTTCTTGGTCGCCCAATGCTTCAGGCACGTCTGGAAAATATCCAGGCCGTAGGCCCTGACTTTGACCTTGATTACGACCAAAACCGCGCCATGCTCAATACGCTCAACGTCGGTCCAACGCTGGACCCGCGTTTTCAGACCTATCGTTATTTAAGAACGCCTGAAGAGCCTGTAAAACGCGATAGTCCGCGTCGCGCATTCCTGATGATCATGTGGGGGATTGTGGGCGCACTGACTGGCGCTGGCGTAGCGTTATTGCGTCGCCGCACAAACTAAGAACGCCGTCTACGATGAAGGCTGCGGCCTTCATCGTCTAATCGAAGAGAATCGATGTGAAAGTACTAACCGTATTTGGCACCAGGCCGGAGGCCATCAAGATGGCGCCTCTGGTTCATGCGCTGGCCAGAGATCCTGATATTGAAGCGAAAGTGTGCGTGACTGCCCAGCACCGTGAGATGCTCGATCAGGTCTTAACCCTCTTTTCTATCGTCCCGGATTACGATCTCAATATAATGAAACCGGGACAGGGACTGACGGAAATCACCTTCCGTATTCTGCAAGAATTAAAGCCTATTCTGGAGTCGTTCAAGCCGGATGTAGTGCTGGTGCACGGCGACACCACCACCACCGTGGCGACCAGCCTGGCCGCGTTCTATCAGCGTATCCCTGTTGGCCATGTCGAAGCGGGACTGCGTACCGGCAATCTTTATTCCCCGTGGCCGGAAGAGGCCAACCGTACGCTCACCGGTCACCTGGCGATGTACCATTTTGCGCCAACCGAGAACTCACGTCAGAACCTGCTGCGCGAAAACATCAGCGACAGCAAAATCTTCGTTACCGGCAATACGGTCATTGATGCGCTGATTTGGGTGCGTAACCGCGTGCTGGCTAACAGCGAGCTTCAGGCAGAACTCGCTGCGCGCTATCCGTTCCTGAACAACGGCAAGAAAACGATTCTGGTGACGGGACACCGCCGCGAAAGTTTTGGCCGTGGCTTTGAGCAAATCTGCCACGCGCTGGCTGAAATCGCCGCGCAGAATGAGGATGTGCAGATTGTCTATCCGGTGCACCTTAACCCTAACGTCAGCGAACCGGTCAACCGTATCCTGGGCCACGTGGAAAACGTGCTCCTGATAGAGCCGCAGGACTATCTGCCATTTGTCTGGCTGATGAACCACGCCTGGCTGATCCTGACCGATTCTGGCGGCATTCAGGAAGAGGCGCCTTCCCTCGGTAAGCCGGTACTGGTGATGCGCGAAACCACTGAACGTCCGGAAGCGGTCACTGCCGGTACCGTGCGTCTGGTGGGAACGGATCCGCATCGTATTGTCGAAGAGGTCACGCGCTTACTGCATGACGAAGAAGAGTATCAGGCGATGAGCCGTGCCCATAACCCGTACGGGGACGGGCAGGCTTGTGGACGTATTTTGCACGCACTTAAACACAATCGGGTAACGCTATGAGTTTTACTACCATCTCTGTTGTTGGTCTCGGCTATATCGGGCTGCCTACTGCGGCGGCCTTTGCCTCTCGTCAAAAGCAGGTTATTGGCGTAGATATCAACGCGCATGCGGTAGAAACCATCAACCGTGGCGAAATTCATATCGTGGAGCCTGATCTCGATCGTGTGGTGAAAAAGGCGGTGGATGGTGGCTTCCTGCGCGCCAGCACCACGCCGGTAGAAGCCGATGCGTACCTGATTGCGGTTCCAACGCCCTTTAAAGGCGATCATGAACCTGACATGGTTTACGTCGAGGCGGCGGCAAAATCCATTGCGCCTGTGCTGAAGAAAGGGGCACTGGTTATTCTTGAGTCCACTTCACCTGTTGGGGCAACCGAGCAGATGGCACAGTGGCTGGCCGAGGCGCGTCCCGATCTCAGCTTCCCCCAGCAGGCGGGCGACCAGGCCGATATCAACATCGCCTACTGCCCTGAGCGCGTACTGCCAGGCCAGGTGATGGTGGAACTGATTAAAAATGACCGCGTGATTGGCGGCATGACCCCAGTCTGCTCCGCGCGCGCCAGCGAGCTGTATAAGATCTTCCTTGAAGGCGAATGCGTGGTGACCAACTCCCGCACCGCCGAGATGTGCAAACTGACCGAAAACAGCTTCCGCGATGTTAACATTGCATTTGCGAATGAACTGTCGTTGATTTGCGCCGATCAGGGGATTAACGTCTGGGAACTTGTTCGCCTTGCCAATCGTCACCCACGCGTGAACATCCTTCAGCCGGGGCCGGGTGTGGGTGGGCACTGTATCGCTGTCGATCCGTGGTTTATCGTGGCGCAGAATCCGGAACAGGCACGCCTGATTCGCACCGCGCGCGAAGTAAACGACCACAAACCGCACTGGGTTATCAACCAGGTGAAAGCCACGGTGGCGGATTGCCTCGCCGACAGCGGTAAACGTGCCAGTGAGCTGAAAATTGCCTGCTTTGGTCTGGCATTCAAACCGAATATTGACGATCTTCGCGAAAGCCCGGCAATGGAAATTGCCGAAACGATCGCAGCCTGGCACAGCGGTGAAACGCTGGTGGTTGAGCCGAATATTCATGCGTTGCCGGCAAAACTTGCCGGTCACTGCACCCTTACCGCACTGGATGACGCGCTGGCGACGGCGGATGTGCTGGTGCTGCTGGTGGATCACAATGCGTTTAAAGCGGTCTCCGCTGATGCCGTGCGTCAGCAGTATATTGTTGATACTAAGGGCGTTTGGCGTTGATTACTCTCAACGGCGTGCTGGAGTCCCTTGAGTGGGAAAGCGTATTTTTTTCGCTCCCCTCAGCGATAGTGCGTCTGCGCGATAACGCTCCTGCGTTGCAGGACGCAGACTTCAGCGCCTGGCAGCGCGTACAGGCTAAGATCCCGGCGGACCGCGCCGATCTGCTGGACGCGCTCCAGCAGCACGGATTCCGGCTGGTCGAGGGCGAGGTTGATCTCTCTGTTACCGTGGCCCGCCACGGCTCACCGGGCGCGGAAATTGCAACGGAGCAGGATATCCCCGCGCTGCGCAAGATGGCGGCGCTGGCTTTCGCTCAAAGCCGTTTCCGGGCGCCCTGGTATGCGCCCGATGACAGCGGCCGCTTTTATGCCCGGTGGATAGAGAATGCGGTTAAAGGCACGTTTGACCACGTCTGTCTGGTGTTCCGTACTGCCGGTGGGCAGATTCAGGGTTTTGTTTCGCTTCGCAGGCTCAACGAGCACGAGGCGCGCATCGGTTTGTTAGCCGGGCGCGGCATGGGCGAAAAACTCATGCAGGCGGCGCTGCACTGGGCGGAGCAACAACAGGTATCGACGCTGCGGGTCGCAACCCAGATGGGCAACACCGCTGCGCTTAAACGTTATATTGCGAGTGGTGCCAGCATTGACGCCACCGCCTACTGGTTATACAGGTGACAAGATGATTCCATTTAACGCGCCTCCCGTTGTGGGCACTGAACTTGATTACATGCAGTCGGCTATGGGCAGCGGCAAGCTCTGTGGCGACGGTGGTTTTACCCGTCGCTGCCAGCAGTGGATGGAGCAACGTTTTCACAGTGCCAAGGTGCTGCTGACGCCGTCCTGTACCGCATCGCTCGAAATGGCCGCGCTGCTGCTGGATATTCAGCCCGGCGATGAAGTGATCATGCCGAGCTACACCTTCGTCTCCACGGCGAACGCGTTTGTCCTGCGCGGGGCGAAAATCGTGTTTGTGGATATCCGTCCGGATACCATGAACATCAACGAAACGCTGATTGAAGCGGCGATCACCGACAAAACGCGGGCGATTGTTCCGGTGCATTACGCGGGCGTGGCCTGTGAAATGGACACCATCATGGCCATCGCCAAAAAGCACAACCTGTTCGTGGTGGAAGACGCCGCGCAGGGCGTGATGTCCACCTACAAAGGTCGCGCGCTGGGAACCATCGGTCATATCGGCTGCTTTAGCTTCCACGAAACCAAAAACTACACCGCAGGCGGCGAAGGCGGCGCGACGCTGATTAACGATCGTGCCCTTGTGGAGCGTGCGGAAGTGATCCGTGAAAAAGGGACCAACCGCAGCCAGTTCTTCCGCGGTCAGGTGGATAAATACACCTGGCGCGATATCGGCTCAAGCTACCTGATGGCGGACTTGCAGGCCGCGTATCTCTGGGCGCAGCTGGAAGCGGCAGAGCGAATCAATCTGCAACGCCTCTCCCTGTGGCAAACCTACTACGACGCGCTGGAACCACTGGCTAAAGCCGGACGTATTGAACTGCCGACCATTCCGGCAGACTGCATCCACAACGCCCACATGTTCTATATCAAGCTGCGCGATAACGACGATCGCAGCAAGCTGATTGCCTGGCTGAAAGAGGCGGAAATTATGGCGGTATTCCACTATATTCCGCTGCACTCCAGCCCGGCTGGCGAAGCCTTCGGGATGTTTGCCGGTGAAGACCGCTACACCACCAAAGAGAGCGAACGTCTGCTCCGCCTGCCCCTGTTCTACAACCTCGCGCCGGTGAACCAGCGTACGGTGATCAATTCGCTTCTGAGTTATTTCGCCTGATATGTCTCTGGCAAAAGCGTCGGTGTGGACGGCAGCGTCCACGCTAGTAAAAATTGGCGCCGGGTTACTGGTCGTCAAGCTGCTGGCCGTCTCATTTGGTCCGTCAGGCGTTGGGCTGGCAGGGAACTTCCGCCAGCTGGTCACGGTGCTTGGCGTGCTGGCAGGTGCCGGGATATTTAATGGCGTCACCAAATACGTCGCGCAGCATCATGACGATGCCGAAAAGCTTCGCACGGTGGTGGGCACCTCCTCTGCTATGGTGCTGGGCTTCTCTACGTTGCTGGCCATCGTCTTTTTGCTGGCGGCGGCACCTGTTAGTCAGGGACTGTTCGGACACACGCACTATCAGGGACTGGTGCGCCTGGTGGCGTTCGTTCAGATGGGCATCGCCTGGGCGAACCTGCTGCTGGCGCTGATGAAAGGCTTCCGTGATGCCGCCGGGAATGCGCTGGCGCTGATCCTCGGCAGCATCATCGGCGTTATCGCCTACTACTTTTGCTATCGACTGGGCGGCTATGAAGGCGCGCTGCTGGGGCTGGCGCTGGTGCCTGCGCTCGTTGTCATTCCGGCAGCGTTTATGCTGATGCGCAGAGGCAATGTCCCGCTGAGTTACCTGAAACCGCAGTGGGACAAGATGCTGGCGGGGCAGCTAGGAAAGTTTACCCTGATGGCGCTCATCACTTCGGTAACGCTTCCCGTGGCTTACGTGATGATGCGAAACCTGCTGGCAGCGCATTACAGCTGGGATGAAGTGGGGATCTGGCAGGGCGTGAGCAGCATTTCAGATGCTTACCTCCAATTTATTACGGCTTCCTTTAGCGTCTATTTGCTGCCAACCTTATCGCGCCTGACGTCCAGGCAGGATATTACCCGCGAGATTTTTCGCGCCCTGCGTTTCGTGTTACCGGCGGTTGCGATCGCCAGCTTTACCGTGTGGTTACTGCGTGATTTCGCCATCTGGCTGCTGTTTTCGGCGAAGTTTACCGCCATGCGCGATCTGTTTGCCTGGCAACTGGTCGGCGATGTGCTGAAAGTGGGGGCATACGTTTTCGGCTATCTGGTGATTGCGAAGGCTTCGCTGCGGTTGTATATCCTGGCAGAGATCGGCCAGTTTGCGCTGCTAACGGCATTTTCTCACTGGCTGATCCCCACCTACGGTGCGCTGGGGGCGGCGCAGGCCTATATGGCAACTTATATCGTTTATTTCGCTGCCTGTTGCGGCGTATTTTTACTTTGGCGTAAACGCGCATGACTGCACTGATACACATACTGGGATCGGATATCCCGCATCATAACCAGACCGTTCTGCGGTTCTTCAACGATGAACTGGCATCCGGCACGCCCGATGCGCGTGAGTTTATGGTCGTTGGACGCGACAGCGGCCTGAGCGCGGCGTGTCCGGCATTGCATATCACCTTCTGGCCAGACAAAGCGGCGCTGACGAAGGCCGTGGTTGCTAAAGCCAAAGCGGATCGAAGCCAACGTTTCTTCTTCCATGGACAGTTCAATACCGGACTGTGGCTGGCGCTGTTAAGCGGCGGGATCAAACCTTCTCAGTTCAGCTGGCATATCTGGGGAGCGGATCTCTACGAAGTCTCCCGTGGCTGGAAGTTCCGACTTTTCTATCCGCTGCGTCGTCTGGCGCAGGCGCGCGTGGGCTGCGTTTTTGCTACCCGAGGCGATCTCAACTATTTTGCTAAACAGCACCCGAAGGTTCGCGGGGAGCTGCTCTATTTCCCGACCCGTATGGATCCGGCGCTGAACACCATGGCGAATGACACGGTTCGAGAGGGCAAGCTGACCATCCTGGTGGGGAATTCCGGCGATCGCAGTAACGAGCATGTCGCGGCGCTGAGGGCGGTGCATCAGCAGTTTGGCGACACGGTGAACGTGGTGGTGCCGATGGGCTATCCCGCCAATAACGACGCCTACATCGATGAAGTTCGCCAGCAGGGGCTTGCGCTGTTTAGCGCGGAAAACCTGCACATTCTCAGCGATAAGCTGGAATTTGATGACTATCTCGCGCTGCTGCGAAAATGCGATCTGGGCTATTTCATCTTTGCCCGTCAGCAGGGGATTGGCACGCTGTGTCTGCTGATTCAGGCGGGCGTACCCTGCGTGCTCAACCGCGAAAACCCGTTCTGGCAGGACATGGCCGAGCAGCATATTCCGGTGCTGTTTACCTCTGACACGCTTAATGTCGAGGTGGTACGGGAAGCGCAGCGTCAGCTCACGCTGGTGGATAAAAATAGCATCGACTTTTTCAGCCCGAACTACCTCACGCCGTGGCACCGCGCGCTGCGTATTGCTTCAGGAGACAACGCATGAGTCAGTTGCAGTTTAGCGGCTTGCTGGTGGTCTGGCTGCTGAGCACGCTGTTTATCGCCACGCTCACCTGGTTTGAATTCCGGCGGGTACGTTTTAACTTCAACGTATTCTTCTCGCTGCTGTTTTTGCTGACCTTTTTCTTTGGCTTCCCGCTGACCAGCATCCTCGTGTTCCGCTTTGATGTTGGCGTCGCGCCGCCGGAAATCTTGTTGCAGGCGCTGCTCTCTGCGACCTGCTTCTACGCGGTGTACTACGTCACTTATAAAACGCGCCTGCGGGCGGCAAAAGACACCACCCCCCGTCGTCCGCTGTTTACCATGAACCGGGTAGAAACCCATCTGACGTGGGTTATGCTGATGACTATCGCCCTCGTCAGCGTGGCGATTTTCTTCATGCATAACGGCTTTTTACTGTTTAAGTTGCAGTCCTATAGCCAGATTTTCTCCGCCGAAGTCTCCGGCGTCGCGCTCAAGCGTTTCTTCTATTTCTTTATCCCGGCGATGCTGGTGATCTTTTTCCTGCGTCAGGACAGCAAAGCCTGGCTGTTCTTCCTGGTCAGCACCGTCGCATTTGGCATTCTGACCTACATGATCGTCGGCGGCACCCGCGCCAACATCATTATCGCCTTCGCGATTTTCCTGTTTATTGGCATTATTCGCGGCTGGATCTCGCTGTGGATGCTGGCGGCGGCAGGCGTCTTTGGCATTGTGGGGATGTTCTGGCTGGCGCTGAAGCGCTACGGGCTGAACGTGGCCGGCGACGAAGCGTTTTACACCTTCCTGTATCTGACGCGCGACACCTTCTCGCCGTGGGAAAACCTGGCATTACTGCTGCAAAACTACGACAAGATCGAATTCCAGGGGCTGGCGCCGATTGTTCGCGATTTCTATGTCTTTATACCGACGTGGCTGTGGCCCGATCGTCCCGGCATTGTCCTGAACACGGCGAACTACTTCACCTGGGAAGTGCTGAACAACCATTCGGGTCTGGCGATTTCCCCAACCCTGATTGGCTCGCTGGTAGTGATGGGCGGAACGTGGTTTATCCTGCCTGGCGCGATCGCGGTAGGGCTGATAATAAAATGGTTCGACTGGCTATATACGCTGGGTAACGAAGAGACCAACCGCTACAAAGCCGCTGTTTTGCACAGTTTCTGTTTCGGTGCCATTTTCAATATGATCGTTCTGGCGCGCGAGGGGCTGGATTCATTCGTCTCACGCGTGGTGTTCTTTATGGTCGTTTTCGGACTCTGTCTGCTGCTGGCAAAACTGCTGTACTGGTTGTTTGACAGTGCAGGGCTTGTGCACAGACGTGAGCCACAGGGCAGCACAACGCTGTCGCAAGTCTGAGTAGGGATTATCATGACGGATACAACTTCAGCCCCGCGTTATGCACTGCGCGGGCTACAGCTGATTGGCTGGCGTGACATGCAGCACGCGCTGGATTTTCTGTTCGCGGACGGGCAGATGAAGTCGGGCACGCTGGTGGCCATCAACGCAGAAAAAATGCTGGCGGTTGAAGATAATGCGGAAGTGAAAAGCCTGATTGAAGCCGCGGAGTTTAAATACGCAGACGGTATTAGCGTGGTACGTTCAATTCGTAAAAAGTTTCCAGACGCTAATGTGTCTCGCGTGGCGGGTGCTGACCTTTGGGAGCGGCTTATGGAGCGCGCAGGCGCTGAAGGCACGCCGGTATTTTTGATCGGCGGCAAGCCAGAGGTGCTGGCGCAGACCGAACAAAAGCTGCGTAGCCAGTGGAATGTTAACATAGTGGGCAGCCAGGATGGCTATTTCAGGCCGGAAGATCGCCAGGCGTTATATGAGCGCGTGCGCGACAGCGGGGCGAAAATTGTCACTGTCGCTATGGGGTCGCCGCGCCAGGAAATACTGATGCGCGATTGCCGTCTGGTCAGCCCGGATGCGCTTTATATGGGCGTTGGCGGCACCTACGACGTCTTTACCGGCCACGTTAAGCGTGCGCCCAAAGTCTGGCAAAATCTGGGGCTGGAGTGGCTCTACCGCCTGCTCTCCCAACCGACGCGTATAAAACGACAGATTCGCCTTCTGCGCTACCTCGCCTGGCACTACACCGGGAAAATGTAATCAATATGCAGCGCGATCTGCTGTTCGCGCTGCAACGCCCCCCGCAAAACTGCTGAGTTTATGTGCAATGCATTCATTTTTTTAATGCATTGTTTGCCATTTGCCAGAATTTAAGAAACCATTCGCTCCGTATTTCAGTACCCCTCAAAACAATACCCGGCAACAAGTCGGGAAACAGCAAACACAACCGAGGAATTATGGCAGAGAAAAAACCGGAGCTTCAGCGTGGGCTGGAAGCTCGACATATTGAACTGATCGCGCTGGGCGGGACTATCGGCGTTGGCCTGTTTATGGGCTCGGCAAGCACGCTGAAGTGGGCGGGGCCTTCCGTCCTGCTGGCGTATATTATTGCCGGACTGTTCGTCTTCTTCATCATGCGCTCAATGGGCGAAATGCTGTTTCTGGAGCCGGTGACGGGCTCTTTCGCCGTTTACGCCCACCGGTATATGAGCCCGTTCTTTGGTTATCTCACGGCCTGGTCGTACTGGTTTATGTGGATGGCCGTGGGGATTTCGGAGATCACCGCCATCGGGGTCTACGTGCAGTTCTGGTTCCCGGAGATGGCCCAGTGGATACCCGCGCTTATTGCCGTAGGGCTGGTGGCGCTGGCGAACCTTGCCGCCGTTCGTCTTTACGGCGAAATCGAGTTCTGGTTTGCGATGATCAAAGTCACCACCATCATCGTGATGATTGTCGTTGGCCTTGGGGTCATCTTCTTTGGCTTCGGTAACGGCGGGCACGCTATCGGTTTTGATAACCTGACCGGGCACGGCGGCTTCTTTGCGGGCGGCTGGAAGGGCTTTCTGACGGCGCTCTGTATCGTTGTCGCCTCCTATCAGGGCGTTGAGCTGATCGGCATTACCGCAGGTGAGGCGAAAAACCCGCAGGTCACGCTGCGTAGCGCGGTAGGCAAGGTGCTGTGGCGTATCCTGATTTTCTATGTGGGCGCGATCTTCGTTATCGTGACCATTTTCCCATGGAACGAGATCGGCACCACCGGCAGCCCGTTTGTCTTAACCTTCGCTAAGATTGGCATCACGGCGGCAGCCGCCATTATCAACTTTGTGGTGCTGACGGCGGCGCTCTCCGGCTGTAACAGCGGGATGTACAGCTGCGGGCGCATGCTTTACGCGCTCTCGCAAAACAAACAGCTGCCGGCGGTGATGGGTAAAGTCTCCCGCGTGGGTGTACCGGTGGCGGGCGTAGCGGTGTCGATTGTGATTCTGCTGATTGGCTCTTGCCTGAACTACATCATCCCGAATCCGCAGCGCGTGTTTGTTTATGTTTATAGCGCCAGCGTGCTGCCGGGGATGGTACCGTGGTTTGTCATTTTGATTAGCCAGCTGCGTTTCCGACAGGCGCACAAAGAAGCGATCGCCAGCCATCCATTCCGTTCCATTCTGTTCCCGTATGCGAACTATTTGACGATGGCGTTCCTGATTTGCGTATTAATTGGAATGTACTTTAATGAAGATACCCGCATGTCGCTGTTTGTCGGGATGATCTTCCTGGCTGCCGTCACAGCTGCATATAAACTTTTTGGCCTGGGTCGCCGTGGCTCCGCCCATAAAGTGGAGGAATAAGCGGCAAAATGTGCAAACCATAACCAAACGCGCATTTTTTTCAAAAAAGCACTAGACAGCGGGGTCGGAGGTACGTAATATCCAGCCCCGCAACGGCGCTAAGCGCCCGTAGCTCAGCTGGATAGAGCGCTGCCCTCCGGAGGCAGAGGTCTCAGGTTCGAATCCTGTCGGGCGCGCCATTTTAGTCCCGGCGCTAGAGCTGCGGTGGTCTGAGAAGTAGTCAGAACCGCGTGAAAGAATACAGTGGTGGCTATAGCTCAGTTGGTAGAGCCCTGGATTGTGATTCCAGTTGTCGTGGGTTCGAATCCCATTAGCCACCCCATTATTGAAAGAGTTGTGAATTGCGAAGGTGGCGGAATTGGTAGACGCGCTAGCTTCAGGTGTTAGTGTTCTTACGGACGTGGGGGTTCAAGTCCCCCCCCTCGCACCACGACTTTTAATGAGTTGAACTAAAAATTCAAAAAAGCAGTACATCGGCGAGTAGCGCAGCTTGGTAGCGCAACTGGTTTGGGACCAGTGGGTCGGAGGTTCGAATCCTCTCTCGCCGACCAATTTTGAACCCCGCTTCGGCGGGGTTTTTTGTTTTCTGCGCTTTTTCATCCTGTAGCCATTCCCCGACAACACTCTATATCCTTGTCGCGATTCAGCGACATATAAGCCTTTAATAATAAAGAATTTATTATTTTCTCTCTTAACCTGTCTCCTGGTGACGACAGATTGCCGCCCTTAGCGCGAGTTTGTATGGCGTAAGGCGCCTCTTAACAACATAATTTCCTTTTATCTTAAAATGTTGCGCGATGTAAAAGTTATGCGTGTAAACCTGGCACATTACATGCAATAATATGCGTGTAGATGCTCATTCCATCTCTTATGTTCGCCCTACGGCCTCATAAACTCAGGAATGACGCAGAGCCGTTTACGGTGCTTATCGTCCACTGACAGATGTCGCTTCGGCCTCATCAAACACCATGGACATAACGTTGAGTGAAGCACCAAATATGTTGTCTTACAGACCTGTTTTAACGCCTGCTTTTATAGCAGGCGTTTTTTTATGGGTACAAAAAAGGAGGCCATCTGGCCTCCTGGATAATTACTGCTGCGTTCCGTTATTGTGTAGCGTAAGCAGAAGCCCATCACGCCGCATGGCTGCGGCCTCTTCCGGCTTGTGCTGCTTGTCCAGCGAATCAGCAAGCCAGGCGTAATCAAATGCGTCCGGGCGTTGCTTCAGCGCAGCGCGGAAGGCGAGACTCGCCTCCTGCCACTCGCCGTGTTTCATCAAAGACTGGCCAAGCGTACTCCACAGCAGCGGACGATCGCCCACGGTTTTGATCTGCTGGCGCAGTGCTTTTTCTATTTGTTCCGGATTGTTGGTTTTCAGACGCGGGATGACCATCACCAGGCGGTCATCATACTGTCGCTTGAGACCGTCGAGAAGGATCTCCTGCGCGGTGTCATGGTCGTCACACTCAATCAGATGTTCTGCCATCGCCACCTGAAGGGGAACCTGCTGGCGCGTTTTGCGGCTCTGGTTTTTCCACCAGGTTTTCAGGCCGTCGCTGCCAAGATCGGCGCGCGCCTGATCCATCAGGCCAATCCAGGCCAGACGCTGAAGTTCATCACGATGTTCATCATCACCCACGTCGGCTTTCGCCATGGAAGGGATAATGTCCAGCAGCGAACCCCAGGCACCTGTCCGAATGTATGCCTGCTCCGCAAGACGCAGCACTTCCGGATGACGAGGGGTAATTTCCAGCAGACGGTCAACGCCGTGACGTGCGGCATGGTTTTCATTGCGCGCCAGTTGCAGACGAACGCGGGTGATCTCAACCGGAATCGGATCCTTAGTTGAGAGCTCAGATGCGCGTTCAAGATGCTGATTGGCGCGGGCCTCATCGCCTCGCTGTTGCGCCGCCTCAGCGGCCAGCAGATAGTTAACAACCGGCTGTTCTGCATGGTCGGCATTTTTCGACATCAGCTTTTCAACCTGCTGATAGTCGCCTTCGGCCAGCTTCAGCAACGCTTGCTCGGTCTGCTTACGGGCGCGACGGCGCTTACGGCCAACGAACCAGCCGCGCGTGTGAACCCCGGTACGGAAAATCCGACGCAGGATCCATTCCACTGCCAGCAGGACGACCACACCCAGGATCAGGATGATCACCAGCCCTGTCACGCTGGTTTCGACGTTGTAGTTATCGGTCTGGATCAATACGTAACCCTGGTGACCCGCGAGCATCGGCCCCAGTACAATTCCGGCGATCAGCAGGATGAAGAGTAAGAAGACTTTTAGCATCATCACTCTCCTTGCGGCGCGCTTTCAGGCGCTGGCGCGGCGGCAGGTGCTTCAGCCGGGCGCTCTGCCGGAACGCCCGGCTGGGCCAGCAGGTTACGCACGCGCGTCTGCATGATCTTCTCCAGAATCGGCTGGCTTTCCAGCTTGTCCGGCACGTTCATGGTGATGTTTTGCTGGCTCAGCTTGTCGATATCCTCCAGGAACGCGGTCGTGGTTGCGTCATTGGTATCGTAGTAAGCACGTACCCACGTTGAAACGTTATCCAGCGCCTGTTTGTAGGTCTCTTCCTGGTGACGTGGTACGGCCTGGGCAGCCACCAGCAGGCGGGAGCGAATGTTTTCGCGCAGATAGACATCCTGGTTCGGTGCCAGCAGCGGCACGGCAGTTTCATCGCGGCGGCGAATGGTAATAAAGCTGTCCATAAAGTTCTGCCAGCTCTTTTGCAGGTTGATACGCCATTCGCTCAGGGAGCTGGAAAGCTCGGTGCCGTCAGAATCCATCGGGGAGTCATCGTCGTTGTTATCGGCCAGCTGAAGGTTATCAATCTGGTTGGAGAGCTGATTTACCTTAAGGATGATACCGTCGTAGTCGACCTGAGAAACCGCAGACAGGCTGGCGATATCTTCTGTAATAGCGCGGCGTGCGTTGATGAGGCTCGGATCGTTCATATCGGCCAGGCTTGCGTCGGCGCTTTTCAGCAGCGCGGCGGCGGTGGTGACATCCTGATCGCTCCAGAGCTTGCGCCCGGCCAGCTTCACCAGAAAATCGGCCTGTGAGAGCAGCCAGGTTTTGGCATCGGTTCCCGAAATCGTGGCGACTTTCTCCTGCACTTCGCTCAGCTGTTTGGTCAACTCTTCACGTTTGCTGTTCGCGTCGGCGAGGGCGGCAGCCTGCTGTTTGATCACGCCTTCCAGCTCAGCTTTTTGCGTCTCCTGCGCTTTCTGTAGGGCGGTGATTTGGTTAACCAGCGCGTCGCTGGTGGCCGTCTGGTTGGTGCCTTGTTTCTTCACCAGTCCGTAGAGACCCACGCCTGCGGCCAGCGCAATCGCGATGGCAATCACGCTCAGCGTGAGGCTGGTTTTATTGCTGCCGTTTTTCTTCTCAACGGTTTTGTCTGTCGTCTCTGGCTGTGACGTGGTGTCCACAGTCTCCCTGGTCTCTTCAACCACGGCGGAGGATTTTTCGTGTTCCGTCATTATGGCTTCCCATTTGAGAGTTATTGTAATGCGCGCAGCAGCGCATCGTTGTCGGCGTTATCAGCGATCCGAATATCCTGCCAGCCCAGTTCCCGGGCGTGGTTCGCCAGACGCTCGCTGACGACCAGAAGCCGACAGCGGAGTAACCAGTTTTCGCGATACCAAAGCGGAATCAGCGACCAAAGCTGTTGTAACATTTCACCGCTGGTAACCACCAGCGTATTAATGCCGCGCGCGTGCCAGCGCATGGCTTCTTCCGCGCCATCATAGTGTTTCGCACAGCGCTGATAGCACTCCACAAACGTCACGTCTGCGCCGCGTTCGCGCAGCGTTTCGCCCAGCAGTTCGCGACCACCGTTGCCGCGCAAAATGAGCGCACGCTTTCCGGCAATAGTTTGTAATTCAGGTAATTGTAGCAAGACTTCGCTGATTTCCCGATCTAACGGGTAACGAACATCGATTCCGCTCGCGGTATGTAAGGCCAGCGCCGTGGTGCGCCCGATGGCGAAATAGCGGGGTGCGTGGGGCCAGTTAACGCCCTGCTGTTGTAGCTGCGCATGGGCAAATTCCACGGCATGCTGCGATAGCGCAAAGAGCAGATCACCTTCCTGCAAGGCACGCATCTGGTCAGCGAGCGTAGGCAGCTCGCGACCGGGGGAGAATTCAATCAACGGAAAACTCCAGGCCACCTGCCCCAGTGCGCGCAGACGGCTCACTAACTGCTCTCCTGCGGGAGAAGGGCGGGTGACAAGTATGCTCATGCAGGGGGCTCTCCGTTATAGACCTCAGCCAGAATTTCACGCGCGCCATTACTCAGCAGCTCTTCCGCCAGCGATACGCCAAGCGCCTCGGCATCCTGCGGCTTGCCGCGACGTTCACCGCGAACCATCTGCGAGCCGTCCGGCGCGCCAACCAGCGCACGCAGCCACAGCTCACCGTCAGTTAATTCAGCATAGCTGCCAATTGGCACCTGACAGCCTCCTTCGAGGCGAGTATTCATCGCGCGCTCGGCTTTTACGCGAACGGCGGTATCGTCATGATTCAGCGGCGCGAGCAG
Organism: Enterobacter cloacae complex sp. I1M; assembly: GCF_014982425.1. Taxonomy (NCBI): domain Bacteria; kingdom Pseudomonadati; phylum Pseudomonadota; class Gammaproteobacteria; order Enterobacterales; family Enterobacteriaceae; genus Enterobacter; species Enterobacter cloacae complex sp. I1M. Next base: position 60,762 of record NZ_JADCLG010000019.1, on the reverse strand, counting down.
TGCCTGAGTACGCGTATCATCCAGACGACACTCAATGCCGACGGCACCCTGGCCGACGGCGGGCAGCGACAGCTCCGGCGGCAACGCCACGCGAATACGTTCTTCCAGCCCCAGGCGTTTCAGGCCCGCAACCGCAAGAATAATGGCATCGTAGTCGCCGTTATCCAGCTTGCCAAGGCGTGTGCCGACGTTCCCACGCAGCGAGCGAATCACCAGATCCGGGCGACGTTCAGCCAGCTGACACTGGCGGCGTAAACTTGACGTGCCGACCACGCTGCCTGCCGGCAACGCATCAAGCGAGTCATAGCGATTAGAGACAAACGCATCGCGCGGATCCTCGCGCTCGCAGATGGTCACCAGCCCCAGCCCTTTCGGGAACTCAACGGGCACATCCTTCATCGAATGCACGGCGATATCGGCGCGGTTCTCAAGCAATGCCAGCTCCAGCTCTTTGACAAACAGACCCTTTCCGCCCACTTTGGCCAGCGGCGTATCAAGAATGACATCGCCACGCGTGACCATTGGCACCAGCTCAACGCGTAATCCGGTGTGGCAGGCTTCCAGGCGCTGCTTAACATAATGTGCCTGCCAGAGCGCAAGAGGACTTTGGCGTGTGGCAATTCTCAAAACATTGTCTAACATGCTTGTTACCGTCATTATCAATCGCTAACCATCCTAACATTGTTGACACTCGGATGGCAGTTTTACGGTTGATGAAGAGTGAGAGGGACAGGGCGGCGTTCGCGTCAGCCACCGCCGTATTCAGGAATTTACACGTACAGAACGGTGCTACACTTGTATGTAGCGCATCTTTCTTTACGGTCAACCGGCAAGGTGTTAAATTGATCACGTTTTAGACCATTTTTTCGTCTGTACCACCAGAAAACAACAAGGCGAAAAAGGGTAACGGTTATTTTTTGAAATACTGCGGGTCCGCTGCTTGTTCTGTTTTGACTGGCGTGCGACACCCGGAAACATCAGGCGATACGTCTTGTACCTCTATATTGAGACTCTGAAACAGAGACTGGATGCCATCAATCAATTGCGTGTGGATCGCGCGCTTGCTGCCATGGGCCCTGCTTTCCAGCAGGTATACAGTCTACTGCCGACATTGTTGCACTATCACCATCCGCTAATGCCGGGTTACCTCGATGGTAACGTTCCCCAGGGCATTTGCCTCTTCACGCCTGATGAAACCCAACAGCACTATCTGACTGAACTTGAGCTTTATCGTGGTATGCCGCCGCAGGTTTCGCCGAAAGGCGAGCTGCCGATTACCGGGGTTTACTCCATGGGCAGCACGTCATCGGTTGGGCAAAGTTGTTCTTCTGACCTGGATATCTGGGTCTGCCATCAGTCCTGGCTCGACAATGAAGAGCGCCAGCTGTTGCAGCGTAAATGCAGTCTGCTGGAGAGCTGGGCGGCGTCGCTCGGCGTGGAAGTGAGCTTCTTCCTGATTGATGAAAACCGTTTCCGCCATAACGAAAGCGGCAGTCTGGGTGGTGAAGACTGCGGCTCGACTCAGCACATTCTGTTGCTGGATGAGTTTTACCGTACTGCGGTTCGCCTGGCCGGAAAACGTATTCTGTGGAATATGGTGCCGTGCGATGAAGAAGAGAATTATGACGACTACGTCATGTCGCTTTACTCGCAGGGCGTACTGACGCCAAACGAGTGGCTGGATCTAGGCGGTCTGAGCTCCCTGTCCGCCGAAGAGTACTTTGGTGCAAGCCTCTGGCAGCTCTATAAGAGCATTGATTCACCGTACAAAGCGGTGCTGAAAACCCTGCTGCTGGAAGCCTACTCCTGGGAATACCCCACGCCGCGTCTGCTGGCGAAAGATATTAAGCAGCGTCTGCACGACGGGGAGATCGTCTCCTACGGGCTTGATGCCTACTGCATGATGCTGGAACGCGTCACCGAATACCTGACTGCCATTGATGACGCCACGCGTCTTGACCTGGTGCGTCGATGTTTCTATCTCAAAGTCTGTGAAAAACTGAGCCGCGAGCGCGCCTGCGTTGGCTGGCGCCGTGAAGTGGTCAGCCAGTTAGTCAAAGAGTGGGGATGGGACGAAGCGCGTCTCGCCATGCTCGACAACCGCGCCAACTGGAAAATCGATCAGGTGCGCGAGGCGCACAACGAGCTGCTTGATGCGATGATGCAGAGCTACCGCAACCTGATCCGCTTTGCCCGCCGTAACAACCTTAGCGTTTCTGCCAGCCCACAGGATATCGGGGTGCTGACCCGTAAACTGTACGCCGCGTTTGAAGCGTTGCCGGGCAAGGTAACGCTGGTGAACCCACAGATTTCGCCTGACCTGTCTGAACCGAATCTGACCTTTATCTACGTGCCGCCGGGCCGCGCAAACCGCACCGGGTGGTATCTGTACAACCGTGCGCCAAGCATGGATTCGATCATCAGCCATCAGCCGCTGGAGTATAACCGCTACCTTAACAAGCTGGTGGCCTGGGCCTGGTTTAACGGCCTTCTCACCTCACGCACCCGGTTGTTTATCAAGGGCAACGAGGTGGTCGATTTAGCCAAATTGCAGGAGATGGTGGCGGATGTCTCGCACCACTTCCCACTGCGTCTGCCTGCGCCGACGCCAAAAGCGCTCTACAGCCCGTGTGAGATTCGCCATCTGGCGATCATCGTCAACCTGGAATACGACCCGACGGCGGCCTTCCGCAATCAGGTGGTTCACTTTGACTTCCGTAAGCTGGACGTCTTTAGCTTCGGTGAGCAGCAAAACTGCCTGGTGGGCAGCGTGGATCTGCTGTACCGCAACTCGTGGAACGAAGTGCGTACCCTGCACTTTAACGGCGAGCAGGCGATGATCGAGGCGCTGAAAACGATCCTCGGCAAGATGCACCAGGACGCCGCGCCGCCGGACAGCGTGGAGGTGTTCTGCTACAGCCAGCACCTTCGCGGCCTGATTCGTACCCGCGTGCAGCAGCTGGTGTCTGAGTGCATCGAATTGCGTCTTTCCAGCACCCGGAATGAAACCGGACGCTTTAAAGCGCTGCGCGTCTCCGGCCAGACCTGGGGGCTGTTCTTTGAGCGCCTGAACGTGTCGGTGCAGAAGCTGGAGAACGCCATTGAATTCTACGGCGCGATTTCACACAACAAACTGCATGGCCTGTCGGTTCAGGTGGAAACCAACCACGTTAAGCTGCCGCAGGTGGTGGATGGCTTTGCGAGTGAAGGGATTATTCAGTTCTTCTTCGAGGAGTCGGGCGATAACGCCGGGTTTAATATCTACATTCTGGATGAAACCAACCGTGCCGAGGTGTATCACCACTGTGAAGGCAGCAAAGAGGAGCTGGTGCGCGACGTCAGCCGGTTCTATTCATCCTCGCACGATCGCTTTACCTACGGCTCAAGCTTTATCAACTTCAACCTGCCGCAGTTCTACCAGATTGTGAATGTGGATGGACGAGCGCAGGTGATCCCGTTCCGTACGCAGGCGATTACCCCTGCGGCGCCCGCTAACCAGGAAACTGCGCCGCTGTTGCAGCAGTATTTCTCCTGACCCTTTTCGCCGGGTGGCGCTAACGCTTACCCGGCCTACGGTCCGAGCTGCTGTTGCCGGGTGGCGCTAACGCTTACCCGGCCTACGGTCTGAGCCGCTGTTGCCGGGTGGCGCTAACGCATACCCGGCCTACGGTCCGAGCTGCTGTTGCGGTTGGCGCTCACACTTACCCGGCCTACGGTCCGAGCTGCTGTTGCGGTTGGCGCTCACGCTTACCCGGACTATGGTTCGAGCCGTTGTAGGCCCGGTAAGGCGTAGCCGCCACCGGGCAACAAAACTACCTGAAACTCACGTCCTCGCCCGCCTGCGCCGTCGCCGCCTGCTCCAGCAGATCCCAGAACGTTTCGCCGCTGCGGTCGCAGACCCACTCGTCACCTTTCAGATCAAAGTGATAGCCGCCCTGTTTCGCCGCCAGCCACACCTGGTGAAGCGGCTCCTGACGGTTAATAATAATCTTGCTGCCGTTTTCGAAGCTTAAGGTCAGGATCCCTCCGTTGATTTCACAATCGATATCGCTGTCGCCGTCCCAGTCGTCGATACGCTCTTCGATGGTCATCCACAGGGTATCGGCAAGGCGATGAAATTCACTGTCGTTCATGGTTTTATTCCTGTTTTTCGTGATGGCGGCAGTATAACGCTAAATAATTCCCGTTGCAGGAAAGCGGCAAACTCTTGCTTTTGTGTCTTCTCCTGCGATGATAGAAACAGATTTGAACTTACGGGCAACCTCTACATGAAAAACGTCTTTCGAACGCTTGCCGTTCTTGTCACTCTGTTTAGCCTGACCGGCTGTGGACTGAAGGGACCACTGTACTTCCCGCCAGAGGATAAAAACGCACCACCGCCGACAAAACCAGTGCAAAGTGGTATCGAGTCATCTACGCCGGATACCAACGATCGCGGCAATAACGGCGGCCCGACTCAGGTCAATCTCTGACGATTACGTTCTGTACCCGCGCAATGGAGCAAATGATGCAGTTCTCTAAAATGCATGGCCTTGGCAACGACTTTATGGTCGTCGACGCGGTAACGCAGAATGTCTTTTTCTCCCCGGAACTGATCCGTCGTCTGGCGGATCGGCACGTGGGCGTGGGGTTTGACCAGCTGCTGGTGGTGGAGCCGCCTTACGATCCTGACCTGGACTTTCACTATCGCATTTTTAACGCCGACGGCAGCGAAGTTTCCCAGTGCGGCAACGGCGCGCGCTGTTTTGCCCGCTTTGTTCGGCTGAAAGGGCTGACCAACAAGCGCGATATCCGCGTCAGCACCGCCAACGGCCGGATGGTGCTCAGCGTCACCGACGACGAACTGGTGCGCGTGAACATGGGCGAGCCGAACTTCGAACCCGCTGCCGTGCCGTTTCGCGCCAACAAAGCGGAAAAGACCTATATTATGCGTGCCGCCGAGCAGACAGTATTGTGCGGCGTCGTCTCGATGGGTAACCCGCACTGCGTGATTCAGGTAGATGATGTGCAAACTGCGGCGGTTGAAACGCTCGGCCCGGTGCTGGAAAGCCACGAGCGCTTCCCGGAGCGGGCGAACATCGGTTTCATGCAGGTGGTGAAGCGTGAACACATTCGCCTGCGGGTTTACGAGCGCGGCGCGGGCGAAACCCAGGCCTGCGGAAGCGGTGCCTGTGCGGCGGTGGCCGTCGGTATCTCGCAGGGGTTACTGGCGGAAGAGGTTCGCGTGGAATTACCGGGCGGGCGTCTTGATATCGCCTGGAAAGGAGCGGGTCATCCACTGTACATGACTGGCCCGGCGACACATGTTTATGACGGGTTTATCCATCTATGAAGCAACCAGGGGAAGAACTGCGGGAACCTGTAACGGAGCTGGACGACAGCGCTGTTGTGGATTACCTGCTGCACAATCCTGAGTTTTTTATCCGCAATGCACGCGTCGTCGAAAGGATGCGCGTGCCGCATCCGGTTCGCGAGACCGTGTCGCTGGTTGAATGGCACATGGCGCGCTCGCGCAACCACATCAATCAGCTCGAAGAGAACATGACGCTGCTGATGGAGCAGGCCAGCAATAACGAAAGCCTGTTCTATCGTCTTCTGCACCTTCAGGCGCGTCTGGCTTCCGCGCACAGTCTCGAAGAGTTCCTCAACCGCTTCCACCGCTGGGCGCGCGAGCTGGGGCTGGCAGGCGCGACGATCCGTCTCTTCCCTGACCGCTGGCGCATTGGCGCGCCGTCCGGGTTTACCCATCTGGCGCTGAGCCGTCAGGCGTTTGAACCGCTGCGCATTCAGCGTCTGGGCCATGAGCACCACTATCTGGGGCCGCTTAACGGGCCAGAACTGCTGGTGGTGCTACCGGAAGCCAAAGCTATCGGCTCGGTGGCGATGTCGCTGATGGGGCGCGATGGTGACCTGGGTGTGATGTTATTTACCAGCCGCGACGCGCATCATTATGAACAGGGGCAGGGCACGCAACTGTTGCAGGAGATCGCCCTGATGCTGCCTGAGCTGCTGGAGCGCTGGATTGAGCGCGTATGACGGACGGACTGCTCGCCACTGACGTCACCCGTTTTCTGCGCTATCTGGGCGTTGAGCGCCAGCTTAGCCCTATTACGCTGCTCAACTATCAGCGTCAGCTTGATGCCATCATGCAGATTGCCGATGAAATCGGCCTGAAAAGCTGGCAACAATGTGACGCTGCCACGGTTCGCGGCTTCGTTGTGCGTAGCCGTAAAAAAAACTTAAGCCCGGCGAGCCTGGCGCTCCGGCTCTCTGCCCTGCGTAGTTTCTTCGACTGGCTGGTCAGCCAGGGCGGTCTGAAAGCCAACCCGGCAAAAGGGATCGCCACGCCAAAGGCCCCGCGTCATCTGCCGAAAAATATCGACGTCGACGACGTAAACCGCCTGCTGGATATCGATCTTAACGATCCGCTGGCCGTGCGCGACCGCGCGATGCTGGAGGTGATGTACGGCGCGGGCCTGCGTCTCTCTGAGCTGGTGAACCTCGACTTAAAGCACCTCGATCTGGAATCTGGCGAAGTGTGGGTGATGGGCAAAGGCAGCAAAGAGCGCCGCCTGCCGATCGGCCGCAATGCGGTTTCCTGGATTGAGCACTGGCTGGATCTGCGCGGTCTGTTTGGCGCGGAAGAGGATGCGCTGTTCCTGTCGAAGCTCGGCAAGCGGATCTCGGCGCGTAACGTGCAGAAGCGCTTTGCGGAGTGGGGCATTAAGCAGGGGCTGAACAGCCACGTTCACCCGCATAAGCTGCGCCACTCTTTTGCGACGCACATGCTGGAATCAAGCGGCGACCTGCGCGGCGTACAGGAGCTGCTTGGTCACGCGAATCTGTCGACCACCCAAATCTATACCCACTTAGACTTCCAACACCTTGCCTCGGTGTATGACGCGGCGCATCCACGCGCCAAACGGGGGAAATAATGCGTTTTTACCGCCCACTCGGTCAGATCTCAGCCCTGACGTTTGATCTTGATGACACCCTTTACGATAACCGCCCAGTGATCCTGCGTACCGAGCAGGAGTCGCTGGCGTTTGTGCAAAACTACCATCCTGCGCTGAAAGCGATCCAGAACAAAGAGTTCCAGAAGCTGCGTCAGTCCCTGCGGGAAACCGAGCCGGAAATTTATCATGACGTGACCGAATGGCGCCGCCGTGCGGTTGAGCAGGCGATGCTCAATGCCGGCCTGAGCGCGCAGGACGCGGCCATGGGTGCTGAAGCGGCCATGGAAAACTTCGCCAAATGGCGCAGCCGCATCGATGTGCCGCAGGAGACCCACGACACGCTGGCGAAGCTCGCCGAAAAGTGGCCGCTGGTGGCCATCACCAACGGCAACGCTCAGCCTGAACTGTTTGGTCTGGGGAACTATTTTCAGTTCGTGCTGCGCGCGGGCCCGCACGGACGCTCGAAGCCGTTCAACGATATGTATCATCTGGCAGCGGAAAAACTGGATTTGCCGCTCGGTGAGATCCTGCACGTGGGCGACGACCTGACCACGGACGTCGCCGGGGCGATCCGCTGCGGCATGCAGGCCTGCTGGATCAAGCCGGAAAATGCCGATCTGATGACTACCCCGGATAGCCGTCTTCTGCCGCACGTGGAAATTTCACGGTTGGCATCCCTCACGACGCTGATATAATCATCAATTGTTCTGTATAAATTAACAGGGTTTTGGCGAATGGAAACATTTGCCCGCCCGACATGACGTGACGGTGCCAATGGACGTTTCTTACCTGCTCGACAGCCTTAATGACAAACAGCGTGACGCGGTTGCCGCCTCGCGTACAAACCTGCTGGTACTGGCTGGAGCGGGCAGTGGTAAGACGCGCGTACTGGTTCACCGTATCGCCTGGCTACAGAGCGTGGAGAACTGCTCGCCGTACTCGATTATGGCCGTGACGTTCACCAACAAGGCGGCGGCGGAGATGCGCCACCGTATCGCACAGCTAATGGGCACCAGCCAGGGCGGCATGTGGGTTGGCACCTTCCACGGCCTGGCGCACCGTCTGCTGCGCGCGCACCATATGGACGCTAACCTGCCGCAGGATTTCCAGATCCTCGACAGCGAAGACCAGCTGCGCTTACTGAAACGTCTGATCAAGGCGATGAACCTCGACGAGAAGCAGTGGCCGCCGCGTCAGGCAATGTGGTACATCAACGGTCAGAAAGACGAAGGGCTGCGTCCGCACCACATTCAAAGCTTCGGTAACCCGGTTGAGCAGACCTGGCAGAACGTCTACAAGGCCTATCAGGAAGCGTGCGATCGCGCCGGTCTGGTGGATTTCGCCGAACTGCTGCTGCGCGCCCACGAGCTGTGGCTCAACAAACCACATATCCTGCAACACTACCGTGAACGCTTCACCAACATTTTGGTGGACGAATTCCAGGATACCAACAACATTCAGTACGCGTGGATCCGCCTGCTGGCCGGGGATACCGGCAAGGTGATGATCGTGGGCGATGACGACCAGTCTATCTACGGCTGGCGCGGCGCGCAGGTGGAGAACATCCAGCGCTTTCTCAACGATTTCCCCGGCGCGCAAACCATCCGTCTGGAGCAGAACTACCGTTCTACCAGCAACATACTGAGCGCGGCCAACGCCCTGATTGAGAACAACAACGGGCGACTGGGTAAAAAGCTGTGGACCGATGGCGTCGACGGCGAACCGATTTCGATTTACTGCGCCTTCAACGAGCTCGACGAAGCCCGCTTCGTGGTGAACCGCATTAAAACCTGGCAGGAGAACGGCGGTGCGCTGGAGCAGTGTGCCATTCTCTATCGCAGCAACGCCCAGTCGCGCGTGCTGGAAGAGGCGCTGTTACAGGTGAGCATGCCGTACCGCATTTATGGCGGTATGCGCTTCTTCGAACGTCAGGAGATCAAAGATGCGCTCTCGTATTTGCGTCTGATTGCCAACCGTAACGACGATGCGGCGTTTGAGCGCGTGGTGAACACGCCGACGCGTGGCATCGGCGATCGTACGCTGGACGTGGTGCGTCAGGCCTCGCGCGATCGTCAGCTCACGCTATGGCAGGCATGCCGCGAGCTGTTACAGGAAAAAGCACTCGCCGGGCGCGCCGCCAGCGCATTGCAGCGCTTCCTGGAGTTAATCGACGCGCTGGCGCAGGAAACGGCCGACATGCCGCTGCACGTCCAGACTGACCGGGTAATCAAAGATTCCGGCCTGCGCACCATGTACGAGCAGGAAAAAGGCGAGAAGGGCCAGACCCGTATTGAGAACTTAGAGGAGCTGGTGACGGCAACGCGCCAGTTCAGCTACAACGAAGAAGACGAAGACCTGATGCCGTTGCAGGCATTCCTCTCTCACGCCGCGCTGGAGGCGGGTGAAGGGCAGGCCGATACCTGGCAGGATGCGGTTCAGCTGATGACCCTGCACTCCGCGAAAGGTCTGGAGTTCCCGCAGGTGTTCATCGTCGGGATGGAAGAGGGGATGTTCCCGAGCCAGATGTCGCTGGATGAAGGCGGGCGTCTGGAAGAGGAGCGTCGTCTGGCCTACGTGGGTGTGACCCGTGCGATGCAGAAACTGACCCTGACCTACGCGGAAACCCGCCGCCTGTACGGGAAAGAAGTGTATCACCGTCCGTCGCGCTTTATCGGCGAACTGCCGGAAGAGTGTGTGGAAGAGGTGCGCCTGCGCGCCAGCATCAGCCGTCCGGTCAGTCATCAGCGTATGGGCTCGCCAATCTCTGAAACCGATACCGGTTACAAGCTGGGCCAGCGCGTGCGCCACTCGAAGTTTGGCGAAGGCACCATCGTCAATCTGGAAGGCAGCGGCGAGCACAGCCGTTTGCAGGTAGCGTTCCAGGGGCAGGGGATCAAATGGCTGGTGGCAGCCTATGCCAAGCTGGAAAGTGTGTAACTTTCAGAAAAATATCACTATTTTGTAATAATCTGCTAGCCTTATACGTTGAAGGTCAATTAATGCCCTTCAGCGTTCCGTTGCGTGTTGACGCCACAGTTATTGCTGGCGTAACATGCGCGCACGATTACGCTAAGAGGACATTCGCCTTGGACACACCCAGTAGATACTGGCTCAATTCCCTGTCATCCAGGAACAACTCCTAAGGCTATCTCCTCTTGCTGATGGCCTTAGTGGTTGTCAGCGACTGCATCATTCCCGTCGCGCTGAGTCAGGCTGTTTAATGGTCTGAAACCCAATTTGTTTCTGTGTGCCCACCGAACTGTCCGATATTTTTTGCATTGGGAGTCCCGGTCATGTTGAGCGCATTTCAACTCGAAAATAACCGACTGACTCGGCTTGAAGCCGAAGAGTCACAGCCCCTCATTGATGCCGTATGGGTGGATCTGGTCGAGCCGGACGACGATGAGCGCCTTCGCGTACAATCTGAACTGGGGCAAAGCCTGGCGACACGCCCGGAACTGGAAGACATCGAAGCATCCGCCCGTTTTTTTGAAGACGAAGACGGCCTGCACATTCACTCCTTCTTCTTCTTCGAAGATGCCGAAGACCACGCGGGGAACTCCACCGTGGCGTTTACCATCCGCGATGGCCGCCTGTTCACCCTGCGCGAGCGCGAACTGCCTGCGTTTCGTCTCTACCGCATGCGCGCCCGCAGCCAGGCGATGATGGACGGTAACGCCTATGAGCTGCTGCTGGATCTGTTCGAAACCAAAATCGAACAGCTGGCGGATGAGATCGAAAACATCTACAGCGACCTGGAAAAGCTGAGCCGCGTGATCATGGAAGGCCATCAGGGTGATGAGTACGACGAAGCGTTGTCCACGCTGGCAGAGCTGGAAGATATCGGCTGGAAGGTGCGTTTGTGTCTGATGGATACCCAGCGCGCGCTGAATTTCCTGGTTCGCAAGGCGCGTCTGCCGGGCGGTCAGCTGGAGCAGGCGCGTGAGATCTTACGCGATATTGAATCCCTGCTACCGCACAACGAATCCCTGTTCCAGAAGGTCAACTTCCTGATGCAGGCGGCAATGGGCTTTATCAACATCGAGCAGAACCGCATCATCAAGATCTTCTCGGTGGTTTCCGTGGTGTTCCTGCCGCCGACGCTGGTGGCATCCAGCTACGGGATGAACTTTGAGTTTATGCCGGAGCTGAAGTGGAGCTTTGGCTACCCGGGGGCGATTATCTTTATGATCCTCGCCGGGCTGGCGCCGTACCTGTACTTCAAGCGGAAGAACTGGTTGTAAAAATCAGGCGGGTGGCGCTGCGCTTACCCGCCCTACAAAGCACCTAAATTCCTCTGCGAGTCCTGCGCTGGGTATAAATTGCATCCGCAACGAAAATCGCCAGCGCCACCCAGATAAAGGCAAACGTCACCATCTTATCCGCACCCGGCACCTCGCCGTAAAACACCACCGCCAGCAGGAACATCAGCGTCGGGCCGATGTACTGGAAGAAGCCAAGCGTCGAGAGACGCAGACGCGTTGCCGCGCCGGTGAAGCACAGCAGGGGAATCGTCGTGACCACGCCCGCCGCCATCAGCATCAGGTTCAGCGACCATGGGTTGCTGCCCATGTGGCTGGTGGCGCTGTCGGCAATACCGAACAGGTAGATCGCGGCGACAGGCAGCAGCCACAGGGTTTCAAACAGCATTCCCGTCTGCGCTTCCACGGCGATTTTTTTACGCACCAGGCCGTAGAAGGCAAAGCTGAACGCCAGCCCCAGGGCGATAACCGGCAGTGAACCGAAGGTCCACAGCTGCACCAGTACGCCGCAGAGGGCCAGAATCACCGCCACCCACTGCATCCGGCGGAAACGTTCGCCGAGGAAAATCATCCCCAGCACGATGTTCACCAGCGGGTTAATGAAGTAGCCCAGGCTGGCTTCGAGCATGTGATGGTTATTCACCGCCCAGATAAACAGCAGCCAGTTTCCGCCAATCAGCACCGCAGAGAGGGCAAGCAGGAAGACCTTTTTCGGGGTTTTCAGTAGCGTTTTGACGCCTGACCACTGACGGCTGATGCTCATCAGCGCAATCATAAAGAAAAACGACCAGATGACGCGGTGAGTGAGGATCTCGTCCGCCGGGACATAGGCGATAAGCTTGAAGTACGCCGGCGCGATACCCCAAATAAAATAAGCGGCAAGGGCGAGTAAAACGCCCTGCCGCGTCTGTTTAGCATCCATCGGGAAAATCCGTTACAAAAAAGTGAAGTAATTTTACCCGAATTTGCCGCCTCAACCCACCATATAAGTGGCGGTTGCGCTGGCGATATAAACCTGCTCCTCGTTATGCAGCTCAACGCGGGCGACGGCAACTTTATTCCCGGCGCGCAGCAGGCTGCTGGTGCAGGTGAAGCGGTTTCCGCGTCCCGGTCGCAGATAGTCGACGCGTAAATCGATGGTGCCCATGCGCGACAGGCGCTGGCGTAATTCATCTTCGTTGATGGTGTCATGGCGCGTCAGCGTGCTGCCCACGCACACCAGACCGGCCGCCACGTCCAGCGCAGAGGCAATCACCCCGCCGTGCAAAATGCTTTGCGCCCAGTTACCGACCATCATTGGCTGATTATTGAAACTCAGCTGAGCTAAGTCTTTTTCGTATCGCTCCAGCTCAAGACCCAGTGCACGGTTGAATGGCATGTGGTACACAAAAATCTCGCCCACGAGCTTTAAGGTTTCTTCGGCGGTGAGTGTGGCTGACATCTGACGTGGCATCCTTGTTGTTAACAAAATGTTGATTTTATGCTTCAGGATAAAGGAATGCCACTTTAAGAAACGAGGAAGCGGAAGTTATCGCAGAAGTCTGTAGAATGCCCGGACAAAACTATTCATTAAATGTCACAATTTCAGGAGAACACCACCGATGCGGACGTATCTGGGTTGGTTACTGGCGGCGGTTGCGCTGCCCCTCACAGCATATGCGCAGGAAGCGACGATCAAAGAAGTGCATGATAAACCTGCCGTTCAGGGCAGCATCATCGCCAATATGCTTCAGGAGCATGACAATCCGTTCACGCTCTACCCCTATGACACAAACTACGTGATCTATACCCAGACCAGCGATCTCAACAAAGAGGCGATAAGCTCCTATAACTGGTCTGACAATGCGCGTAAAGATGAGGTGAAGTTCCAGCTCAGCCTGGCCTTCCCGTTATGGCGCGGCATCCTGGGGCCGAACTCGGTGCTTGGTGCATCTTACACGCAGAAGTCATGGTGGCAGCTCTCCAACAGCGGGGAATCTTCACCGTTCCGCGAAACCAACTATGAACCGCAGCTGTTCCTCGGTTTCGCCACTGATTATGAGTTTGCAGGCTGGACGCTGCGCGACGTGGAGGTGGGCTATAACCACGATTCCAACGGTCGTTCCGACCCAACCTCACGCAGCTGGAATCGCGTCTATACGCGTCTGATGGCGCAGAACGGCAATTTCATGGTGGAAGTGAAGCCGTGGTACGTGGTGGGCAGCACCGATGACAACCCGGATATCACCAAATACATGGGCTATTATCAGCTTAAAGTGGGCTATCAGCTGGGTGACGCGGTGCTGAGCGCCAAAGGGCAGTACAACTGGAATACCGGCTACGGCGGCGCAGAGCTGGGCCTGAGCTACCCGGTGACGAAACACGTTCGTCTCTATACCCAGGTGTATAGCGGTTATGGCGAATCGCTGATCGACTATAACTTCAACCAGACCCGCGTTGGTGTGGGCGTCATGCTGAACGATATTTTCTAAGCTGCTCGAATGTTTTTGCGTTAAACGTTGAAGTTTCTCTCTCAGGCGCTGAAAATAGCGCCTGTTTCATTTCTGGCATATGGGGTTAACGTGGCGCAGGCGGAAGTATTGAATCAGGAATCGCTGGCTAAACAGGTTTTGCATGAAACCTTTGGCTACCAGCAGTTCCGTCCTGGCCAGGAAACCATCATTGAAACCGTGCTGGAAGGCCGCGATTGCCTGGTGGTCATGCCGACCGGCGGCGGAAAATCGCTCTGCTATCAGGTGCCCGCGCTGGTACTTAATGGCCTGACGGTTGTGGTCTCCCCCCTTATTTCCCTGATGAAAGACCAGGTCGACCAGCTGCTTGCCAACGGCGTGGCGGCGGCCTGTCTTAACTCGACGCAAACCCGCGAGCAGCAGCAAGAGGTGATGGCCGGGTGCCGCACCGGGCAGATCCGCCTGCTGTATATCGCGCCAGAGCGTCTGATGCTGGACAACTTCCTCGATCACCTGGCGCACTGGAACCCGGTGCTGCTGGCGGTGGATGAAGCGCACTGTATCTCCCAGTGGGGGCACGATTTCCGCCCGGAATATGCCGCCCTCGGCCAACTGCGTCAGCGCTTCCCTGAGCTGCCGTTTATGGCGCTTACCGCCACGGCGGATGACACCACGCGTCAGGATATCGTTCGCCTGCTGGGGCTGAAAGACCCCTATATTCAGGTCAGCAGCTTCGACCGGCCGAACATCCGCTATATGCTGATGGAAAAATTCAAGCCGCTGGATCAGCTCCTGCGCTACGTGCAGGAGCAGCGCGGCAAGTCCGGCATCATCTACTGCAACAGCCGCGCGAAGGTGGAAGACACCGCTGCGCGTCTGCAAAATCGCGGCTTTAGCGCGGCGGCATACCATGCCGGGTTAGAAAACCACATCCGCGCCGACGTACAGGAAAAATTCCAGCGCGACGACCTGCAAATCGTGGTCGCAACGGTGGCGTTCGGGATGGGGATCAACAAGCCCAACGTGCGCTTTGTGGTGCACTTTGATATCCCGCGCAATATCGAATCCTATTATCAGGAAACCGGCCGCGCCGGGCGTGATGGCCTGCCTGCGGAAGCGATGCTGTTTTACGATCCGGCGGATATGGCGTGGCTGCGCCGCTGTCTCGAGGAGAAACCGCAGGGGCAGTTGCAGGATATCGAACGCCACAAGCTTAACGCGATGGGTGCCTTCGCCGAAGCGCAAACCTGCCGCCGTCTGGTGCTGCTCAACTACTTTGGTGAAGGGCGACAGGCGCCGTGCGGCAACTGCGATATCTGCCTCGACCCGCCGAAGCAGTACGACGGTCTGATGGACGCGCGCAAAGCGCTCTCGACTATCGGACGCGTGAACCAGCGCTTTGGGATGGGCTACGTCGTCGAAGTGCTGCGTGGGGCTAACAACCAGCGTATCCGCGACATGGGGCACGACAAGCTGCCGGTTTACGGCATCGGGAAAGACCAGAGCCACGAGCACTGGGTAAGCATCATCCGCCAGCTGATCCATCTCGGCTTTGCCACGCAAAATATTGCTCAGCACTCTGCGCTTCAGCTTACCGAAGCGGCGCGACCGGTCCTGCGCGGTGAGGTTGAACTGAAGCTCGCCGTTCCGCGCGTCGTCGCCCTGAAGCCGCGCGTGATGCAGAAATCCTACGGCGGCAACTACGATCGCAAGCTGTTCGCCAAGCTGCGCAAGCTGCGTAAAGCCATTGCCGATGAAGAGAACATCCCGCCATACGTGGTGTTCAATGACGCGACGCTGATCGAGATGGCCGAGCAAATGCCACTCAGCGCCAGCGAGATGCTCAGCGTCAACGGCGTCGGCACGCGCAAACTGGAGCGCTTTGGTAAAGAGTTTATGGCGCTTATCCGTTCCCACGCTGATGGTGATGATGAGGAGTAGTCAGCCGGGCGAAAAAGTGCCAGGATGATGACTCACTACATTATTTCCCCGCGAGCTAATTATGTTAATGCTATTTCTCACCGTGGCGTTAGTGCACATCGTTGCGCTGATGAGCCCTGGCCCTGACTTCTTCTTCGTGTCACAAACGGCCGTCAGCCGCTCCCGCAAAGAGGCGATGATGGGTGTGCTCGGTATCACCATGGGCGTTATGGTCTGGGCGGCGGTTGCGCTGCTTGGTCTGAACCTGATCCTGGCGAAAATGGCGTGGCTGCATAACATCATCATGGTTGGCGGCGGTCTGTACCTGTGCTGGATGGGCTACCAGATGCTGCGCGGGGCGCTGAAGAAAGAAGAGAAAAAGCCGGAAGAGCCAAAGGTTGAGCTGGCAACGGGCGGCCGTAGCTTTGTGAAA
This sequence comes from Enterobacter cloacae complex sp. I1M, assembly GCF_014982425.1. Classification (NCBI taxonomy): domain Bacteria; kingdom Pseudomonadati; phylum Pseudomonadota; class Gammaproteobacteria; order Enterobacterales; family Enterobacteriaceae; genus Enterobacter; species Enterobacter cloacae complex sp. I1M. The sequence continues at coordinate 44,741 of NZ_JADCLG010000019.1, read as the reverse complement.
GGGCTGCTGACTAACCTGGCGAACCCGAAAGCGATTATTTACTTCGGCTCTGTGTTCTCGCTGTTTGTGGGGGATAACGTCGGTGCGGGCGCGCGCTGGGGGATCTTCCTGCTAATCGTTGTTGAGACGTTCGCCTGGTTTACCGTTGTGGCAAGCCTGTTTGCTTTACCGGCGATGCGTCGCGGCTACCAGCGCATCGCGAAGTGGATCGACGGCTTTGCCGGCGCACTGTTCGCCGGCTTCGGCATTCATCTCATCATTTCTCGCTAAGCATGACGCGCTGACGCAAGCAGCGCGCCAACCAGCATAAACAGCGAACCAAAGACTTTGTTCAGGGCCTTCATCTGCTTAGGCCCTTTGATCCACGCCGCAATTCGCTGCGCCAGCGTCGCGTAACCAATCATCACAATGATATCGACAATAATGGTTGTCGCGCCCAGCACCACGTACTGCATCACCTGGGGCTGATGCGGCACGATAAACTGCGGGAACAGGGCGGCGAGGAACACAATGCTTTTCGGGTTGGTCAGGTTAACGAATACCGCGCGCTTAAACAGGTGGCCGCGTGTTTGCGTCCGGGAGAGCGTATGCAGATCAATCGAGCCTGCGGCGCGCCACTGTTGAATACCCAGCCAGATAAGATACGCTGCGCCAGCCCATTTCAGCACCTCGAAGGCCAGCACCGAACGGGAGAACAGCGTGCCCAGACCAATCCCCACCAGCACAATGTGAATGCCAAGCCCTGTCTGTAAACCGGCAATTGACGCCGCCGCGCCGCGATAGCCGTGATTAATGGAGGTGGTCATGGTGTTGATTGCGCCCGAGCCAGGTGAAAGGCTGAGGATGATGGATGTCAGCAGGTAAGCGAACCACCACTCGAAGGTCATTTGAAACTCCCGGATCGTCTGTTTTTATGCCACAATACGCTATTGTTGAGTCATTTTGTGACCGGTGACGAAAAAAACGATATTCCCTGAATTACGGGGGGTGGAAACCCAATGTTTCAGCAGAAAAAGGACTGGGAAACACGAGAAAACGCATTTGCTGCTTTCTCCATGGGGCCGCTGACCGATTTCTGGCGCCAGCGTGAGGAAGATGAGTTTATGGGCGTCGGGGATATCCCGGTACGCTTCGTTCGTTTCCATGATGAAAAAAATGACCGGGTGATTGTGGTTTGCCCCGGGCGCATCGAAAGCTATATCAAATATGCCGAGCTGGCGTATGACCTGTTCCATCTGGGCTTTGATGTGTTAATTATCGACCATCGCGGGCAGGGGCTTTCCGGCCGGATGCTGCCGGATACCCATCGCGGCCACGTGGATAACTTCAGCGATTACGTCGACGATCTGGCCGCGTTCTGGCAGCAGGAAGTGCAGCCCGGACCGTGGCGCAAGCGTTATATTCTTGCCCACTCCATGGGGGGCGCGATCTCGACGTTGTTTTTGCAGCGCCATAAGCACCAGTGCGACGCCATTGCGCTGACCGCGCCGATGTACGGCATTGTGATACGTTTTCCTGACTGGATGGTGCGCCATCTTCTCGACTGGGCTGAGGGCCATCAGCGCATTCGTGAAGGCTATGCCATAGGAACAGGACGCTGGCGGGCGTTGCCGTTTGCCATCAACGTGTTAACCCACAGTCGGCAGCGTTATCGCCGCAACCTGCGTTTTTATGCCGATGAACCGCGTCTGCGGGTCGGCGGCCCCACCTGGCACTGGGTGCGGGAAGGTATTCATGCCGGTGAGCAGGTGCTGGCGGGCGTAGGCGATGATGACACGCCGACGCTCCTGATCCAGGCGGAAGAAGAGCGTGTGGTGGATAACCGCATGCATGACCGCTATTGTGAACTTCGCGCCGCGGCGGGCCATCCCTGTGAAGGGGGTAAACCGCTGGTCATCAACGGTGCGTACCATGAGATCCTTTTTGAAAAGGACGCTATGCGCTCAGTCGCGCTCAACGCCATTGTTGAATTTTTCAACAGGCATAACTGATTATTGTTTTCCACCAGAGGTTGAAATCCCTATGTACCAGGTTGTTGCATCTGATTTAGATGGCACGCTGCTTTCCCCCGACCACACCCTGTCGCCTTATGCGAAAGAGACCTTAAAACTCCTGACTGCCCGTGGCGTGAACTTTGTGTTCGCCACCGGCCGCCACCACGTGGACGTGGGGCAGATCCGCGATAACCTGGAGATCAAGTCGTACATGATCACCTCCAACGGTGCGCGCGTACACGACACGGACGGCAACCTGATTTTTACCCACAATCTCGATCGCGACATCGCCACTGATTTGTTCGGCATTGTGCATAACAACCCGGATATCGTCACTAACGTTTATCGCGACGACGAGTGGTTTATGAACCGTCATCGCCCGGACGAAATGCGTTTCTTCAAGGAAGCCGTCTTCAACTACTCCCTGTATGAACCGGGTTTGCTGGATCCTGAAGGGATCAGCAAGGTGTTCTTTACCTGCGAAAGTCACGAAGCGCTGCTTCCGCTGGAGCAGGCGATCAACGCCCGCTGGGGAGACCGCGTGAACGTGAGCTTCTCCACGCTGACTTGTCTGGAAGTGATGGCGGGCGGGGTGTCCAAAGGTCACGCGCTGGAAGCGGTCGCGAAGCGTCTGGGCTTTGATCTGAAAGACTGCATCGCGTTCGGCGATGGCATGAACGATGCCGAGATGCTCTCCATGGCGGGCAAAGGCTGCATCATGCAGAACGCGCACCAGCGCCTGAAAGATCTGCACCCGGAGCTGGAAGTGATTGGCACCAACGCAGACAACGCGGTACCTAAGTATTTGCGCAAACTGTTCCTTGAATAATCTTCATTTGATTGTTTATTGTTCAGATGTCAACTAAAGAGTTCGCTACAATGCCTCTCCTTCTTTCTGAGAGACAAGCATTGTGGCGCTACTCATTATCACCACTATTCTGTGGGCCTTCTCCTTTAGCCTGATTGGCGAATACCTTGCCGGATCGGTCGACAGCTACTTTTCGGTGCTGATGCGTGTGGGGCTGGCGGCGCTGGTGTTCCTGCCGTTCCTGCGTACCCGCGGGCAATCGCTGAAAACCATTCTGCTGTATATGCTGGTGGGCGCGATGCAGCTCGGCATCATGTACCTGTTCAGCTTCCGGGCTTACGTCTACCTCTCCGTCTCGGAATTTCTGCTCTTTACCGTGCTCACGCCGCTCTATATCACGCTGATTTACGACCTGCTCAGCAGGCGCCGCCTGCGCTGGGGATATCTGCTGAGCGCGGCGCTGGCAGTCATTGGCGCGGCGATAATTCGCTATGACAAGGTGAGCGATCACTTCTGGACCGGGCTGATGTTCGTCCAGCTGGCCAATATCAGCTTCGCCATCGGGATGGTGGGCTACAAACGCCTCATGGAGACCCGCCCGATGCCGCAGCATAACGCGTTTGCGTGGTTCTATATGGGCGCGGCGATTGTCGCGATTGCGGCATGGTTTATGCTCGGCAACCCGCAAAAGCTGCCGACCACCACCGTGCAGTGGAGCGTTCTGGTCTGGCTGGGCGTGGTGGCGTCGGGGCTGGGCTACTTTATGTGGAACTACGGCGCGACGCAGGTAGACGCCGGAACGCTGGGGATCATGAACAACGTGCACGTGCCGGCGGGGCTACTGGTGAACCTCGCCATCTGGCAGGAACAGCCGCACTGGCCGAGTTTCCTTATTGGGGGAACGGTGATCCTGGCTTCGCTGTGGGTACATCGCCGCTGGGTCGCTCCGCGCTCCGCACAAACGGAAGATGGTCGCACGCGTGGTTCCGCGCTGAGCGAATAAACGCTTCCGTAATCGGCTGACGCTGCTCGCCGTCGCGCACGGCGGCGTACAGCCGGCTCCACAGTCCTTCACCCAGGGTTTTGGTAACCACCAGACCCTGGCGTTCAACAGTCTCGACCACCCAGTGCGGCAGCGCCGCAATTCCCATTCTGGCCGCCACCATCTGAATTAACAGCAGCGTGTTATCCACGCTCTTCAGCTGTGGGCTGATGCCTGCGGGTTGCAGGAAATGGCGCCAGATATCCAGACGACTGCGCTGTACCGGGTAAATCAGCAGCGTCTCCGTTGCCAGATCTTCCGGCGTGATACGCGTTTTGGCGGCCAGCGGATGGTCCGGGGCCAGCACCAGACGTACCTCAAAATCAAACATTGGCGAATAGTGCAGACCGCTGCGCGGCAGAATATCAGAGGTCATCACCAGATCCAGCTCACCCTGCTGAAGCGACGGCTGCGGATCAAACGTGACGCCGGACTTGAAGTCCATCTCCACCTGCGGCCACTTCTGGCGGAAATTCTCAAGCGCGGGGGTCAGCCACTGAATACAGCTGTGACACTCAATGGCGATGCGCAGGGTGGTCTGCTGCGGCTCGTTGCAGGACTGCAACGCGCTGGCAATCTGCGGCAGCACCTGGTTCGCCAGCTGAAGCAAAATTTCGCCCTGCGGCGTAAAGCGCAAAGGCTGGCTCTTACGCACAAAAAGACGAAAGCCGAGGCGTTGTTCCAGATCGCTGAACTGGTGAGAAAGGGCAGACTGAGTCTGGTGCAGCGTGGCCGCTGCCGCCGCAAGAGAACCGCAGTTCCGCAACGCTTGTAGCGTTTTCAGGTGTTTTATCTCGATCATGAAAGTCCTTCACTTCGCCATGAACATTTTGCGCTTGAGGAATATACAGTACCTGCCAATTATAGATGTGTAAACATCTGGACGTCTAAATAACGAATTTCACAAGGGGCATACCATGACAATCCGCACTCACACTCTCGGTTTCCCTCGCGTTGGCCTGCGTCGCGAGCTAAAAAAAGCGCAAGAAAGCTACTGGGCAAGTAACGCCACCCGTGAAGAACTGCTGGCGGTGGGACGTGAGCTGCGCGCGCGTCACTGGGATCAGCAAAAACAGGCGGGCATTGACCTGCTGCCGGTGGGCGATTTCGCCTGGTACGACCATGTTCTGACCACCAGCCTGCTGCTTGGCAACGTGCCGGCTCGTCATCAGAACAACGATGGATCGGTGGATATCGATACCCTGTTCCGCATCGGCCGTGGCCGCGCGCCAACGGGTGAGCCAGCGGCAGCGGCGGAAATGACCAAGTGGTTCAACACCAACTATCACTATATGGTGCCGGAGTTCGTTAAAGGCCAGCAGTTCAAACTGACCTGGACCCAGCTTCTGGATGAAGTGGACGAAGCGCTGGCGCTGGGTCACCAGGTGAAACCCGTGCTGCTGGGGCCGATAACCTACCTGTGGCTGGGCAAAGTGAAAGGTGAACAGTTCGACCGCCTCAGCCTGCTGAACGACATTTTGCCGGTTTATAAGCAGGTGCTGATTGAGCTGGGCAAACGCGGCATTCAGTGGGTGCAAATCGATGAACCGGCGCTGGTGCTTGAGCTGCCGCAGGCGTGGCTGGACGCCTTCAAACCGGCGTATAACGCGCTCACCGGGCAGGTGAAGCTGCTGCTGACCACCTACTTCGAAGGCGTAACGCCGAACCTGAAAACCATTACCGCGCTGCCGGTTCAGGGTCTGCACGTTGACCTCGTTCACGGCAAAGACGATGTAGCAGAGTTGCACAAGCGTCTGCCAGTGGACTGGCTGCTCTCTGCCGGTCTGGTGAATGGTCGTAACGTTTGGCGTGCCGATCTCACCGAGAAATATGCACAAATTAAAGACATAGTCGGTAAACGTGAATTGTGGGTGGCTTCTTCCTGTTCCCTGCTGCATAGCCCGATTGACCTGAGCGTGGAGACCCGACTCGACCCTGAGGTGAAAAGCTGGTTTGCCTTCGCCCTGCAAAAGTGTGAGGAGCTGGCTCTGCTGCGCGACGCGTTGAACAGCGGCGACACGGCAGCGATTAGCGACTGGAGCGCTCCGATCCAGGCGCGCCGTCACTCGACGCGCGTGCATAACCCGGCAGTGGAAAAACGTCTGGCGGCCATCACCGCCCGGGACAGCCAGCGCCAGAGCCCGTATGAAGTGCGCGCCGAAGCCCAGCGTGCGCGCTTTAACCTGCCCGTGTGGCCGACCACGACAATCGGCTCCTTCCCGCAGACTACCGAGATCCGCAGCCTGCGCCTGGACTTCAAAAAGGGCAATCTGGATGCGAATCACTACCGCACCGGTATTGCGGAACACATCAAACAGGCGATTATCGAGCAGGAACGTTTAGGACTGGACGTGCTGGTGCACGGTGAAGCCGAGCGTAACGACATGGTGGAATACTTCGGTGAGCACCTGGACGGGTTTGTCTTTACCCAGAACGGTTGGGTGCAGAGCTACGGCTCCCGCTGCGTGAAGCCGCCGGTGGTAATCGGCGACGTCAGCCGCCCGGAAGCGATTACCGTGGAGTGGGCGAAGTATGCCCAGTCTCTGACCGACAAACCGGTAAAAGGCATGCTGACGGGTCCGGTGACCATTCTCTGCTGGTCGTTCCCGCGTGAAGACGTAACCCGGGAAACCATCGCCAAACAGATCGCCCTGGCGCTGCGCGATGAAGTTGCGGATCTGGAAGCGGCCGGGATTGGCATCATTCAGATCGACGAACCTGCGCTGCGTGAAGGTTTGCCGCTGCGTCGCAGCGACTGGGATGCTTACTTACAGTGGGGCGTGGAGGCGTTCCGCCTCAACGCGGCCGTCGCGAAGGACGATACGCAGATCCACACCCACATGTGTTACTGCGAATTTAACGACATCATGGACTCCATTGCCGCGCTCGACGCCGATGTGATCACCATCGAGACCTCGCGTTCAGACATGGAACTGCTGGAGTCGTTCGAAGAGTTCGACTACCCGAACGAAATCGGGCCGGGCGTGTACGACATTCACTCCCCGAATGTGCCAAGCGTGGAGTGGATTGAATCGCTGCTGCAAAAAGCGGCCCAGCGCATCCCGGCGGAACGTCTGTGGGTAAACCCGGACTGCGGCCTGAAAACCCGTGGCTGGCCTGAAACCCGCGCGGCGCTGGCGAACATGGTGCAGGCGGCGCAGAATTTGCGTCAGGCTTGATGAAATGTAGGCCCGGTCAGGCGTAGCCGCCACCGGGCTTTTTGCTTTTACGCTTTTTTCCCGCCGTACTGGCTAAACCATGTCAGCATCCGCTGCCAGCCATCTTTCGCCGATTCCGCATGATAGCTCGGACGATAATCGGCATTAAAGGCGTGCCCGGCTTCCGGATACACCACAATTTCCGCCTTCGCGTTTGCTGCGCGCAACGCATGGCGCATGGTCTCGACCGTATCAAGCGGGATCCCGGTATCCTGACCGCCATAGAGCCCCAACACAGGCGCATTTAAATCCGTGGCAATATCAACAGGTTGCTTCGGTGAATTCAGCGTTTTTTCACCCACCAGCTTGCCGTACCAGGCCACGGCCGCTTTTAGCTGCGGGTTATGCGCGGCGTACAACCAGCTAATGCGTCCGCCCCAACAGAAGCCAGTCACCATCAGACGATGCGCATCGCCACCGTTGCGCGCTGCCCAGCTGGCAACGTGGTCGAGATCGGCCAGCACCTGCGCGTCCGGCACTTTGCTGACCAGGTTGCTGAACAGCGTCGGGATGTCACTGTAATCATTCGGATCGCCCTGACGGAAATAGAGTTCCGGCGCAACGGCCAGGTAACCTTCCAGCGCCAGACGGCGGCAGAGGTCGCGAATATGTTCATGAACGCCAAATATTTCCTGCACCACGATCACGATGGGCAGCGGGCCATCGGCGGATTTTGGCCGCGCGTGGTACGCTGGCATGTTCTCTCCCTGGGAGGGAATGGAGGTCTCGCCTGCGGTAATGGCCTCTTCAGGGGTTGAGACGATGGTTGAAGCATGCGGGGCCGCAGCAGGTGCAAAACCGGTTTTTTCAGTCATGGCATTCTCCGTACCAATGAATGGATTAGCGCAAAGATAAATATAGACACCAGGTTAACAACCCACAGTGCCTTATAGCGTCTATCTTTTGTGCAGCACCCGGCGATATAACTTGTTAATGTGATGTGAATCACCATTTTATGGAAATTAACTGCAATCATTTTCATTCATGGTGAGGTGTGTCACGAAATAATGCACATTGCTTCTGTAAAGTACCGTTTTACTTCTTCTGACAAACCGACCCACAGAGGAGTCACCTATGTCTAAGTCTGATGTTTTTCATCTCGGCCTCACTAAAAACGATTTACAAGGGGCTACGCTTGCTATCGTCCCTGGCGATCCTGAGCGTGTGGAAAAGATCGCCGCGCTGATGGATAAGCCGGTTAAGCTGGCAGCGCATCGCGAATTCACCACCTGGCGCGCAGAGCTGGACGGTAAAGCGGTGATCGTGTGCTCTACCGGTATCGGTGGCCCGTCTACCTCTATCGCCGTTGAAGAGCTGGCACAGCTGGGCATTCGTACTTTCCTGCGCATCGGCACCACAGGCGCCATTCAGCCGCACATCAACGTGGGCGACGTGCTGGTTACCACCGCATCCGTGCGTCTGGACGGGGCAAGCCTGCACTTTGCACCGATGGAATTCCCGGCAGTGGCTGATTTCGAATGCACCACCGCGCTGGTTGAAGCGGCGAAATCCGTGGGCGCCACCACCCACGTGGGCGTCACTGCATCTTCCGATACCTTCTACCCGGGCCAGGAGCGTTACGACACCTTCTCTGGTCGCGTGGTGAGCCGTTTCAAAGGCTCAATGGAAGAGTGGCAGTCGATGGGCGTCATGAACTACGAAATGGAATCTGCGACGCTGCTGACCATGTGCGCAAGCCAGGGTCTGCGTGCCGGTATGGTGGCGGGCGTTATCGTCAACCGTACCCAGCAGGAGATCCCGAACGCTGAAACCATGAAGCAGACGGAAAGTCATGCGGTGAAAATCGTGGTTGAAGCGGCGCGCCGTCTGATCTAATTCTCTCTTCAGTGCTAAAAGGCCGACATGCTCGGCCTTTCTTTTTTGCGTAACGCCTCGCAGGAAAACCCTTTCAAACTGGACGTTCATACAGCACAATTCTATTTTGTGCGGGTTACACGTGGATGCAGGGGGCATTGTGGATATCTCAATCCTGGTTTATGCGGTAGTTGCGCTGGTGAGCGTGGGGATTGGCTGGCTCATTTGCGGCTACCAACATGCTCAGCAGAAAGCCGATCAGCTGGCAGAGCGCGAAGAGATCGTCGCCGAACTCAGCGCGACGAAACAACAGCTTGCGCTGTGTGACCACTGGCGCGATGAGTGTGAACTGCTCAATAACGAACTGCGCAATCTGCGCGACATTAACACCTCGCTGGAGGCCGATCTCCGGGAAGTGACCACCCGCCTTGAATCCACCCAACTGCACGCCGAAGACAAAATCCGTCAGATGATCAACAGCGAGCAGCGTCTTAGCGAGCAGTTTGAGAACCTTGCGAACCGCATTTTTGAGCACAGCAATCGCCGCGTGGATGAGCAGAACCGCCAGAGCCTGAACAGCCTGCTGACGCCGCTGCGTGAACAGCTGGACGGCTTTCGCCGTCAGGTGCAGGACAGCTTTGGTCAGGAGGCTCGCGAGCGCCACACGCTGGCGCATGAGATCCGTAATCTCCAGCAGCTGAATGCGCAGATGGCTCAGGAGGCGGTTAACCTGACGCGCGCACTGAAAGGTGATAACAAAGCGCAGGGAAACTGGGGCGAAGTGGTCATGACGCGCGTGCTGGAGGCCTCTGGCCTGCGTGAAGGATACGAATACGAAACGCAGGTCAGCATTGAAAACGATGCGCGCTCGCGGATGCAGCCGGATGTCATTGTTCGTCTGCCGCAGGGCAAAGATGTGGTTATCGACGCCAAAATGACGCTGGTGGCCTATGAGCGCTACTTCAACGCGGAAGATGACTATACCCGCGAAACAGCGTTGCAGGAGCATATCGCCTCCGTGCGTAACCATATCCGTCTGCTGGGCAGAAAAGATTATCAACAATTGCCGGGGCTGCGATCGCTGGATTATGTGCTGATGTTCATTCCGGTTGAGCCAGCCTTCCTGCTGGCGCTCGACAGACAGCCCGAACTGATCACCGAAGCGCTGAAAAATAACATTATGCTGGTCAGCCCCACCACGCTGCTGGTGGCGTTACGTACCATTGCCAACCTGTGGCGTTATGAGCACCAAAGCCGAAACGCGCAGCAGATTGCCGATCGCGCCAGCAAGCTGTACGACAAAATGCGGCTGTTTGTGGACGATATGTCCTCGGTGGGGCAAAGCCTGGATCGCGCGCAGGATAACTACCGCCAGGCAATGAAAAAACTCTCCTCCGGGCGCGGCAATTTGCTGGCGCAGGCGGAGGCGTTTCGCAGCCTGGGGGTGGAAGTTAAACGCGAGATTAATCCGGAACTGGTGGAGCAGGCTACGGCTCAGGACGAAGAGTTTCGTCTGCGTGAAGGCGATGGTGAGCAAAATAGCCGCAATGAAGACAATGGGTTAGCGGCGAGTTTATCCCCCGAAGCGCAGTCGGCACGTTTCTTTCACGGTGGTTGAAACGTAGGGCAAATGCGCCCAATCTGTTACACTTCACGAACATTTGACTGATTAGCAGGCTCTGAGATGGTTGACGATTCACAAGACACAACGCACTTTGGCTTTCAGACTGTCGCCAAAGCGCAGAAAGCTGACATGGTGGCCCACGTATTTCATTCCGTGGCGGCGAAGTACGATGTGATGAATGATTTGATGTCGTTTGGCATTCATCGCTTGTGGAAGCGCTTCACTATTGATTGCAGCGGCGTGCGCCGTGGACAAAAGGTACTGGATTTAGCCGGCGGCACAGGTGATCTGACCGCTAAATTCTCCCGTCTGGTTGGCGAAACCGGTCGCGTGGTGCTGGCAGATATCAACGACTCCATGCTGAAAATGGGACGCGAAAAGCTGCGTAACATCGGCGTGGTAGGCAACGTTGAATATGTTCAGGCCAACGCCGAAGCGCTGCCGTTCCCGGACAATACGTTCGACTGCATCACCATCTCCTTCGGCCTGCGTAACGTGACCGATAAAGATAAAGCGCTGCGCTCTATGTACCGCGTGCTGAAGCCGGGCGGCCGACTGCTGGTTCTCGAGTTTTCTAAACCAATTATCGACCCGCTGAGCAAAGCTTACGATGCCTATTCCTTCCACGTTCTGCCGCGCATCGGCGAGCTGGTGGCAAACGATGCAGAAAGTTACCGTTATCTGGCCGAATCCATCCGAATGCACCCGGATCAGGACACGCTGAAAGCGATGATGCAGGATGCGGAGTTTGAAAACGTGGAATACTTCAATATGACGGCGGGTGTCGTCGCGCTGCATCGTGGTTACAAGTTCTGAGTGGAGGTTTCCCGTGCCCATTAAACCCTTAGTCACCGCAGGCATCGAGAATGTACTGAATGCCTTTCTGTATCGCGCCCCGGCGCTGAAAACCGCACGTCAGCGGCTTAACGGAAAGGTGCTGCGTATCGTTTTAAAAGAGTTCTCGACGCCGCTTGTGCTGGTCTTCAGCGAACGCCAGCTTGACGTTCTGGGGGAGTGGGAAGGCGAGGCTGACTGCTCGGTGATTACGCACATGAGCGTATTGCCAAAACTGCGTGACCGTCAGCAGATGACGGCGCTTATTCGCAGCGGTGAGCTGGAGGTCGAGGGCGATATTCAGGTGGTACAGAACTTCGTTGCACTCAGCGATCAGGCTGAATTTGACCCCGCGGAACTGCTGGCGCCCTATATCGGCGACATCGCAGCTGAAGGGATAAGCAAAACGCTGCGCACGGGTTCCACTTTCCTGCGTAAAGGCCTGCTCCGTCAACAGCGCTATGCTGCCGAGGTGCTGACCGAAGAGTGGCGTATGGCGCCTGGGCCTTTAGAAGTCGCCTGGTTTGCAGAAGAGACCGCGGCAGTTGAGCGCGCAGTTGATGCGTTAACCAAACGGCTTGAAAAACTGGAGGGCAAATGACGCCTGGTGAAATTCGGCGCCTCTATTTTATCGTTCGCACCTTTTTGAGCTACGGGCTCGACGAGCTTATCCCCAGAATGCGTATCACCCTGCCGCTTCGGCTTTGGCGTCGCACGCTGTTCTGGATGCCGAATCGCCATAAGGATCAGGAGCTGGGCGCACGCCTGCGTCTTGCGTTGCAGGAGCTGGGACCGGTCTGGATCAAGTTTGGGCAGATGCTCTCAACGCGTCGCGACCTTTTCCCGCCGCAGATTGCCGATCAGCTCGCGCTATTGCAGGACCGCGTCGCTCCGTTTGACGGAGAGAGAGCGAAGAAACAAATCGAAGAAGCGATGGGCAATATCCCCATCGAGACCTGGTTTGATGATTTCGACATTCAGCCTCTGGCCTCTGCCTCTATTGCGCAGGTTCACACCGCGCGCCTGAAGGAGAATGGCAAAGAGGTGGTCATTAAGGTGATTCGCCCGGATATCCTGCCGGTTATCAGAGCGGACATGAAGCTGATCTATCGCCTGGCTCGCTGGGTGCCGCGTCTGTTGCCGGATGGCCGCCGTCTGCGTCCGCTGGAAGTGGTACGGGAATACGAAAAAACGCTCATCGATGAACTTAACCTGCTGCGTGAATCGGCGAACGCCATTCAGTTGCGTCGAAACTTTGAAGACAGCCCGATGCTGTATGTTCCTGAAGTCTATTCTGACTATTGCAGTCAGAACATGATGGTGATGGAACGTATCTACGGCATCCCGGTCTCGGACGTGGTAGCGCTGGAAAAACAGGGCACCAACATGAAGCTGCTTGCCGAGCGCGGCGTGCAGGTCTTCTTTACTCAGGTTTTCCGCGACAGCTTCTTCCATGCTGACATGCATCCGGGCAACATTTTCGTCAGCTATGAGCACCCGGAAGACCCGAAATACATCGGCATCGACTGCGGTATTGTCGGCTCGCTGAATAAAGAGGATAAGCGTTATCTCGCCGAGAACTTTATCGCTTTCTTCAATCGCGACTACCGTAAGGTGGCCGAACTGCACGTGGATTCAGGCTGGGTTCCGCCAGATACCAACGTGGAAGAGTTTGAATTTGCGATCCGTACCGTCTGTGAGCCAATTTTTGAAAAGCCGCTCTCAGAGATCTCTTTCGGGCATGTTCTGCTCAACCTGTTCAACACCGCACGTCGTTTTAATATGGAAGTGCAGCCACAATTAGTTTTACTTCAGAAAACATTACTTTACGTTGAGGGCGTAGGCCGCCAGCTCTATCCTCAGTTAGACTTGTGGAAAACCGCGAAACCGTTCCTCGAATCCTGGATTAAGGATCAGGTCGGTATTCCAGCCCTGGTTCGCTCGCTTAAAGAGAAAGGCCCGTTCTGGATTGAAAAAATGCCAGAAATTCCTGAACTGGTTTACGACAGTTTGCGTCAGAGCAAGAACCTTCAGCACAGCATGGATAAAATCGCGCACGAGCTTCAATCCAGTCGCGTGCGTCAGGGGCAGTCCCGCTATCTCTTCGGAATTGGCGCGACGCTGCTGATAAGCGGCACGTTGCTGTTGATCAATCGTCCGGACTGGGAAATGATGCCAGCCTGGATTATGGCTGCCGGTGTGGTTGTCTGGCTTGCTGGCTGGCAAAAAACACGCTGAATTAGCGTCGCTATCGAGGGATTGCATACGTATAATGCGATCTGACTAATTAATCATCTATCACTGGGGAACACGCATGGGTGGTATCAGTATCTGGCAGTTAGTGATCATTGCCGTCATTGTTGTGCTGCTGTTCGGCACGAAAAAACTCGGATCAATTGGTTCCGACCTGGGCGCGTCAATCAAAGGCTTCAAGAAAGCCATGAGCGATGATGAGAATAAGCAGGAAAAAAGCGGTCAGGACGCTGATTTTACCGCTAAATCTATCGCCGATAAGCAGGACGAAGCCAAAAAGGAAGAGGCCAAACGTCACGATAAAGAGCAGGTGTAATTCGTGTTCGACATTGGTTTTGGTGAGTTACTGCTGGTCTTTGTGATTGGTTTGATTGTGCTGGGGCCGCAGCGTTTACCCGTTGCGGTAAAAACTGTCGTGGGCTGGGTGCGTGCGCTCCGTTCGCTGGCAACGACCGTGCAGAACGAGCTGGCGCAGGAACTGAAGCTTCAGGAATTTCAGGACAGCCTGAAAAAGGTTGAAAAGGCGAGCATGGACAACCTGACGCCGGAGCTGAAAGCATCCATGGATGAGTTGCGCGAAGCGGCTGAATCCATGAAGCGCTCATACAGCGTTAACGATCCTGAGAAGGCGAGTGATGAAGCAAACACCATCCATAATCCGGTGGTGAAGGGCAGCGAAGAGCAGCGCGAGGGTGTGACGCCTTCCAGCGCGGAACATCAGGCTGCTTCGCCAGAGCAATCGCCGCAGGAGCCCGAAGTGAAAAAGCAGGTGCCGCCGGAAGAGCCCGTGGTCAAAACGGCTGAGGTAAAACCCGCCGCGCCCGTTTCCGAATCATCCCCCTCGTCGAGTGATAAAGCGTAAACATGGCAGTAGATGATACTCAACCGCTGATTACGCACCTCATTGAGCTGCGTAAGCGTCTGTTAAACTGCATTATTGCGGTTTTCCTCATTTTTTTATGTCTGGTCTATTTTGCCAACGATATCTATCAGGTGGTTTCCGCACCGCTGATTAAGCAGATGCCGCTGGGCGCAACGATGATTGCAACGGACGTTGCCTCGCCGTTCTTTACCCCGATCAAGCTGACCTTCTGGGTGTCGTTGATTGCCTCTGCGCCGGTCATTTTGTATCAGGTCTGGGCATTTGTGGCACCCGCGCTGTACAGGCATGAACGCAAGCTGGTTATTCCGCTGCTGGTGTCCAGTTCGCTGCTGTTTTATATCGGTATGGCGTTCGCCTACTTCGTTGTCTTCCCGCTGGCCTTCGGCTTCCTGACGCATACCGCGCCGGAAGGGGTACAGGTGTCGACGGACATCGCCAGCTACCTCAGCTTCGTGATGGCGCTGTTTATGGCGTTTGGTGTCGCCTTCGAGGTGCCCGTCGCGATTGTCCTGCTCTGCTGGGTGGGGGTGACCACGCCTGACGATCTACGTAAGAAGCGCCCGTACATCCTGGTGGGGGCATTTGTCGTAGGTATGCTGTTAACGCCACCGGACGTCTTCTCGCAAACCTTACTGGCGATACCCATGTACTGCCTGTTTGAAGTCGGCGTATTCTTCGCTCGTTTCTACGTCGGAAAGGGGCGTACCCGGGACGAAGAAGACGAGCCGTCTGAAGAGACTACTAAAGAATAAAACCAACCGCCCGTCAGGGCGGTTGTCATATGGGGATACGTATGTTTGATATCGGGCTTAACCTGACCAGCGCCCAGTTTGCGAAAGACCGCGATGAGGTGGTGGCGCGCGCCTTTGCCGCCGGCGTGAACGGGCTGTTACTGACGGGAACAAATCTGCATGAGAGTGAGCAGGCACGGCAGCTGGCGCAACGCTATCAACACTGCTGGTCCACTGCAGGCGTGCATCCTCATGACAGCAGCCAGTGGACGCAGGAAAGCGCTGAGGCGCTTCATCGTCTGGCGGCTACGCCAGAAGTGGTTGCCATTGGCGAATGCGGGCTTGATTTCAACCGTAACTTCTCGACGCCTGAAGAGCAGGAGAAGGCATTTACCGCCCAGCTCGCGCTGGCTGCAGAGCTGGGGATGCCGGTGTTTATGCACTGTCGCGATGCGCATGAACGTTTTCTGGCGCTACTGGACCCCTGGCTGGAGAAACTGCCAGGCGCGGTGTTGCACTGCTTTACGGGCTCCCGTCAGGAAGCGCTGGATTGCCTGAACCGCGGGCTTTACTTGGGTATCACGGGCTGGGTGTGCGATGAGCGTCGTGGGCTGGAGCTGCGCGAGCTGTTATCCGTAATCCCGGCCGATCGTTTGTTGCTGGAAACGGATGCGCCGTATCTGTTGCCCCGGGATATGCAGCCCAAACCGGCATCACGACGTAACGAACCGGCTTATCTGGGACACATTGCTGAGCGAGTGGCGTACTGGCGCGGGGAAGATGCGCAGTGGCTGGCAGCCCAAACCGATGACAACGTGCGTCGTCTGTTCGGCGTGCAGTTTTAAACTTTGCGGAAATCGGTGTTTTTAACGCTCTGCAACACCTCTTTGTTCAGCAGGTTGAGCAGCAGCATAGAACGCGCTTCACCGTCTGGTTCAGCGAAGATGGCCTGTAACCCTTCAAAAGCGCCTTCGGTGATCACCACGCTGTCCCCGGCATAAGGGGTTTCCGGATCGGTAATATCTTCAGGCTGCTGGTAGACAGAGAGCTGATGAATAACCGATGACGGTACTCTTGCCGGATGGGCGCCAAAACGCACAAAATGGCTGACGCCGCGCGTGGCGCTGATCGTCGTGGTGTGGATCACTTCGGGGTCGAACTCAACGAACAGATAGTTCGGGAACAGAGGCTCACTGACGGTCGTGCGTTTTCCACGCTGCATTTTTTCAAGCGTGATCACGGGCGTCAGGCAGTTAACAGACTGACGTTCAAGATGTTCCTGTGCGCGCTGAAGTTGCCCGCGTTTGCAATACAGTAAATACCAGGCCTGCATAATCACTCTTCCCATTGTTCGGGGCGCAAGCATACCAAAACCCTGGCGGGATCGCTAAGGTGATTATAATGGCGAAAAAGAGAGTAAGTCGTGGAAGTTCACGCTAATTTAACAAAATTACAGCATCACGCGGTCTTACGCCGTATAATGAAGCGCTTACAGAGAGGCCATGATTAACTGCATGAAATACCACGATCTACGCGACTTCCTGGCGCTGCTGGAAAAGCAGGGCGAACTCAAACGCATTACGCTTCCTGTTGATCCGTATCTGGAAATGACAGAAATCGCTGACCGCACCCTGCGCGCGGGCGGCCCGGCGTTGCTGTTTGAAAACCCAAAAGGCTACGCTATGCCGGTACTGTGCAACCTGTTTGGCACACCTCGCCGCGTGGCGATGGGCATGGGGCAGGAAGATGTCACGGCGTTACGTGAAGTGGGCAAACTGCTGGCCTTTCTGAAAGAGCCGGAGCCGCCAAAAGGGTTCCGCGACCTGTTCGACAAGCTGCCGCAGTTTAAGCAGGTGTTGAATATGCCCACCAAACGCCTGCGCGGCGCGCCATGCCAGCAAAAAGTGCTGGAAGGCGATGCGGTTGATCTGACCAAAATTCCTATCATGCAGTGCTGGCCTGAAGATGCCGCACCGCTGATTACCTGGGGCCTCACCGTGACGCGTGGGCCGCATAAAGAGCGTCAAAACCTCGGCATTTACCGCCAGCAGTTGATTGGCAAAAACAAGCTCATCATGCGCTGGTTATCCCACCGCGGTGGCGCGCTGGATTTCCAGGAGTGGTGCGCGGCCCATCCGGGCGAACGCTTCCCGGTTTCCGTCGCGCTGGGTGCCGATCCGGCAACCATTCTGGGCGCGGTGACGCCTGTTCCTGATACGCTGTCGGAATATGCCTTTGCAGGGCTGCTGCGCGGTACCAAAACCGAAGTGGTGAAGTGCATCTCCAATGACCTGGAAGTGCCAGCCAGCGCAGAGATCGTGCTGGAAGGTTACATTGAACAGGGCGAGCTGGCGCCCGAAGGGCCGTACGGCGACCACACCGGCTATTACAACGAAGTGGATAACTTCCCGGTATTCACCGTCACGCACATTACCCAGCGTGAAGATGCCATTTATCACTCTACCTACACCGGCCGCCCACCGGATGAACCGGCGGTACTTGGCGTGGCGCTGAACGAAGTGTTCGTGCCGATCCTGCAAAAGCAGTTCCCGGAAATTGTTGATTTTTATCTGCCGCCGGAAGGGTGTTCGTATCGCCTGGCGGTGGTGACGATGAAGAAGCAGTATGCCGGTCACGCTAAGCGCGTGATGATGGGCGTATGGTCTTTCCTGCGCCAGTTTATGTATACCAAGTTTGTGATTGTCTGCGATGATGACGTCAATGCCCGCGACTGGAATGACGTCATCTGGGCCATCACCACGCGTATGGATCCGGCGCGTGATACGGTGTTAGTGGAAAACACGCCGATTGATTATCTGGACTTTGCCTCGCCGGTTTCCGGCCTTGGTTCAAAAATGGGACTGGATGCCACGAACAAATGGCCTGGCGAAACCGACCGTGAATGGGGTCGCCCGATTGAAAAAGATCCTGCCGTGACCGCGCGAATTGACGCGATCTGGGACGAGCTGGCCATAATGAATAACGGTAAGGCAGAATAAGACCGTTTAGCCCTATAGACTTCCCGACAGAGAGAGCGAATGACAACCTTAAGCTGTAAAGTGACGTCGGTAGATGCTATTACCGACACCGTATATCGCGTCCGTTTGGTTCCTGAAGCGGCATTCTCATTCCGTGCCGGTCAGTACCTGATGGTCGTGATGGACGAGCGTGATAAGCGTCCTTTCTCTATGGCCTCAACGCCAGCAGAGAAGGAATTTATTGAGCTGCATATTGGTGCGTCTGAGCTTAACCTGTACGCGATGGCCGTGATGGATCGCATCCTGAAAGAGCGTGAAATCGTGGTCGATATTCCTCATGGCGAGGCCTGGCTGCGTGAAGACGAAGACCGTCCGCTGATCCTGATTGCCGGTGGTACAGGCTTCTCCTATGTCCGCTCTATTCTGTTGACGGCGCTGGCGCGTAATCCAAATCGCGATATCACCATCTACTGGGGCGGCCGTGAAGAGAAGCACCTTTACGATCTGTCTGAGCTGGAAGCGCTGAGCGTCAATCATCCAAACCTGCGCATCGAGCCGGTCGTCGAGCAGCCGGAAGAGGGCTGGCGCGGGCGCAGCGGCACGGTGCTGACTGCGGTATTGCAGGATCACGGAACGCTGGCCGGGCACGATATCTACATTGCCGGTCGCTTTGAAATGGCGAAAATTGCCCGCGACCTGTTCTGCAACGAGCGTGACGCGCGGGAAGATCGTCTGTTTGGCGATGCGTTTGCGTTTATCTGATTGTGAGACCCGCTTCGGCGGGTTTTTTACGCTCGGGCAATAGCGCTGGTGAAAATTTAACCTTGAAATGGGCGGCGCATTGCCGTTATTCTTGTTCCCGTTAAATTTCGCCCTCAGGAGCGCCCCCCAAAAATGAACAAACACGACTGATGAATTTCGATCCTTGCTCAACGCATCGCGTCGGCAGGGGATGTTTTGATTTCATTCAGGAGTGCTTATGGCTCATTTTGCGCAATCCCCCTCTTTTATTTTGCATCAGGTCACCTGTCAGTTTGCGACGGGCGATATCCTTTTTGGTCCACTGAATCTTTCTCTGGATGCGTCAGTGTGTGCGCTGGTTGGCCGCAACGGCAGCGGTAAAACACGCCTTCTGCGTCTGCTGGCAGGGGTTGATGAACCCGCCAGCGGTCACATTGAGCGCTTTGGTACACACGTCTATGTGGCGCAGCAGCAGGATATTTCTGCGGATACGACTCTTGCCGGACTGCTTGGTTACGACGCGATCTTTGCGGCGCGCACGCGCATCGACGGCGGTCATTATGAACCCGACGATCTCGACACGCTCGATGGTTACTGGGATCTGGCTGAACGGCTAAGCCAGGCTTTTATCGCTGCAAAACTTCCCTCTTTTGAGCCGAACAAACGCGCGGCAGAGCTAAGCGGCGGCGAGCGCATTCGTGCCTTGCTGTGCGGCGCATTCACCGCGGATGCTGATTACCTGCTGCTGGACGAACCGACCAACCACCTCGACAGGCAAGGCCGCGTGTGGTTCTACGAGCAGCTTTCCCGGTATCAGGGCGGGGTGCTGGTGGCCTCTCACGACCGTGAGTTGCTGGCCCAGGTACCGCGTATCCTTGAACTGAGCGCGTTGGGCTTGCGCAGCTACGGCGGAAATTATGCTGACTATCGAACCCAGCGTGATGCTGAACAGCTGGCTGCCCGCGCCGCGCTGGAGCATGCTGCCACCGAGCGCAAGCGTACCCGCGCCCGTATGCATAAAGAGCATGACGACAGCCTGCGGCGTTCAGCCAAAACGCTTCGCACGGTCGACAGCCTTAACATCGCCTCGTTTGAACGGGTCAAATACAAAGGGGCGGCGAAAGAGCGTATTGGTTCCTGGAAAAAACAGCATAGCGATCAAAACCATGCTTTGAACGCTGCGGTCAGCCAGGCACGCGAGCGGGTTGAAGAGGATAACGCGGTGATGTTTACCCTGCCGGGCAGTGAAATCCCGGAAGGGAAACAGGTGCTGGTGCTGGAAGAACTGGTGCTTCCGCACGTGCCTGTCTCCCCGATAAACTGGCGAATGGATGGCCCGATGCGCGTGGCGCTACGCGGGCCGAACGGCTGTGGGAAATCCACGCTGTTGAAAGTGATGTTGGGCGAAACCGCCCCTGTTACGGGAACCTGTAAGGTCTCCGTCAGATGTGCTTATCTCGATCAGCATCTTTCCCGGCTGGATCTGTCGCAGTCGGTGATGACACACCTTAGCCTGGGCAATACGCCGCTCGAAGAGGGGGCGCTGCGTACCCGTTTAGCGCAGCTTCAGCTGGGCGCAGAGAAAGTGACACTTCCACTGGCCGATCTAAGCGGCGGCGAGCGCCTGAAGGCCGCACTGGCCTGCGTATTGTGGCGTGAAGCGGCAACGCAGCTGTTGCTTCTGGATGAGCCTACCAACCACCTCGATCTGGCTTCCGTTCAGGCCATTGAAGCGGCCCTGGCCGATTATCCCGGCGCGCTGCTGGTGGTGTCGCACGATGAAGCGTTTTTAGCAGGATTAAAGCTGACGCATGAGCTGGTGTGGGAAGAGTCGGGATGGCGATGTGAAAGCCTCTAAACACAAGCCCCCGCAAGGGCGGGGGCAAACAAACTTTATCAGGCTAACTGCTTGCGAAGGTCAGGGTTTGCCTGGATCAGGCGCATCAGCTTTAGCTCGGCTGGGGTAGGTTTTTCACGCTTTGACTCCCACTCCAGCACCATCGCTACGCTGACACCCATCGCTCTTGCGAACTCATCTGTTTTCAGGCCCGACCCTTTGCGTAAACGCTCAAATTCACTAAAAGGATTGGACTTTTGATTCAGGGTAACCGTCGGCGGTACATCTTTAAAAATAATCTGTTCCAGGCTGCTCAGCAGCTCAAACTCAGGATCTTTTAATTCCATTGAGAACTCCTCATAAATCACACATCGGGATCATGAACATCAGAGAGCATGTTAAGAATAGTCCCTAAACCAAACACAGGATCGTCACGGTTGTGATTAATTGTGCGATAACGATCGCTTTACCCGTTTCAGCTATATGGATAGTTATGCTAATTACCTGATTAATCATATGTAGGGATGCACAGGTATTTTTTTGTAAATAGTCAGTACAAAAACGGCAATACCCGTTTTGCATGAAAACTCTATCTTGCAAGGCTGACCTGGACTATCCTTGTCAGCGTTGGGCACGCGTGTGCCGGTGTGCGCTTTTTGGGTGAAAGGAGTAATAAAATGGCGACAGGAAAGTCCTGCTCTCGCTGGTTTGCGCCTATTGCGGCGTTGTTGATGGTTGTTAGCCTGAGTGGGTGTTTCGATAAAGAAGGCGATCAGCGCAAAGCGTTTATCGATTTTCTACAGAATACAGTGATGCGTAGCGGCGAGCGTTTACCAACGCTGACTGCGGATCAGAAAAAACAGTTTGGTCCATTCGTGTCGGATTACGCCATTCTGTATGGCTATTCACAGCAGGTAAGCCAGGCGATGGATTCGGGCATTCGCCCGGTCGTGGATAGCGTCAATGCCATTCGCGTTCCACAGGATTATATGACCCAGCGCGAACCGCTGCGCCAGTCCAACGGCGCCCTTGGGGTGCTGAGCCAGCAGTTGCAAAATGCCAAAATGCAGGCTGATGCGTCGCGCTCCGCGTTGAAGCAGGACGAGGATCTCAAGCCGGTTTATGACCAGGTGTATGAGAAAGTCGTGACCAAGCCGTCAAACGCCTTGCAACCACTGATCCCGGCGGCGCAGGTCTTTACTCAGCAGCTGGTTCAGGTGGGTGACTTTATTAATGAGCAGGGTACGCAGGTGAGCTTCGTCTCTAACGGTATCCAGTTCCCGACCTCCCAGCAGGCGAGTCAGTACAATACGCTGATAGGGCCGCTGGCGTCCCAGCATCAGGCCTTTAGCCAGGCCTGGAGCGCAGCGGTCGCTGCAACGGAATAAGAAAAACCCCCGCTTCGGCGGGGTTTTTTTATGCATGATGAAAATAACGCTTGTCATTCTTCTACCATATCGGTATAACTATCTTCGTCGGTTTGTTACACAGACCTAAAGCAGTTTAGTAAAGCAGTCCAGATTGTTATCCATAGATACCCTTCGTAGTGACCCTTCCTTCATCGCTTAAAAATCTGTAACGCAATCCATCAAGCCGGAAGGCACAATATATATGTTAATAAGGTAATTTCTATGTCTGCTAAAATGACTGGTCTGGTAAAATGGTTCAACGCTGATAAAGGTTTCGGCTTCATCACTCCTGACGATGGCTCTAAAGACGTGTTCGTACACTTCTCTGCTATCCAGAACGATGGCTACAAATCTCTGGATGAAGGTCAGAAAGTTTCCTTCACCATCGAAAGCGGCGCTAAAGGCCCAGCAGCTGGTAACGTTGTAAGCCTGTAAGCTTCCAACCCAGTAGCACAAAATTCAAAAACCCGCCTTCTGGCGGGTTTTTTCGTTTCTACTGTTGTATCTGCGGGTTAACGCAGTTCTTATCCACTTTACCGCCGAGCGCGGCAATCAGATTATCCACGGCGGTCGCCGCCATGTTGTAGCGTGTTTCGTGAGTTGCAGAGCCGATGTGGGGCAGGGCGACGACGTTTGGCATGTTCAGTAGCGGAGAATCCACCGGCAGTGGCTCCTGTTCAAACACGTCCAGACCGGCGGCGTGGATCTCACCGTTTTGCAGTGCCTCAATCAGCGCCTTCTCATCGACCACCGGGCCGCGACCCGCGTTGATGAAAATGGCCGATTTCTTCATCTTTTCAAACGCCGCCCTGCCGATGAGATGACGCGTTTCATCCGTCAGCGGCAGGATCAGGCAGACAAAGTCGGCTTCCTGCAACAACGTATCAAGCTCGCAGTAACGGGCGTTGAAACGTTCTTCAGCTTCAGCGTGATGACGGCGTGCATTATACAGAATGGGCATGTTGAAGCCGAAATGGGCGCGCTGTGCCAGCGCCAGACCGATACGGCCCATCCCAACAATCCCCAGCGTTTTGCCATGTACGTCCACGCCGAACCAGTCCGGGCCAATGCTTTTCGTCCATTCGCCCGCTTTCACGCGCTCAGCCACCTCCACCACGCGACGAGCAGTGCTGAGCACCAGCGCCATCAGCGTGTCGGCGACGGTTTCCGTCAGAGCATGTGGCGTGTGCATCAGCAGGATGTTGCGCGCGTTAAGCGCATCCACGTCGAAATTGTCGTAGCCCACAGAAACGGTTGAGGTTGCACGAAGCTTCGGCATTTTCTCCAGCAGCGCTGCATCCACCTTTTCGCTTGAACCCAGCAGGCCCTCGGCGCAGGCAAACGCGTCGGCGTGCTGTGCCACGGTTTGCGGGCTGAGGTTCTTTACCCGGGTAACGGTAAAGTGTTCCTCCAGGCGTTTTTGCAGATCTTCAGGCAGTGCTTTGTACAAAATGACGGACGGCTTCATGCTAATCTCCGTTGATTTAAAAGGATTCAGGCGTGGCGTGCGCCGACGGGTAGCTGTTGATTATTAGCAGGCTTAACGATCAGAGTAAGCCATACCGAGGCAAAAAGCGCCACCCCCATAAAGATGTAAGAAGCTGAAGGGCTGCCGGTGGCGCCGTTCAGATAGCCCACAAACCACGAGCCAAAGAACGAACCCAGCGCACCCATACTGTTGATCAGCGCCATCGCGCCCCCTGCGACGTTACGCGGCAGCATTTCCGGGATGATGGCAAAGAACGGACCATACGGGGCATACATGGCCGCACCCGCAATCACCAGCAGCGTATACGAGGCCCAGAAGTGGTTCGCGCCTACGGCCCAGGAACCAATGAAGGCAAAAGCAGCGATCAGCAGGAGTGGCCAGACGAACAGCTTACGGTTTTGCAGCTTGTCCGATGCCCAGGAGACGATAATCATCGCGATGGTTGCAGCCAGGTAAGGCACTGATGACAGCCAGCCCACTTCCACCATGCCAAGGTTTTCACCGCCGCTGCGGATAATCGACGGCAGCCACAGAACAAAGCCGTACACGCCAATACTCCAGGTAAAATACTGGGCGCATAGCAGAATAACGTTCCGGGAGCGGAAGGCTTCGCCGTAGTTACGCACCGCTTTCAGCCCCTGCTGCTCTTTATCCAGCTGCGCCTGGAGTGCGGCTTTTTCGTCTTCAGAAAGCCATTTTGCCTGGGCTGGCTTATCTTTCACCAGCACCCACCAGCAGAAGGCCCAGATAATCGCGGGAACCCCTTCGATGATGAACATCTCGCGCCAGCCGAAGGACTGGATCAGATAGCCGGAAACCACCGACATCCACAGCACGGTGACCGGGTTACCGAGTATCAGGAACGTATTGGCACGTGAACGCTCAGATTTTGTGAACCAGTTGCTGATGTAAATCAGCATTGCTGGCATGACGGCCGCCTCAACCACGCCGAGAATAAAGCGAATAGCCGCCAGAGCAGGAATGTTATTCACCACGCCAGTCAGCGATGCACAGGCACCCCATAAGATCAGGCAGATGAAAATGAGCTTTCGCACGCTGCGGCGTTCAGCGTAAAT
Organism: Enterobacter cloacae complex sp. I1M; assembly: GCF_014982425.1. NCBI lineage: Bacteria > Pseudomonadati > Pseudomonadota > Gammaproteobacteria > Enterobacterales > Enterobacteriaceae > Enterobacter > Enterobacter cloacae complex sp. I1M. The sequence goes on along the minus strand of NZ_JADCLG010000019.1, from coordinate 20,009 downwards.
CGCGCCGGGGATCTGGAAGAAGAAATAACCCAGGAAGAAGAGGGCGCCCAGCAGGGAGGAGACCCCTTTGGTGATCCCGAGGTCTTCGTTGATCCCGGCGGCGGATGCAAAACTGAAGTTGGCACGATCCAGGTACGCCAGGCTGTACGTGATAAACACGATTGGCATGATGTACCACCAGCGTTTTACTGCATTGGTCGAACTGTTCATAGGCTTGCCTCTGTTGTTGAGGTTGTTGCCGCCGTTGTCTGTAGGGTACACGGTGGCTTAATTATCTGGTGCGGATTGCTGCCCTCACCCTGGCCCTCTCCCACAGGGAGAGGGAATTCAGACTCCGAGCTCTGCTCGTGTTGGTAATCCTTCGCTGTCGCCCTGCACCTGAATCGCCAGCGAACCAATTTTGTTGCCTCGCGCCACGGCCTGCGACAGCGGTTTGCCCTCCAGCAGGGCGCTGATGACCCCGACGGCAAACCCATCGCCCGCACCCACGGTATCGACCACGTTATCGACTTTTACCGCAGCGACGGCGCCTTGCTCGCCGTCGGCAGTTTTGAACCATGCACCGTCAGCACCGGTTTTCAGCACCACGGCTTTTACTCCTTTGTTGAGGTAAAAATCAGCAATGCCTTCCGGCGTGCTCTCGCCAGTGAGGATCATTCCCTCTTTTACCCCCGGCAGTACCCAGTCCGCCTGAAACGCCAGTCGGTTGAGTTTCTCAACCATCTCCGCTTCGCTTTTCCACAGCACCGGACGCAGGTTTGGATCAAAGGAGATCGTTTTGCCCTGCGCTTTCATTGCCGAAGCGGCATGATCGAGTAAATCGTACGAACTGGCCGAGAGCGCCGCCGCCACGCCGCTCAGGTGCAGGTGGCGCGCAGAGGAGAAATACGCGGCGTGATAATCATCCACGGAGAGATGGCTTGCCGCTGAGCCTTTACGGAAATACTCCACGATGGGATCGGTTCCATTTTCAACTTTAGATTTCAGCTGAAAGCCCGTCGGGAAGCGTCCGTCGAGAGTCACGCCTGCGGCATCAATGCCCTCTTTTTTCAGCGAGTCGAGTACGAAATGGCCAAAGCTGTCATTTCCCACGCGGCTTACCCAGCCAACATTCAGCCCCAGCCGCGCAAGGCCGGTAGCAACATTCAGCTCAGCACCTGCAACGCGTTTGATAAAGTGCTCCACTGCGCTCAGCTCGCCTGTTTCGGTGGCGACAAACATCGCCATGGCCTCGCCGATGGTGATGACATCCAGCGTCTTGTGCATGGGTTACTCCTCGCGCAGCAGGTTGACGTAATGGCGGGTGACGGCGGTGAGATCCGTCCCTTCCAGCGGAAATTCGATACCGCGTGGCGCATCGGCAGGGAGTTGATTAAGCAGATCCCGCCAGCGAGAATCGGTCTGATCCGGCGCGACGGCGCGGAATTGCGCCTTATGCGGGACCGCGGCCTTCACATGAATGTAGCTCACGGCGGGAGCCAACTGACGTGCAGCCTCTTCCGGGGAGTCGCCAACCCACAGCCAGTTGCCCATATCGAACGTCAGCGTGACCGGCAGCGCCATTACCCGGCAGGCGGCTTTGAAGCGCTGCATCGGAGCGAGCTGACCGCAGTCGGTCTGGTCGTTTTCCACCACCAGCGTCATGCCGCTTTCATCCAGCAGTACGCGCAGGGCTTCAAGCGGTTGTTTGTCGCTGAAATGGCCCAGCGAGACTTTAAGCCACAGGGCATTCAGGGTGCTGGCTTCGCTAAGGTAGCGCGGAAGATCCGGGTTGAGGGTTCCATCGGGCATAAACAGGGGGGCCGGGGCGGAGTAGCACGCTAGTAAACCCAGCAGTTCAATGGACTCGCCGAGCGCAGGCAGGGCCATTAACTCGTCGCTGCTGAAGAGCTCGCGGCGGATTTCAACGCCATCAGCCCCTGCGCCGGCAATAACGGGAAGCATCGCCCGTTGACCGCCTGCTTGTCGCACCTGATCCGCGCCATACGCGGCGGTGACCACCATAATTTTCCTGCTCATTTCCTGACTCCAGGGCGTAATCGATAGTATTACGCTAGATGGAACCGGTTCCAAAGAAAAGATCGGGATGCTGAATTTATGATCGCTGTCACGAAGGGGAAATTAACGGGCAGTAGAGCCGCGAACGATCAGCTCGCCAGAAAAAACCTGCTCGCGTACGGCGTCGCGGGTGCCTTCAATGCGGCGAACCACTTGTTCAACCGCGGCATAGCCGATCTGCCAGGTGGGTTGTTTGAGGGTGGTAATGCCTACGCCAGCAAGTTCAGCCCACTCCAGTTCATCAAAGCCGAGTAAGCCGATGTCACTGCCCCAGTGCAGGCCAATGCGTTTAAGCGAGCGGGCAACCTGAAGCGTCAGCGCCCCGTTCGCGGAGATCACCGCTTTGCGCATACCCCGATGGCGGGTATGGAACTGGCGCAGGGTATTATCCAGCTGACCGGCTTCATGGAGGGGGATTTCAGCATTTTCGGCGATCACACCGGGATAACGCGCCAGCGTGGCACGAAATGCAGCCAGGCGGTCGCGGCGGGTGTTAACCATACCCAGCGGTTCGCTCAGGAACAAAATGGCTTCGAAACCCTGTTCAATCAGATGTTCGGTGGCAGTGGTGGCCGCCTGGGTGTTATCCAGCCCGACCACATCGCAGGCAAATTCCGGGATTTTGCGGTCAATAAGCACCATCGGCAGCGACGATTGTTGCAGGCGATTCAGTCCCTCTTCGCGCATCCCGACGGCATTGACCACGATCCCTTCCACCTGATAGCTGCGCAGCAGATCGAGGTAGTGCAACTCCTGATCAACTTCGTTATTGGTGTTACAGACCAGCGGGGTAAAGCCTTTCTCACGGCACGCCGCCTCAATGCCGCTGAGAACGTTAACGGAGTAAGGGTTGGTGATATCGGCGATGATGAGGCCAATCAGACGGGTACGACCCCGCTTGAGGCCGCGCGCCATCAGGCTGGGACGGTAGTCGAGATCGGCAATGGCCTGTTCAATTCGCGCCAGCAGTGCATCGGAAAGCAGGTGTTTCTCGCCGTTGAGGTAGCGTGAAATGCTGGTTTTACCGGTTTTGGCGGCTTTCGCCACGTCGCTGATGGTGGCCCGGGTTGGTTTGCTCATCGCTGATTTCCCTGAAATTAGTGAGAATACCTTAGCGGGAAAATCTGACGAATCAAGCAATTTGCCGGGTGGCGGTCTGATGCCCTCACCCCAACCCTCTCCCACGGGAGAGGGCGCAAACACTAAAAACGGCAACGGGGTTGCCGTTTTGCTTTTACCTACTGCACAGGGCTCAACGTAATCTCAACGCGGCGGTTCTGCGCTTTGCCTTCCGCCGTGCTGTTGCTGGCGATCGGGTTAGCCGGACCCATGCCGCTGGTGCGGATGCGGTTCGCTTCTACGCCCTGGGTGATCAGCGAGCTGGCCACGGAATCGGCACGCTGCTGCGACAGACGCATGTTCAGATCCTGGCTGCCGGTACTGTCGGTGTAGCCAATCACGTTCACGGCAGTTTTGTTGTACTCTTTCAGCACCGCGGCCACGCCGGTCAGGGTGTTCGCGCCTGCGGGTTTCAGCGTCGCGCTGCTGCTGTCAAAGGTCACGTTGTTTGGCATGTTCAGGATGATGTTGTCACCGCTGCGCGTCACGCTCACGCCTGTACCTTTCATTTTGTCACGGAGTTTTGCTTCCTGCACATCCATGTAATAACCCACGCCGCCGCCCAGGGCTGCGCCTGCCGCTGCGCCAATCAGCGCACCTTTACCGCGATCTTTCTTGGAGGAGGAGAGTGCGCCAACGCCAGCGCCCACCAGGGAACCAATACCCGCGCCAATGCCGGATTTACCCGCTTCGCGTTCGCCGGTGTAAGGGTTGGTTGTGCAGCCTGAAACAGCCAGAGCACCGCTCACCAGAGCGGCAATAACGAGTACGCGTTTTTTCATCTTATTTCCTTAATCCTTTTTATTCTTTGCCACGACGGACGTGGCAGTGGATTATGACGTCCGAATACGGAGAAAATTCAGTGTATAACTCTGAAATTTGTCACAAACGATAAACTGCCTCAATGAAAGGCCGTCATACCTGCACGCAACCAGGAGCGCACGCTTTGAGCACCTCAACAAAAACCATTCTGACCGCCGCCCACTGGGGGCCGATGCTGGTCGAAACCGATGGCGACACCGTGCTGTCGTCTCGCGGGGCTTTGCCTTCGCGCCATCTCAACTCTTTACAGACCGTCGTTCGCGATCAGGTACATAGCAAAACCCGCGTACGCTGGCCGATGGTGCGTAAAGGCTTTCTGGCGTCACCGGATAAACCGCAAGGTATTCGCGGGCAGGATGAGTTCGTGCGCGTGAGCTGGGACGATGCCCTGGCGCTGATCCATACGCAGCATAAACGCATCCGCGACAGCTATGGCCCGTCGTCCATTTTTGCCGGCTCCTATGGCTGGCGCTCAAACGGCGTGCTGCATAAGGCCGCAACCCTGCTGCAACGCTATATGAGCCTGGCCGGAGGATATACCGGCCATCTGGGTGATTACTCGACCGGCGCGGCGCAGGCGATCATGCCGTATGTCGTGGGCGGGAATGAGGTTTATCAGCAGCAGAACAGCTGGCCGCTGGTGCTGGAGCATACAGAGGTGGTGGTGCTGTGGAGCGCCAACCCGCTCAATACCCTTAAAATTGCCTGGAATGCGTCCGACGAGCAGGGCGTTTCCTACTTCGATGCGCTGCGCAAAAGCGGCAAGCGCATCATCTGTATCGATCCGATGCGTTCTGAAACGCTTGATTTCTTCGGCGACAGCGCCGAGTGGATCGCGCCGCATATGGGCACCGACGTGGCGATGATGCTGGGTATCGCCCACACCCTGGTGGAGAACGGCTGGCACGACACGGAATTTCTGACGCGCTGCACAACGGGGTTCGATAAATTTGCCGACTATCTGACGGGCAAAACCGACGGTATCGCCAAAACCGCAGAGTGGGCTGCGGCGATTTGCGGCGTTGATGCCGCTAAAATCCGCGAACTGGCAGCGTTATTCCATAGCAATGTCACGATGCTCATGTCCGGATGGGGGATGCAGCGCCAGCAGTTTGGCGAGCAGAAGCACTGGATGCTGGTGACGCTCGCCGCGATGCTTGGGCAGATTGGCACACCCGGCGGCGGTTTTGGCCTTTCCTATCACTTTGCCAACGGCGGCAACCCGACGCGTAAAGCGGCGGTGCTGGCGTCCATGCAGGGCTCGGTGCAGGGTGGCGTGGACGCTGTGGATAAAATTCCGGTGGCACGCATTGTTGAAGCTCTGGAGAACCCCGGCGGGTTTTATCAGCACAACGGTCAGGATCGCCATTTCCCGGATATTAAGTTTGTCTGGTGGGCGGGTGGGGCCAACTTCACCCATCACCAGGATACCAACCGCCTGATCCGCGCCTGGCAGAAACCGGAGCTGGTGGTGATCTCGGAGTGCTTCTGGACCGCGTCAGCGAAACATGCCGATATCGTTTTGCCCGCCACGACCTCGTTCGAGCGTAACGATCTCACCATGACGGGGGATTACAGCAACCAGCATATGGTACCGATGAAGCGCGTCGTGGCTCCCCGGGATGAAGCGCGGGATGATTATGACGTCTTTGCTGACCTGAGTGAATTATGGGAAGCGGGCGGACGGGAGCGTTTCACCGAGGGCAAAACGGATCTGCAATGGCTGGAAACGTTTTACCAGATTGCCTGCCAGCGCGGGGCTGCGCAGGGCGTGACGCTGCCGCCATTTGCTGAGTTCTGGGAGGCGAATCAACTCTTCGAAATGCCGGAAAGCGAGCAGAACGCGCGGTTTGTGCGCTTTGCTGACTTCCGTCGCGATCCGGAGAATCACCCGTTAAAAACCGAAAGCGGGAAGATTGTGATCCACAGCGAGCGCATCGCCAGCTTTGGCTACGCGGACTGCCCGCCGCACCCGGCGTGGCTGGAGCCGGACGAATGGCATGGCAATGCGCAGCCGGGGCAGCTTCAGCTGCTGTCTGCCCATCCTGCCCATCGTCTGCACAGCCAGCTCAACTATTCGGCTCTGCGCGAGCAGTATGCGGTGGCGGGTCGTGAGCCGATCGCGCTGAATAGCGACGATGCAAAGGCGCGGGGGATTAACGACGGCGATCTCGTTCGCGTCTGGAACGCACGCGGGCAGGTGCTGGCTGGCGCCGTGGTGAGTGACGGGATCCGCCCAGGCGTGTTCTGCATTCATCAGGGAGCATGGCCGGATCTGGCGCTGGACGAAGGCGGTATTTGTAAGAACGGCGCCGTAAACGTGCTGACCAAAGATCTCCCCAGCTCGAAGCTGGGGAACGGCTGTGCGGGGAATACGGCGCTGGCATGGGTGGAGAAATATGAGGGGCCGGCGCTTCCCCTTACGGCATTTGATCCGCCTGCCAGCTCATGATCCACGTCGGGTGTTGGGTATCATCCTGCCAGGCGCTGTCTTCGATGCGAAAACCTTGAGCATGATAGAAATTCACCGCCCGCACGTTTTTCTGATACACCTCCAGGGTTAAATACGGGTAGTGCTGCTGAACATAGTTCAGCAGCGCACGCCCGATCCCCCTTCCGATGAACGCCGGGGCGACAAACAACGCCCCCACGAACTGGAACTGCATGACGCTGATAAAACCGCACAGGGTACCGTTTTCCTCCCAGACCCAGGTCTCGGCGGCGGGAAGGTAATCATCCCGCACTACCGCTTCATTCGCTTGCCAGTAACTTGCGTCGATAAACGGATGCGCCTCGGTGGTGCTCTCCAGCCACAGACTCAAAAGCGGAGCGGTATCCTCACTTTGCCATTTGCGGATCATGGTGGCCCTCCGGGTGGCAGAAGCAGCCCTTAATGTGGTCATTGACGAGCCCGCAGGCCTGCATAAAGGAGTAGCAGATGGTGGTGCCCACAAACTTAAAGCCGCGTTTTTTCAGCGCTTTTGACAGGGCATCTGAGGCGGGGGTAGACGTTGGGATCTCTGCAAGCGTGGCGGCCTTCGTCACCTTCGGCTCGTTATCCACAAACGACCAGACAAAAGCTGAGAAGGGTTCGCCGTTTTGCTCCATCGCCAGATAAGCACGCGCGTTACCAATAATGGCCTGAATTTTACCGCGATGGCGGATGATACCGGTATCCAGAACCAGCCTTTCCACGTCTTCGTCGGTCATGGCGGCCACCGCAACCGGATCGAAATGGTGGAAGGCCTTGCGATAGTTCTCACGCTTTTTCAGAACGGTGATCCACGACAGCCCGGCCTGCTGGCCTTCAAGGCAAATCATTTCAAACAGTTTTTTACCGTCGGTTTCCGGCACGCCCCATTCCTTGTCGTGATAATCGATATAAAGCTGATCCTGGCTTACCCAGCCGCAACGTTGCATAGGTCATCTCCCTTCCTGATACGGTAAACGCAAAAATTTCAATCTGCCCGGCTTGACGTGTTTGCTAAAGAGACAATAGTTAATACAGGGCTATACGCCCTAATACCTCTTCGAACAATGACATATATCGCCGAACTCGGCTCTTTCTGGAGTCGCTTTGATGATGTTAAAAAAAATCAGTGGTCGCCATGCTGCTTCTGGCCTGGTGGGTGTCTCAGCCTGCCTGCTTATATGTAACACCGCTTTTGCGTGGCAACAGGAATATATCGTTTCAGATGCACAAAGTAATACGACGGAACGCTATACATGGGACGCCGATCACCAACCTCGTTATGAAGATATTCTCGCGGAGCGTATCAACCATTCGCAGAATGCTGCGGGCTTTGCCCTGAACGACCCATCCGGTTCAGATGCGGAAACCGTTCTGAGCGTTGGCTGGAATTTTCCCGTGGCGGGACATTTTACCACCGGCCCCGTCATGGCGTGGCGCACTGATGGCGCTCCCCCTGCAACGGTGAATGCATTTGGTGAGGTAACTACCACGCAGCCGCTTACCGATCCCCTCTGGCATGCCAGCGTGAACTCGTTGGGGTGGCGCGTTGATACGCAGTATGGTGATTTACATCCCTGGGCGAAGATCAGCTACAACCAGCAGTCGGAGGAAGAATATTTGTACACCCTGGGCTTAAGCGCCAAATTTTAGGATTGTTACTTTTTTAAACGCTGCGGTAACATATTTAATACAATAACGGCGCGGGCTGTGGTGATAGTGGTCACTCACCTTTAAGCGTTTTCTTTTCCGGCAAGGTCATTCATTCCCGCTTCCAGGCATTTCATTCCGTATCTCCTGCATTTCATGCCGTTTTACCCCTGGCGTTTTGGGGTTTTGTTTATCGTGTCCTCAGCGAACTTCCTTAATTTCTCTTGCAGGACACTGCCATGAACACATCAACTTATAACCGCACGCGTTGGCTGACGCTTTTCGGCACCATCGTTACCCAGTTCGCACTGGGCTCGGTCTATACCTGGAGCCTGTTTAACAGCGCCCTGTCCGATAAGCTCGGCGCACCGATAAGCCAGGTGGCATTCTCCTTCGGCTTGCTGAGCCTTGGATTAGCGATTTCCTCTTCCGTGGCGGGCAAACTTCAGGAGCGCTTCGGCGTGAAGCGCGTAACCATGGCCTCCGGGATCCTGCTGGGCGTGGGCTTCTTCCTGACGGCACATTCAAACAACCTGATGATGCTGTGGTTAAGCGCCGGGGTGCTGGTGGGTCTGGCGGACGGCGCAGGTTATCTGCTGACGCTGTCTAACTGCGTGAAGTGGTTCCCGGAGCGTAAAGGGCTTATCTCCGCGTTTGCCATTGGTTCATATGGCCTGGGCAGCCTGGGGTTCAAATTCATTGACTCCCATCTGCTGGCCTCGGTGGGGCTTGAGAAAACCTTTATGATCTGGGGCGTGATTGTGCTGGTAATGATCCTCTTCGGCGCCACGCTGATGAAAGATGCGCCACAGCAGGAAGTGAAAACCGTTAACGGCGTGGTGGAGAACGATTTCACCCTCGCTCAGTCCATGCGTAAGCCGCAGTACTGGATGCTGGCGGTGATGTTCCTGACGGCCTGCATGAGCGGTCTGTATGTCATCGGTGTGGCGAAAGATATCGCGCAGGGGATGGTAAAACTGGACGCGGCGACGGCGGCGAACGCGGTAACGGTCATCTCCATCGCTAACCTCTCGGGTCGTCTGGTACTGGGTATCCTGTCTGACAAAATCGCCCGTATCCGTGTGATTACGCTGGGGCAGGTCATCTCCCTGGTGGGTATGGCAGCACTGCTGTTCGCTCCGCTGAACGAGGCGACATTCTTTGCAGCAATTGCCTGCGTAGCCTTTAACTTTGGCGGCACTATTACCGTCTTCCCGTCACTGGTGAGCGAGTTCTTCGGCCTGAACAACCTGGCGAAAAACTACGGCGTCATTTATCTCGGCTTCGGTATCGGCAGTATTTGCGGTTCACTGATTGCCTCGCTGTTTGGCGGCTTCTACGTGACCTTCTGCGTGATATTCGCTTTGCTGATTATTTCGCTGGCGCTGTCCACCACGATCCGTCAGCCGCAGCGCGAACTGTATAAAGAAGCGCATGTATGATGCGATGAAAAGAGGCCGCAGGGCCTCTTTTATTTATTTCTAAATCGCTTCCGGACTTGCTATTTTGTAAAAATCTTCATCGATTCACATTCTCTGCTGCCACTTTTCTTCCCTGCTGTGGTCTACTTATCGCGCTTGTAGACGTTTCTGATAACGGTTTCTCTCGCATCTACTTACTCTGTCAGCTTTCTCACTGAGATTCGGCGGGTTTTTATACCCCTTCCCCCAGGGTTGTTTGCATGAAATATATTAGGTCTCTTACCCAGCAAAGATTGTGTCTGATGCTGGCTGTCTATATCGGTTTGTTTCTGAATGGCGCGGTGCTGTTCAGACGAGTGGAAGGTTATTTCGAACACCTCACTGTAAGAAATGGAATTTTTGCCGCGATTGAAGTGTTTGGCTCAATTCTGGCGACCTTCTTCCTGTTACGCCTGCTCTCTCTCTTTGGTCGTCGTACATGGCAAATTCTGGCCTCGCTGGTGGTGATTATCTCCGCCGCCGCAAGCTATTACATGACATTCATGAACGTGGTCATTGGCTACGGTATTGTGGCCTCGGTGATGACCACGGACATCGACCTCTCGAAAGAGGTGGTGGGTCAAGGGTTCATCCTGTGGACAATTCTGACCTGCCTGATCCCGCTCTTCTTTATCTGGAGTAACACCTGTCGCTACACCCTGTTACGCCAGTTGCGTACCCGGGGACAGCGCATCCGCAACGTCGCCGTCGTTCTTCTGGCGGGTCTGCTGGTATGGGCGCCTATTCGCCTGATGGAAAAGCAGCAAAAACGGATCGAAAAAGCGACAGGCGTGGATATGCCAAGCTACGGCGGCGTGGTGGCTAACTCGTACCTGCCGTCTAACTGGCTGTCGGCGTTAGGTCTTTATGCATGGGCTCAGGCGGACGAATCCAGCGATGTGAAATCGCTGATTAACCCGACCAAAAAGTTCACCTACCAGGCTCCGGCTGACGGGCTGGATGATACTTACGTGGTCTTCGTTATCGGCGAAACGACGCGCTGGGATCATATGGGTATTCTCGGTTATGACCGCGATACCACCCCGAAACTGGCGCAGGAAAAGAATCTGGTGGCATACCGCGGCTACTCCTGCGATACCGCCACGAAGCTCTCGTTGCGCTGTATGTTTGTTCGCGAGGGCGGTGCGAGTGATAACCCTCAGCGCACTCTCAAAGAGCAAAACGTATTTGCTGTTCTGAAGCAGCTTGGATTTAGCTCCGATCTGTTCGCCATGCAAAGTGAGATGTGGTTCTACACCAACACCATGGCGGATAACATCGCCTACCGCGAGCAGATTGGCGCCGAGCCGCGTAACCGCGGAAAGAACGTTGATGACATGCTGCTGCTCTCTGAAATGGAACAGTCGCTGAAAAACCATCCGCAGGGTAAGCACCTTATTGTTCTGCATACCAAAGGGTCACACTACAGCTACTATCAGCGTTACACGCGCGATTTCGCCAAATGGACGCCTGAGTGCGTCGGCATTAACAAGAACTGTAGCAAGCAGGAGTTGATCAATGCCTATGATAACTCGATTCTGTATGTGGATACCTTCCTCAGCCGGGTGATTGACCAGCTTCGCGATAAGAAAGCGATTGTGATCTACGCGGCCGACCACGGCGAGTCCATCAACGAGAAAGAGCATTTACACGGTACGCCGCGTAAGCTGGCGCCACCAGAGCAGTTCCGCGTGCCGATGATCATGTGGATGTCGGACAAGTATCTGGAAAACCCGGACAAAGCCAAAATGTTTGCCCACCTGAAACAGCAGGCAGAGATTAAGGTACCGCGCCGTCACGTTGAGCTGTACGACACTATTATGGGCTGTCTCGGCTATACCTCACCGAACGGTGGGATTAACGAAAACAACAACTGGTGTAAACTCCCTGATAACACCACAAAAGCCGCGCAGTAGCTGGTCTGGCGAGAATATCGCCAGTTGAATGGCTTTTTGAAAATAAGGGATTGACGAGGGCGCACCTCAGCAGTAAGATGCGCTCCGCATTCGGCGAGTAGCGCAGCTTGGTAGCGCAACTGGTTTGGGACCAGTGGGTCGGAGGTTCGAATCCTCTCTCGCCGACCACATTCTAAAAAGGGCTAACCGCAAGGTTAGCCCTTTTTGCATTAACGCGTTACCCCACACGAGTCCTCAAAATACCCCTTAGCCCTGCTTCCCCCTGCCTGCTTGCGGTTTTGTGACATAATCCATTGTATTTTTTTATATATAGTTTGATCTTTTTTCGCGTTGCTTATGGATAACCTCAGCATTTTTCGCTGTGCGTTTTAACGTTCGCGGTATTTAGTGCTCAGATAATCACCATTCTGTAAGAAAATTTACCCATTCTGAATAAAACTTAATCACTGGGTGTTGCGAAATAGGGAGGGGTTTGTGCTGCAACATGGCGAGTAGCATAAATTTCTCTGCTGAAAACTGGCATTCAGAGTTTTTTTAATCTTTGTTTGCGGTTTCTCACACTCCACGTAAATCCCCGCCACCTGTATTGACGTTTTCACATTCTGTTGACAGATTGTAGGGCACGAGGGGCATTTCAGGGAGGATCTGCGCTGCAACTCAAACGCTCTTCTGAAAGGATTCTCTATCCCTTTTAACGCCCTCGGGCATCACCGACCGGACCGGGTAAAAAATAAATAAAGGTCAGGCGGCGTAACACAACAAAGCAAAACATCACATTGGAGCACAATAATGAGTATTTCCTTGAAGAAGTCAGGGATGCTGAAGCTTGGTCTGAGCCTGGTGGCCATGACCGTCGCAGCAAGCGTACAGGCAAAAACCCTGGTTTACTGTTCTGAAGGCTCTCCGGAAGGCTTTAACCCACAGCTCTTTACCTCTGGTACGACTTACGACGCAAGCTCTGTACCGATCTATAACCGTCTGGTTGAATTTAAAACCGGTACCACGGAAGTGATTCCTGGCCTGGCTGAAAAGTGGGATATCAGCGAAGACGGTAAAACCTATACCTTCCACCTGCGTCAGGGCGTGAAGTGGCAGGACAGCAAAGAATTCAAACCTACGCGCGACTTTAACGCCGACGACGTAGTGTTCTCCTTCGACCGTCAAAAAAATGCCCAGAACCCGTACCATAAAGTGTCTGGCGGCAGCTATGAATACTTCGAAGGGATGGGTCTGCCAGACCTGATTGCTGAAGTGAAAAAAGTGGATGATAAAACCGTTCAGTTCGTGCTGACGCGTCCGGAAGCGCCATTCCTCGCTGACCTGGCGATGGACTTCGCCTCTATTCTCTCGAAAGAGTACGCGGACAACATGCTGAAAGCCGGCACGCCGGAAAAAGTGGACCTGAACCCAATCGGTACCGGCCCGTTCCAGCTGCTTCAGTACCAGAAAGATTCCCGTATTCTGTATAAAGCCTTCCCGGGCTACTGGGGCACCAAGCCGCAGATCGACCGTCTGGTCTTCTCCATCACGCCTGACGCATCCGTGCGTTACGCAAAATTGCAGAAAAACGAATGTCAGGTGATGCCGTATCCAAACCCGGCTGACATCGCGCGCATGAAGCAGGACAAAAATATCAACCTGATGGAGCAGGCGGGCCTGAACGTGGGGTATCTCTCCTTCAACACCGAGAAGAAACCGTTCGATGACGTGAAAGTGCGTCAGGCGCTGACCTACGCGGTGAACAAAGAAGCGATCATCAAAGCCGTTTACCAGGGCGCTGGCGTTGCGGCCAAGAACCTGATCCCACCAACCATGTGGGGCTATAACGACGACATTAAGGACTACACCTACGATCCTGAGAAAGCGAAAGCGCTGCTGAAAGAAGCGGGCCAGGATAAAGGTTTCACCGTTGAGCTGTGGGCGATGCCGGTACAGCGTCCTTACAACCCGAACGCACGTCGTATGGCGGAAATGGTTCAGGCTGACTGGGCGAAGATTGGCGTACAGGCCAAAATTGTGACCTACGAGTGGGGCGAGTACCTGAAACGCGCCAAAGCGGGCGAACACCAGGCGGTCATGATGGGCTGGACCGGCGACAACGGGGATCCGGACAACTTCTTCGCGACCCTGTTCAGCTGTGCGGCAGCGAAAGACGGTTCCAACTACTCTCGCTGGTGCTACAAGCCGTTTGAAGACCTGATCCAGCCGGCGCGTGCGACCGATGATCACAACAAACGTATCGAACTGTACAAGCAAGCTCAGGTTGTCATGCACGATCAGGCTCCGGCGTTGATTGTTGCTCACTCCACCGTGTACGAGCCAGTGCGTAAAGAAGTGAAGGGCTACGTGGTCGATCCACTGGGCAAACACCACTTCGAAAACGTGTCTGTTGAATAATAAGTAGGGTGTTCTCCCTCTCCCTGTGGGAGAGGGCAGGGGTGAGGGGCGTGCATGCATCCCCTCACCCTAACCCTCTCCCGAAGGGAGAGGGAATTTACATTTGTGAGCAATACAGACGTCACGCTACTGAGCGTGCGTCATCAGAGAGAATCCGGGTTATGTTGCAGTTCATCCTCCGACGTCTGGGACTGGTTATCCCGACGTTTATCGGTATCACCCTTCTCACTTTTGCCTTCGTCCATATGATCCCGGGTGATCCGGTGATGATTATGGCGGGCGAGCGTGGTATCTCCCCTGAACGTCATGCGCAACTGCTGGCTGAACTCGGCCTTGATAAGCCGATGTGGCAGCAGTACCTCCACTACATCTGGGGCGTATTACACGGCGATTTAGGGATTTCACTGAAAAGCCGTCTTCCGGTGTGGGACGAGTTCGTGCCGCGTTTCCAGGCGACGCTGGAACTCGGCATCTGCGCCATGATCTTCGCGACCGCGGTGGGGATTCCCGTCGGCGTGCTGGCTGCCGTTAAGCGTGGCTCTATTTTCGACCACACCGCCGTTGGCCTGGCACTGACCGGCTACTCCATGCCTATCTTCTGGTGGGGCATGATGCTGATCATGCTGGTCTCGGTGCAGTGGAACCTGACGCCGGTCTCCGGACGTGTCAGCGATATGGTTTTCCTTGACGACACCAACCCGTTAACCGGCTTTATGCTGATTGATACGGCGATCTGGGGCGAAGAGGGCAACTTCATTGATGCGGTTGCGCACATGATCCTGCCTGCAATGGTGCTGGGCACCATCCCACTTGCGGTGATCGTGCGTATGACTCGTTCCTCCATGCTGGAAGTGCTGGGCGAAGATTATATTCGTACTGCCCGCGCTAAAGGTCTGACCCGTATGCGCGTCATCATTATTCATGCCCTGCGTAACGCCATGCTGCCGGTGGTGACCGTTATCGGTTTGCAGGTCGGTACGCTGCTGGCCGGGGCGATCCTGACCGAAACCATCTTCTCCTGGCCAGGCCTTGGACGCTGGCTAATTGATGCGCTGCAACGCCGTGACTATCCGGTTGTGCAGGGCGGTGTATTGCTGGTCGCGACGATGATTATCCTCGTCAACCTGCTGGTCGATTTGCTGTACGGCGTGGTGAACCCGCGTATTCGTCATAAGAAGTAAGGGGCCATCATGTCACAAGTTACTCAAAATAAAGCGGTTACCGCACCGGTGCCAATGACGCCGATGCAGGAATTCTGGCACTACTTCAAGCGCAACAAAGGCGCGGTCGTCGGGCTGGTGTATGTTTCCATTATGATCCTGATTGCGGTGTTTGCGAACTTCCTTGCGCCGTATAACCCCGCGGACCAGTTCCGTGATGCGCTGCTCGCGCCACCGGCCTGGCAGGAAGGTGGTAGCCTGACGCACCTGCTCGGTACTGATGACGTTGGCCGCGATGTGCTGTCTCGTCTGATGTACGGCGCGCGCCTCTCTCTGCTGGTTGGCTGTCTCGTGGTGGTGTTGTCGCTGATCATGGGCGTTGTGCTTGGTCTGGTGGCGGGCTACTTCGGCGGCATCGTTGATAACGTCATCATGCGTATCGTCGATATCATGCTGGCATTGCCAAGCCTTCTGCTGGCCCTGGTGCTGGTCGCGGTCTTTGGTCCTTCGATAGGCAATGCCGCGCTCGCGCTAACGTTCGTTGCGCTTCCTCACTATGTCCGATTAACCCGTGCGGCCGTGCTGGTCGAGGTGAACCGCGATTATGTGACAGCATCTCGAGTGGCGGGTGCGGGGGCGATGCGCCAGATGTTCGTCAATATTCTTCCTAACTGCCTTGCACCGCTGATTGTTCAGGCGTCGCTCGGTTTTTCTAACGCCATTCTCGATATGGCCGCTCTTGGCTTCCTTGGCATGGGTGCGCAGCCGCCAACACCGGAATGGGGCACCATGCTCTCCGACGTGTTGCAGTTCGCGCAAAGCGCCTGGTGGGTCGTCACCTTCCCGGGTCTGGCGATTCTGCTGACGGTGCTGGCATTTAACCTGATGGGTGATGGTCTGCGTGATGCACTTGATCCCAAACTGAAGCAGTAAGAGGCACGAGATGGCGTTATTAAATGTAGATAAATTATCGGTGCACTTCGGCGATGAAGGCACACCGTTTCGTGCTGTGGACCGCATCAGCTATAGCGTAAATCAGGGCGAAGTGGTTGGTATCGTTGGGGAGTCCGGTTCCGGTAAGTCAGTGAGTTCACTGGCAATCATGGGGCTGATTGACTATCCCGGCCGCGTAATGGCGGATAGCCTGGAGTTCAATGGTCAGGATCTGCAGCGCATTTCCGAAAAACAGCGCCGCCAACTGGTGGGAGCGGAAGTGGCGATGATCTTCCAGGACCCGATGACCAGTCTGAACCCGTGTTACACCGTGGGTTTCCAGATTATGGAAGCCATTAAGGTGCACCAGGGCGGTAACAAGCAAACCCGTCGCCAGCGCGCTATTGACCTGCTGACGCAGGTGGGTATACCCGATCCGGCATCGCGTCTGGACGTTTATCCGCACCAGTTGTCCGGTGGGATGAGTCAGCGTGTAATGATCGCGATGGCCATTGCCTGTCGTCCAAAACTGCTGATTGCCGATGAACCGACAACCGCGCTGGACGTGACCATTCAGGCGCAAATTATTGAGCTACTGCTGGAGTTGCAGCAGAAAGAGAATATGGCGCTGGTGCTGATTACGCACGATCTGGCGCTGGTGGCTGAAGCGGCACACAAAATCATTGTGATGTATGCAGGCCAGGTGGTGGAGACCGGGAGTTCACACGATATCTTCCGGGCCCCGCGTCATCCCTATACGCAGGCGCTGCTGCGCGCGCTGCCGGAGTTCGCGCAGGATAAAGCGCGTCTGGCCTCGCTGCCGGGGGTGGTACCGGGTAAATATGACCGTCCTCAGGGCTGTCTGCTTAACCCGCGCTGCCCGTATGCGACGGATAAATGCCGCGTCGACGAGCCGGAGCTGAACCTGTTAGCTGACGGACGTCAGTCGAAATGCCACTACCCACTCGATGATGCCGGGAGGCCAACACTATGAGTACGCAACAAATGCTGTTGCAGGCCATCGACCTGAAAAAACATTACCCGGTGAAGAAGGGCCTCTTTGCTCCTGAGCGCCTGGTAAAAGCGCTGGATGGTGTCTCCTTTACTCTCGAACGCGGAAAAACGCTGGCGGTGGTAGGGGAATCTGGCTGTGGGAAGTCCACGCTGGGCCGTCTGTTAACGATGATTGAAGTTCCGACTGGCGGCGAGCTTTACTATCAGGGCCAGGATCTGCTCAAGCACGATCCGCAGGCGCAGAAACTGCGACGTCAGAAAATCCAGATTGTGTTCCAGAATCCGTATGGTTCGCTGAACCCGCGAAAAAAAGTGGGGCAGATTCTGGAAGAGCCGCTGCTGATCAACAGCAACCTGAGCAAAGAGCAGCGTCGTGAAAAAGCGCTGGCGATGATGGCGAAGGTGGGCCTGAAAACCGAGCATTACGATCGCTATCCGCATATGTTCTCTGGCGGTCAACGTCAGCGTATCGCCATCGCCCGTGGTCTGATGCTCGACCCGGACGTGGTGATTGCCGATGAACCGGTTTCGGCGCTCGACGTATCCGTGCGTGCGCAGGTGCTGAACCTGATGATGGATTTACAGCAGGATCTTGGGCTGTCGTACGTTTTCATCTCCCATGACCTGTCTGTGGTTGAGCACATTGCCGATGAGGTGATGGTGATGTATCTGGGACGCTGCGTAGAGAAGGGGACGAAAGATCAGATCTTTAATAACCCGCGTCATCCATATACTCAGGCACTACTGTCTGCGACGCCGCGACTGAACCCGGATGACCGTCGTGAGCGCATTAAGTTGACCGGCGAGTTACCAAGCCCGCTTAACCCGCCGCCGGGATGTGCGTTCAACGCCCGCTGCCGTCGCCGCTTCGGTCCGTGTACGCAGTTGCAGCCACAACTGAAAGATTATGGCGGACAGCTGGTGGCCTGCTTCGCGGTCGATCAGGATGAAAACGGCGAAAAGCCGCATGCATAAAGGAAAAAACCGGCGATTAGCCGGTTTTTTTTACGTCTGAGATCTACTTCCGTAAACGAATCTGGTCAACGGCGTGTTTCTCACTCTTGGTGAGGATCAGGCTTGCACGTTCGCGCGTCGGCAGGATGTTCTCTTTGAGGTTGACGTAGTTGATCTCATTCCATAGCCCGGTCGCCACGTTGATAGCCTCTTCTTCAGAGAGCTGAGCGTAGTTGTGGAAGTAAGAATCCGGGTCGGTGAACGCCCCTTCACGGAACTTCAGGAAGCGGTTGATATACCAGCGTTGCAACAGATCTTCAGGCGCATCCACATAAATTGAGAAATCGACGAAGTCAGAGACAAACACGTGATGCGGATCGTGAGGGTAATCCATCCCGCTTTGCAGTACGTTTAAGCCCTCCAGAATCAGGATGTCGGGCTGCACCACCGTTTTGTCACCATCCGGGATGCGGTCGTAGATCAGATGCGAGTAGACCGGTGCGGTAACGTTCGGCACGCCCGATTTTAAATCAGAGACAAACTTTACCAGGCGGTGCATATCATAAGAGAGCGGGAAGCCCTTCTTCTTCATCAGGCCGCGTTCTTTCAACACCTCATTGGGATGCAGGAAGCCGTCGGTGGTGATCAGCTCCACGCTGCGGTGTTCCGGCCAGCGGCTCAGCAGCGCCTGAAGCACGCGCGCGGTGGTACTTTTACCCACTGCCACGCTGCCCGCAATACTGATGATATAAGGAATACGTTGACCGTTCGTGCCGAGGAACTGTTCCAGTACGGCCTGACGACGCAAGTTGGAGCTGATATAAAAGTTAAGCAAGCGAGAGAGGGGGAGATAGATTTCTGCCACCTCTTCCAGGGAGAGATCTTCGTTTATCCCTTTTAGCCGTGCGATTTCACCTTCCGTCAGTGTCATAGGGACGGAGTCACGCAGGGCTGCCCACTGGCTACGGTTAAACTGAAGATAGGGCGTCATTAACGTTTGCTCTTTTTTGCTCATAAGCATGCTTCTGTGAACCATCACGAAACGGCGGGTGCGGGCTCATCACATAGTTAATTTTGGACAATGGGCAGGAGGTTAACACCAGATGAGAGGAATAATAAGAAAAAATATGGGAAAGCGATGCTTAACCGGGCAGGCATCACCCGGGGCTATAGCGTGCCGAAATCAGGCGTTCATGTTGGATTTTTAATCGCGAGCGGATGAATTTACAGCGGTTAGCCCTGGTTTCGAATAAAATGTGAGCGAAAGAACGTTTTATGCAATTTTTTAGTTGCATGACTGCGCAGGTCTCCATAGAATGCGCGCTACTTGATGCCGACTTAGCTCAGTAGGTAGAGCAACTGACTTGTAATCAGTAGGTCACCAGTTCGATTCCGGTAGTCGGCACCATCAAGTCCGGTGGGGTTCCCGAGCGGCCAAAGGGAGCAGACTGTAAATCTGCCGTCACAGACTTCGAAGGTTCGAATCCTTCCCCCACCACCACTTTCTGGCAGCGTCAACGCCGCCGGAGCTGGTTGGAAAAATTGACCAGCTCGAACAGAAAAGAGAGAAATCTCTTTTTTTGTTACAGAAAGAACTGGGTAGCCGAGTTTCAGGATGCGGGCATCGTATAATGGCTATTACCTCAGCCTTCCAAGCTGATGATGCGGGTTCGATTCCCGCTGCCCGCTCCAATACGTGCTGATATGGCTCAGTTGGTAGAGCGCACCCTTGGTAAGGGTGAGGTCCCCAGTTCGACTCTGGGTATCAGCACCACTTCACTTCTCCCTCCCTTTCTCTCTGTTTCAATGTAAATGTATTCAACAGTTCAGGCATTTTCGCCTGGTTGATGTGGTGATATCACCGATTTATCCGTGTCTTAGAGGGACAATCGATGTCTAAAGAAAAGTTTGAACGTACAAAACCGCACGTTAACGTCGGTACTATCGGCCACGTTGACCATGGTAAAACAACGCTGACCGCTGCAATCACTACCGTACTGGCTAAAACCTACGGCGGTGCTGCTCGTGCTTTCGATCAGATCGATAACGCACCAGA
>NZ_JADCLG010000018.1:0-63039 GCF_014982425.1 Enterobacter cloacae complex sp. I1M | reverse complement strand
CCAACTGAGCTAACGACCCACTTTTGCGCTGCTTTCACGTTGTTTGATATCCCGTGGCAACGGCGGCATATATTACTGATTTAAGAATTCTGCGCAACAAAAATTTCGATGAAGATCACTTAACTGCTTAGGAATCATGCTGCACGACCAGAAATAACGCGATTTCTGGTCATGCGATAATCAACCCATCGAACTCAAACGTTTTTGCGCTTGTTTGGCGCCGTCTGTACCCGGGAATTTCGCAACCACCTGCTGATAAACCGCTTTGGCTTTTGCAGTGTCGCCTTTGTCCTGCATGATCACGCCGACTTTATACATCGCATCCGGCGCTTTCGGTGATTTCGGGTAATTTTTCACCACAGAGGCAAAATAAAACGCCGCATCATCCTTTTTACCCTTGTTGTAATTCAACTGACCTAGCCAGTAGTTCGCATTTGGCTGATAAGTAGAATCAGGGTACTTCTTAACGAAGTTCTGAAACGCAACGATAGCATCGTCCTGGCGCGATTTGTCCTGTACCAGGGCAATGGCCGCGTTATAGTCCGTATTCGCGTCACCGCTCTGTACAGGCGCACCTGACGACGGGGAGGCATCTGCCGCAGGTGCAGGCGTCGCCGCACCGCTTTGATCGCCTGCTGCTGGCTGTGCTGCTGCTCCGCCACTGTTCAGGCTATCCATCTGCAACAAAATTTGCTTCTGGCGCTCCACAACCTGATTAAGCTGATACTGGCTCTCCTGAATCTGACCACGAAGGGAATCAATATCATTCTGGTTATCGGAAAGCTGCTGCTGGAGTTGAGTTAAAAGTTGGCTGTGAGCGTTAGAAATACGCTCGAGTTGAGTAACCCGGTCTTCTACCGAGCCTGAGCCGACACTACTGATTGGTGCCTGAGCAAAAGCGGCCCAGGGGGCCGCTATTCCAACCAGTAACGACAGACTCATCAGATGATGTCTGAAGTTACTGCTCATGCAATTCTCTTAGTAAACGAGTACGGCACGACGGTTTTTGGAGTAAGCCGCTTCGTCGTGACCCAGTACTGCTGGTTTTTCTTTACCGTAAGAAACGATGGAGATCTGGTCAGCAGAAACGCCTTTACCCTGCAAATACATTTTAACAGCGTTTGCACGACGTTCACCCAGGGAGATGTTGTACTCCGGAGTACCACGTTCGTCCGCATGACCTTCTACGGTGACTTTGTAAGACGGGTTGCTACGCAGGAAGTTTGCGTGCGCATCCAGCATCGCAGCGAAGTCAGAACGGATGTCGTATTTATCCAGATCGAAGTAAACGATGTTGTTCTGCTGTAACTGCTGCATCTGAAGACGCGCTTGCTCTTCAGAAGACATATTGCCATTGCCGTTAGCGTCCATACCGGTGCCGGCACCCATCATGCCTTCGCCGCTCTGGTCATTGCTTGCGTTCTTGTTAGAAGAACACGCTGCGATTGCCATAACAGGCAGAGCGATCATCAGCCCCTTCAGCACTTTGTTCAGTTGCATTTCTAAGATTCCTTTAGTAATCAATTAATTATTATTACAGATACGGCGACCAGGCAGGTGATTTTACCTGTCCATCAGTTGCCGGAAGACGCGCTTTGAAACGCCCATCTGTAGAAACCAGATTCAGCACGGATCCCATCCCCTGAGAAGAGCTGTAGATTACCATAGTGCCGTTAGGTGCCAGACTTGGCGTTTCATCCAGGAACGTTGACGACAGTATTTGTACGCCTCCCGTTACCAGATCTTGTTTGGCAATGTGCTGCTGACCACCCGCAGTGCTAACCATTACCATTGTTTTACCATCGGCACTGACGTCAGCATCCTGGTTCTGAGAACCTTCCCAGGTAATACGCTGCGCTGCTCCGCCGTTGATATTCATTTTATAGACTTGTGGACGACCCGCCTGGTCAGACGTAAAGGCCAGATTCTGGCTGTCCGGGAACCAGGTTGGTTCAGTATTGTTGCTACGGCCGTCCGTAATCTGGCGGATCTGACCAGATCCAATATCCATCACATACAGGTTCAGGCTACCGGTTTTAGACAGGGCAAACGCCAGTTTGGTACCGTCCGGAGAGAACGCAGGTGCACCGTTGTGACGTGGGAATGACGCAACCTGACGAACAGCACCGTTAGAGAGCGTCTGGATGACCAGCGCGGAGCGGCCGCTTTCGAAGGTCACATACGCCAGCTTTGAGCCGTCCGGAGACCATGCCGGAGACATCAGCGGCTGCGGTGAACGGTGTACGGTGAACTGGTTGTAACCATCGTAGTCAGAGACGCGCAGCTCATAAGGGAACTGGCCGCCGTTGGTCTGTACCACGTACGCGATACGGGTACGGAACGCACCTTTAATACCGGTCAGCTTCTCGAACACTTCGTCACTCGCCGTATGGCCAGCGTAGCGCAGCCACTGCTTGTTCACTTTATACGTGTTCTGAGCCAGAACGGTACCCGGCGCACCGCCGGTATCAACCAGCTGATACGCAACGTTATAGCCGCCGTCTGGTGCAGGCGTAACCTGACCGACAACTACCGCATCAATACCCAGCGCAGACCATGCAGCAGGCTGAACGTCCTGCGCAGTACCCGGCTGCTGAGGCAGGCGGGAACGATCTAATGGGTTAAATTTACCGCTGTTACGCAGGTCAGCTGCAACAATGCCGCCAATATCTTCAGGCGCAGCGCCCGGGCCTGCCCACTGGAACGGAACGACACCAATCGGACGCGCCGAGTCCACCCCCTGGGTGATCTCGATACGTACTTCTGCGTGCAGTACAGCTGCCCACAGCATTAAAAAACTAACTGCTACACGTAATGCCTGCTTCATCATATCTCCCTTATCTGGGTAACCTTACCCACGATAATTTAGCAGAATGTTAACAAACCCAAATAGACAAAACTACTTATCCTGTTTACGACCATAGACTGTTTTTCATACTTCCGTTAGAAGAGTTGATTACAGCTTAAAGTCCAGTTTGGCATCTTTTATCCTTTCATAAACAGCCTCGCTAGGCGGTTTAGGAATGTTCGCCGATCTGGCTGCGGCCAACGCTGCCTGACAGAGCGCAGGATCGCCCCCTTCAGACGTCACGCTTTTCAACCTGCCGTCTGGCGCAAGATTGATGTGCAGTACGCATTGCTTGCCCTGATACAGGCCTGCATCAAAGAGTCGGCTCTGAATCGCAACCTGGATCTGTTTGGCATAAGCACTGATATCTGCACCTGTTGCCCCACCGTTGGCTCCGGAGGTACCGCTGTCTTTTGACGGCTGTCCATTTCCTTTCGCCCCACCGCCCGTTTTCGGTGCATTCTTACCGGAACTCAGGTCGCCCAGCAGATCGTCAACTCCTGCGGCTGCGGCAGCTTTCTCAGCGGCAGCGGCCTTTTTAGCAGCAGCTTTTTCGGCTGCTGCTTTCTTATCGGCAGCGGCTTTCTCAGCTGCAGCTTTTTTATCAGCAGCGGCTTTTTCCGCAGCGGCGGCTTTTTCTGCCGCAGCTTTCTCAGCGGCAGCCGCTTTCTTCGCCGCTTCGGCGGCCGCTTTTTTCTCTGCTTCCTGGGCGGCTTTCTTCGCGGCTTCTGCTTCGGCTTTCTTCTGTGCGTCAGCAGCGGCTTTTTTCGCGGCTTCGGCTTCCGCTTTCTTCTTCGCATCAGCAGCGGCTTTCTTCGCGGCTTCTGCTTCGGCCTTCTTCTGCGCGTCAGCAGCGGCTTTTTTCGCTGCTTCTGCGGCTACTTTCGCCTGAGCATCTGCCTGCGCCTTAGCGTCTGCTGCGGCTTTGGCTGCCGCCTCTTCCGCTTGCTTCTGCTGTTCCTGAGCTTTCTTCGCGGCGGCTTCAGCCTGTTTCTGCTGCTCCGCCTGCTCTTTCGCCGCTTCCTGTGCCTGCAAACGCTCTTTCTCAAGCTGCTTCAGACGCTCCTGCTCGGCGGCCTGCTTTTCACGTAGCTCTTCCGCCTGCTGTTGCGCCTGTTTTTCACGCTGTTCTTCCGCACGTTTTGCACTCGCCTGCTGCTGTTGCTGGCGATTATAGTTCTGCACTACCGCACCGGGATCCACCATGACGGCGTCGATGGACGAGCCCCCACCGCCGCCTGATGCATCAAGGTGCTCATCGAACGAACTCCAGATCAGCGCTGCAAAAAGAATCACGTGCAGCACTGCGGAGACGATTATCGCTCGCTTAAGCTTGTCGTTCTGTTCGGTTGCCTTTGACACTATCGGTTCCCAAAAACTACGCAGATGATCAAATAGGCTGAGTCATTAAGCCAACTGACTTAACGCCCGCGCTATGTAGCAAGTTCAGCGCTTTGATAATTTCATCATATGGTACGTCTTTCGCACCACCGATTAAGAAGACCGTCTTCGGATTTGACTCCAGGCGTCGTTGCGCTTCAGCAATAACCTGCTCGGGCGGAAGCTGATCCATACGATCTTTCTCTACCACCACGCTGTACTGCCCTACGCCGGAAACCTCAATGATGACCGGAGGATCGTCATTGGTGCTTACCGCCTGTGATTCTGTCGCATCCGGCAGATCCACTTCCACGCTCTGGGTGATGATGGGCGCTGTCGCCATAAAGATCAGCAGCAGCACCAGCAGCACGTCCAGTAACGGAACGATATTGATTTCGGACTTGAGCTCGCGACGACCTCGTCCACGCGATCTGGCCATGGTTTACCCCTTGTTGCTCTCGGTGCTGGTAAACGCCTGACGATGCAGAATCGCGGTGAACTCTTCCATAAAGTTGTCGTAGTTCAGTTCCAGTTTATTCACGCGCTGGTTCAAACGGTTGTACGCCATTACCGCCGGAATTGCCGCGAACAGACCGATTGCGGTCGCGATCAGTGCTTCTGCGATACCCGGTGCCACCATCTGCAAGGTTGCCTGCTTCACCGCCCCCAGGGCGATAAAGGCGTGCATGATCCCCCACACCGTACCAAACAGGCCGATATACGGGCTGATGGAGCCAACGGTTCCGAGGAAAGGAATATGCGTTTCAAGATTTTCCAGTTCGCGATTCATGGAGATGCGCATCGCACGCGACGCACCTTCTACCACGGCTTCCGGCGCATGGTTGTTAGCACGGTGTAAGCGAGCGAACTCTTTGAAACCACTATAAAAAATTTGTTCGGAGCCTGAAAGGTTATCACGGCGTCCCTGGCTTTCCTGATAGAGACGAGAAAGCTCTATACCCGACCAGAACTTATCTTCAAACGCTTCGGCTTCGCGGCCAGCGGCATTGAGGATACGCGTTCTCTGGATGATGATGGCCCAGGATGCGATTGAAAAACCAATCAAAATCAACATGATAAGTTTAACCAGAAGGCTTGCCTTCAGGAACAAATCAAGGATATTCATGTCAGTCACTGCTTAAACTCCGCGACAATAGACTTAGGAAGCGCACGAGGCTTCATTATGGTTGGATCAACACAGACAATCAGGACTTCAGCTGAGTTCAGTACCGTGTTCTCTGCATTGACTATCCGCTGCGTGAAAACCAGTGAAGTTCCGCGCATTGATGTAATTTCTGTTTGGACTTCGAGCATATCGTCGAGTCTGGCAGGCGCAAAATACTCAAGCGTCATCTTGCGTACCACGAAGGCAACTCGCTCAGCCAACAGCACCTGTTGACTAAAGTGATGATGGCGCAGCATCTCTGTGCGTGCCCGTTCATAAAAAGCAACGTAGCTGGCGTGGTAGACCACACCACCGGCATCGGTATCTTCGTAATAGACACGTACCGGCCATCGAAACAGCGTTGTATTCACTTTACATCCCGGTAATACAAGAAAAGTTGGAGCTTTCAAACTTCGCTACTATACGCGCGGGAATGATGGTTTGGAATGGGGGAAAGTAAACGGAGAGTAAATTTTTATGGGCTCGGGTAAGCCCATATCATTAACGGACATTTCTTATTCAGAAGAAGAAGAAAATCAAACCGGCGAGAAGAACCAGATCGGCAATCAGCGGGCAGAAGATACCCTGCCAGTGAAGCGCTTTCGGATGAAAGCCGACACCGTGAATCACACCTGCACACACCGCCCACATAATCAGGAAGCCGTGCCAGATCTCAAGCTCGCTGGTTTTAGCCGCGAAGCGCGACGGGTCCCAGAAGATACAGCCCGCCAGCAGTAATGCCATAATGAGGGAAAGCGCCCGCAGGGGGCGCTTGTCCATTACCGCATATAACGTTGCGATAATATTCATTAGTGCTTATCTTCACCTGCTTTAGACGCTTCTACATGCTCAAGCGCCAGGGCAGTGATGACACCAAATGCACAGGCAAGAAGCGTCCCTAAAATCCATGCGAAATACCACATATTCAGCTCCTTACTTAATACATAGAGTGGGTGTTGCTTTCGATATGTTCTTTAGTGATGCGACCGAACATTTTCCAGTAACACCAGGCGGTGTAGAGCAGGATAATCGGCACGAACACGCAAGCAACGTACGTCATCAGGTTCAACGTCAACTGGCTGGACGTTGCATCCCACATGGTCAGGCTAGCATTCATCATGGTGCTGGATGGCATCACGAATGGGAACATAGCAATACCTGCCGTCAGGATAATGCACGCAAGCGTCAGGGAAGAGAACACGAACGCCATAGCGCCTTTCTCCAGACGAGACATTAACACTGTCAGCAGTGGCAGCAGCACACCCAGAGCAGGGATAGCCCACAGCGCAGGCATATTGTTGAAGTTCACCAGCCATGCGCCAGCCTGACGCGCCACCTCTTTGGTCAACGGGTTAGACGGTGCGGTATGGTTAATGGCGGAGGTCACCACGTAGCCATCAATACCGTACACGACCCACACGCCTGCCAGCGCGAAGCAGACCAGCGTCACCAGCGCCGCCACCTGAGCGGTCGCACGGGAACGCAGGTGCAGTTCACCTACGGTACGCATCTGGAGATAGGTTGCGCCCTGGGTGATGATCATCGCCACGCTCACCACGCCCGCCAGCAGACCAAACGGATTCAGCAGCTGGAAGAAGTTACCGGTGTAGAACAGACGCATATATTCGTCGACGTGGAACGGTACGCCCTGTAACAGGTTACCGAACGCCACACCAATGACCAGCGGTGGAACGAAGCTACCAATGAAGATGCCCCAGTCCCACATGTTACGCCAGCGGGTGTCTTCAATCTTGGAACGGTAGTCGAAACCCACCGGACGGAAGAATAAAGAGGCCAGCACCAGAATCATCGCCACATAGAAGCCGGAGAACGCAGCCGCGTAAACCATCGGCCAGGCAGCGAACAGCGCGCCGCCTGCGGTGATCAGCCACACCTGGTTACCGTCCCAGTGCGGGGCGATGGAGTTGATCATGATTCGACGCTCGGTGTCATTACGACCGAGGAAACGGGTGAGCATGCCCACGCCCATATCGAAACCATCGGTGACCGCAAAACCAATCAGCAGAACGCCGATCAACAGCCACCAGATAAAACGCAATACTTCATAATCGATCATTTGATGACTCCTGTCTTAGCGTGCCGGCTGAGTAGTCGTAACAGACTGCTCGTAGTGGTAGCGACCGGTTTTCAGGCTGCTTGGGCCAAGGCGCGCGAACTTGAACATCAGGAACAGTTCAGCCACCAGGAACAGGGTGTACAGACCGCAAATCAGCAGCATGGAGAAGATCAGGTCGCCTGCGGTCAGGGAGGAGTTCGCTACCGCTGTTGGCAGCACCTCACCGATCGCCCATGGCTGACGGCCATATTCCGCAACAAACCAGCCGGACTCGATAGCAATCCATGGCAGTGGGATACCGTACAGCGCGGTGCGCAGCAGCCATTTTTTCTCACCGATACGGTTACGAATGACTGACCAGAACGAGGCCGCGATGATCAGCAGCATGATAATGCCGCAACCCACCATGATGCGGAACGCGAAGTACAGCGGCGCAACGCGTGGAATAGAGTCTTTGGTTGCCATCTGAATCTGCGCTTCCGTCGCGTCGGAGACGTTCGGGGTATAGCGTTTCAGCAGCAGACCGTAACCGAGGTCTTTCTTCACGTCGTTAAATTGATCGCGAACGGCCTGGTCGGTAGAGCCGGCGCGCAGCTGTTCCAGCAGCGAGTAGGCTTTCATCCCGTTACGGATACGCTCTTCATGCTGCACCATCAGATCTTTCAGGCCAGTCACCTGTTTGTCGACGGAGCGCGTGGCGATAATACCCAGAGCGTAAGGAATTTGAATGGCGAAGCGGTTTTCCTGCGCTTCCTGGTCAGGCACGCCGAACAGGGTAAACGCTGCCGGTGCCGGCTGGGTTTCCCATTCAGCTTCAATTGCGGCGAGTTTGGTTTTCTGCACGTCACCCATTTCGTAACCGGATTCATCACCCAGAACAATAACGGACAGAATCGCGGCCATACCGAAGCTTGCTGCGATAGCGAAAGAACGCTTGGCGAACGCGAAGTCACGGCCGCGCAGCATATAGTAGGAGCTGATGCCCAGCACGAACATCGCGCCGCACACATAGCCAGACGCCACGGTGTGCACGAATTTAACCTGGGCAACCGGGTTCAGGACTAGCTCAGCGAAGCTGACCATCTCCATACGCATGGTTTCGAAGTTGAAATCAGATGCGATTGGGTTTTGCATCCAGCCGTTCGCCACCAGGATCCACAGTGCGGACAAGTTGGAGCCTAATGCCACCAGCCAGGTTACCGCCATATGCTGGACTTTACCCAGACGGTCCCAACCGAAGAAGAACAGACCTACAAAGGTGGATTCGAGGAAGAAGGCCATCAGACCTTCAATGGCCAGCGGCGCACCGAAAATATCCCCTACATAGTGGGAATAGTAAGACCAGTTTGTCCCGAACTGGAACTCCATGGTCAGACCGGTTGCCACGCCCAGCGCAAAGTTGATACCAAACAACTTGCCCCAGAACTTGGTCATATCTTTATAAATCTGTTTGCCGGAGAGGACGTAAACCGTTTCCATGATGGCCAGCAGGAACGCCATACCGAGCGTCAGCGGCACAAAAAGGAAGTGGTACATCGCGGTCAAGGCAAACTGTAAGCGCGACAGTTCGACTACGTCTAACATTATGACTCCTTGCTCATCGCATGAAGACTCCGAGAGTGAACCCCGTTAGATAAGGATCCACACGCATGCCCCAATACAAAGTTATCTGCTTCCCTTCTTCGTTGCTTATTCTCTACAGGAGGAAAAAGCAATGATGAAAGGTTACAAATACGTTAAGAAAAAACCAAATTGATCCCGTAAATATAATACGCTGCAAAACCCTTACAATAAACAGGTTTTTATTCGAACAGATTTACGTTTTTCGACGGCGATCAATTTATAGCAAAATTACCACTTTTCGGCCATTTTGATCGGGAACAATTTAACGCCTTTTGGAGCCTTTTTCCAAGGATTAAACATTGATTTAAATCAAAAACAGTCGGTACTGTTAATGATGTTTCTTTGTGACATGGATAGTAAAAACCTTGTTAATAACATGTATATTTAAAGGCATTAATGGTTATAAAAGCCAGAAGATAATATAAACAGTTGTGATTTTTATTAACGCGTGTGAAAAAAGACCTTTTTGCAGGGAGAGAAACATATAATGTTATCCGCTTCACAGTATTTTTCTTTCGTTTTACTACCCGCCTAAAAGATTACATTTCATTCACCTTCGCTAATCTTAAAATTAACACCCTTTGGTGACTATTTGATGAAATAAAGGCCGCAGGGGATGCGGCCTTGATATTGTTCTTGAGATTATCTTTCAATTTTTATGCTGAAGGTCCGTGACTGGCCTGGCCTGAAAGGCCCCGTAATGGCTGAGCCCTCCTCCCCTTGCGCTTTGCACACCTCATTCATGTCCGTTTCGCAACAGGCCTGGACCTCACGGTTCACAGACAAAGCCACGTCACAGGAGCGGGTCTCCGAAGGGTTGTACAGACGAAGAATCATCTCGTCACGATCCTCCGCTTTTTTCAGCGCACTGAGTACACATCCGTTAGGCGCCAGCGTTAGCAGGCTATAGCTACAGGGTGTGGTGAAAGAGGCACGGTTAAGCTTCATCGCATCCCACGGAATTTTGTTATAACAGTGCACTGGCGTTAACCACGACTTCGCCTGCTGCGCAACGCCAGCACTGACGGGCGTACCATTAAAACTGAACAGGCTAAAGCGACAGGTTAACTGGCCCCGCATCTGCGAATCAGGCACCGGCATTTTGATCCCGGACGGCCTGCCAGGGCGCAGAAGTAAGTCTTCCTTCCCAAGCAACCCGACGCCGCGAAGCAACGTCAGGGCAAACGTGTTTTGACGCTCACCTGTTACTTCAAATTCGCGCAACCCTTCGGTAAAAAGCGCCATCCCGTTACGCCGTTCCTGGAGCACTGCGTAGTTGAGCAGATTCCACACCGGCAGCGGCGCTTCCTTCCATCCCTCCTCCTGCCAGTTTGCCATCGCTTCATCCTGTACAGGGCGCGTCAGCGAACCAAACTGGGTATCGGCTAAGACCGTCTCTGTGGTGAATGGTGTCGGGATCAGCACCCGCACACGGTGGTCATCCGCGTGATTTCCGAGACGTGCCTTGACGTCGATACGTCGGCTGTTATGGCTGAGCGTGACCGTGAGTTCTGCCTCAAGCGTTCCCGTCTGCTGACGCGCAGAACGTTCAGCGAGATCCGCTGGCACCGCCATTCGATGGCGGATCACCGCCCTGCTCTGCCAGGCCTCGTGGATCACCTCAACCTCATGTTCGCCCTGCGCGGAAGAGAGTCTCCACTCTTCCCGTGAAGGCGAGTAGTCGTACTCATCGCCATCATCCGAGCTCTCTTCAATTTCCAGCGCGCGGTCATAGATAAGCCCGGACGCTTTATCGAGCAGACGCAAAGTACCGTCCTCGTTTAACGTTACTTCCCAGAAAGCATTTTCCAGTAACGCCTCCGGCGATTTATCTGGCGTCTGCAGTTTGCCGGCCACGTGCGGCTCGATATAGAGCGTGCGGTAACCCATAGATGGCAGGATCTGGTTGAGCTGGATGTCAAACTCCATGAAGGGATCGTAGTTGCCGTAATGCACTATCTGCCGGTCAATCAGCCCGGGGTCTATCTCACGCGCGCTGCGGAGATAATAAGGGATTTCATTTCCCTTTTCGTCCAACAGGCGGAACTGGCTGGCGCGCAGACGTATCGTGGTGTTGATCACTTCCTCACGCGGCCAGGGCGTGAGGTTAAACATCACCAGTTTGTCTTCCTCGCTCTGCGGCATGTTGTCGACAATCTTGCGCATATAGAAGCACGTCAGGTTATCGGCCATGTCTTCCGCCAGCTCAAAGCGTGACATCACCTCGCGATGCACTTTATCGCTGCAGCAGCAGCCGATACTGTCGTGGGCGTGATTCTTGAGGATCTCTTTCCACATTTTTTCCAGCAAGCCGTGGTGATAGTCAAAGCCCAGCGTCCAGGCAAGCGTAGCCAGCGGCTCAAGGACGTTGACGATTTTATTCTCTATCCGGGCGTGGGCGATTTTGATGTCCATCCTCGTGGAGCCGATCGTCCGGTGCACCCGCATATATTTACCGTCAATAAATTCCCCTTTCAGCGTCGCCAGTTCATCTCGGTGCGCATCGATATGGTCAAACACCTCCTCGAAGCGGCTCATCACAAACTGACGCTGCGGGTAGATTTTGCGCAGCTTATCCATCACCGCAAATATGTTCTGCTGGAGCGGCATCTGATCATGGCCGTTAGGCAGCAAAATTTCTTTCGTCACGGAGGCTTTTTCGAGCACCTCGAAGTAGTTGTCGAGCCGTTTGCGCAGTCCGGCTTCATCCTCCGGTAAGTACTTACCAATCGCGTAGCCCAGCGGCAGTACCTGTGCCGTCACTTCGCTACCGTCCTGGCTTTGCCAGAGAAATTCGGTTTTATCGGTACCGTGCCGCTCGGAACACCCGCGCCAGAACATGGTGCGCGTGATGCCAAAACCGTTGTAAATGTGTGGCAGCTGGGAAGACATGCCGAAGGAGTCCGGCAGATAGCCAATTTTCATCGGCTCACCAAAGGCCAGACAGTCGCGCATGCCGTACATCAGATTGCGCACAATCGACTCGCCGGAGACAAGGGTGGTGTCCGTCTGGGTATACCACGGCCCGATAATCAGCTTCCCGGCCGCCACCAGCGCCTTCACGCGTGGCCTGTTTTCCGGTTTCACGGCAAAATAATCTTCCAGCACCGCCGTCTGGCCGTCGAGAACGTAGTATTTATACTCTGCGTCCTGCTCAAGACGGGTGAGGATCTCTTCCATATTATTGACCAGAAGAATACGTGACGCTTCGGTGGTGAAGTACCACTCCCGGTCCCAGTGCATATGTGGCGTGATATGAACGCGAGATACAGCTTTCATCTTCGTTTCCTGTCAGTGCGTGTTTAGGATGGTATGTCTTCAGTCACGTAGGTACCGCTCTTCACGGCCTGGCGTCGCCAGAGCAGTAAAATGAGCGTAGAGATTGCGGCGCCCACCAGCGCGGCGCCAAACCACCCGGCAGCGGCTATCACGCCGCCCAGCCCGGCATCATGCAGTAAGAAGAGAGAGAAAATGCCCGCGCCCGGGGTGGAGAGCCCAATACCCATCGCTCCGACAATCGCTCCGGTCGCCATTGACCCCAGAACAAATGAGCCGATGACTCGCAACGGATCCTCGATAGCCATCGGAATTGCCCCTTCGGTGATGCCCGCCAGCCCCAGCAGCCAGGTGGATTTTCCGGTCTCAATTTCGAACTGTTTAAACAGATTCGGAGCCAGCATCGTTGATGCCGTCACGGTAAAGGCCGAAACCATTTTGACGGAGGCGAAGATCGCATAAGGCCCGTATACGCCGTTGGCCATCGCGCCCAGACAGAACGCGTAAGAGGCTTTGTTGACCGGACCGCCCAGATCGAACGAGCACATAAAGCCCAGGATCGCCCCCAGCAGCAACGCGTTCGCGCCGGAGAGACCATTAAGCCAGGCGGTCAGGGCGTTATTGATCCAGGCCACCGGTTCGCCGATCACAAACAGCATCAGGCTGCCTGCGCCCAGTACGCCAATCACCGGATAGAGATAAAAGGTCAGAAAGCCGTTGTAGCGGCTACTCAGCCGGATGTGGTTTTTCACCCAGCGCATCAGGTAGCCCGCAATCAGCCCGCCGACGATGGCCCCCAGAAAGCCGGAGCCGATCATATTGGCGGCAAGGCCCGCCGCAAAACCCGGCGTAAGCGCAGGTTTATCCGCCAGCGAGTAAGCGGTATAGGCCGCCAGAACAGGGACCATCAGAATGCCGAGCATCCCACCGCCCAGTTTGCGGTACATCCACAGCCACGAGTTTTCCTGATCGAACAGGTGCTGCAAGCCCAGGATTTGCGCCAGGAGTACCGACACGGCCAGCACCGTGCCGCCAGCGACAATCAGCGGCACCGCAAAGGAGATACCGCTGAGCAGCGCTTGCTTGAGTTCGGTTTTAACGGACTTTTTCGCGTCCGAGTCGACATGCGCAGGACGCGCATCGGATACAGGCTGTAGCGCCAGCGCACGCTCAATGAGCGCTTCCGCATGGCGCAAGGGTTCCGCGACGGGCACGGAAATGGCGGGGATCCCCTGAAAACGCTCACGCTCTTTGATCGCCACTTCCGCCGCGAAGATACACGCTTTTGCCTCCTGCAAATGCTGCGCGGTGATGCGCCCCTCAATACCGTTTGCCCCCTGCTTTTCGACCACTACATTGACGCCGAGCTTACGTCCCGCTTTTTCGAGATATTCCGCCGCCATGTAGGTATGGGCGATCCCGGCCGGACAGGCGGTAACGCAGACGATCGTCGGGGCATTCTCTGCGACGGCGGTTTCTTGCGCCTCAGGCGCCGTTTCCAGCGCAGCAAGCACCGCTTCCGCGCTGGTCGCCGTCATCACGTGCGCCCTGAGATCGTCATCCGCCAGGCGGGACGTCAGTTCCGTCAGCACCTGAATATGCGTTGATCCCGCTTGTGCGGGAGGAATGGCGAGCAAAAAAATCAGCTCGACTTCCTCCGGTCCGTCCACGCCTTCCCAGACCAGCGGCTCGCGCAGTGTTGCCACGGCAAAAGCCGCTTCCTTTACTGCCGCTGATTTACCATGGGGTACGGCCAGCCCCTCGCCCAGCGCCGTCGGGCCAAGCGATTCGCGATGGAAAACCTCTGCCAGAAACGTATCGGCGTCGGCTATTTTGCCCAACGCTACCAGCCGCGTCGCAAGCTGACGGATTGCCTCATCACGGCTGGTAAACTGCGCCTGCACGCAGACAGCACGGGGGTCGGTCAGAGTCGTCAGGTTCATAAGATCCTCACCTATCCAAAGTTATTGTCTGGGGAGGATTGTGGCAGACTGGATAATACATTTATGTAATCATTTTCACTAACAACGATATTTGTATTTAATTTGTATTATTTACAAATCAGTCACTGAAGGCATAATTCCCCTAAAAAGGTATTAAAAAGGCGTAACACAATGGGCAATAAACCGATGTACCGGCAGATCGCCGATGCGTTCCGCGAGAAGATTAACGCCGGGGAATTAAAACCCGGAGACGCGCTGCCGACGGAATCCAGCCTTCAGGAGGCATTTAACGTTAGCCGTGTCACCGTGCGGCAGGCTTTGAAGCTGCTCGCCGACGAGCAGATCATCGAAAGCATTCAGGGCAGCGGCTCGTATGTAAAAGAGGAGCGGGTGAATTACGATATTTATCAGCTTACCGGCTTTTACGAAAAACTGGCGGATCGCAACGTTGATACGCACAGCGACGTCAGCGTCTTCGAAGTGGTGAAAGCCGATGAGCGGCTCGCGGCAAAACTGGCGCTCAATCCGGATGATAAGGTCTGGCACGTCAAGCGCGTACGCTTCATCAGGGAAAAGCCGGTGAATCTGGAAGAGACATGGATGCCGCTGGCGATGTTCCCCGACCTCACCTGGGAAGTGATGGAACAGTCGAAATACCATTACATTGAGCAGGTCAAAAAGCTGGTTATCGATCGCAGCGAGCAGGAGCTGGTGCCAGTCATGCCATCGGACGAGGCGATTGCCGCCCTGGCGCTCGATCCGGCAAAACCAATTCTTGAAAAAGTTTCCCGCGGCTTCCTGAAAGACGGCCGGGTATTTGAATACAGTCGCAACGTGTTTAATACCGACGACTATAAATTCACTCTGGTGGCTAAACGCAGGCAATAAAAAAAGGCCGCTTTACAGCGGCCAACCATGTCGAAACGGACATTTTTTTATACTTCAACGCGCCCCATTCGGAGAGCAGAGAGGACTTACTTAATGATGGATTTCAGTGCTTCACCGATATCCGCCAGGCTGCGAACGGTTTTCACGCCTGCGGCTTCCAGTGCTGCGAATTTCTCATCAGCCGTACCTTTACCGCCAGCGATAATCGCACCCGCGTGACCCATACGTTTGCCTTTCGGCGCGGTCACACCCGCGATATAACCCACCACCGGCTTGGTCACATGATCTTTGATGTAAGCAGCCGCTTCTTCTTCCGCGCTACCACCGATCTCACCGATCATCACGATCGCTTCGGTCTGTGGATCTTCCTGGAACAGCTTCAGGATGTCGATAAAGTTAGAGCCTGGGATCGGGTCACCGCCGATGCCCACGCAGGTGGACTGGCCGAAGCCGTAATCGGTGGTCTGCTTAACCGCTTCATAGGTCAGGGTACCGGAACGGGACACGATGCCCACTTTGCCCGGTTTGTGAATGTGGCCCGGCATGATGCCGATTTTGCATTCGCCCGGGGTGATAACGCCTGGGCAGTTCGGACCGATCATGCGCACGCCTGCTTCGTCCAGCTTCACCTTCACGGTCAGCATATCCAGCGTCGGGATACCTTCGGTGATGGTGATGATCAGCTTAATGCCTGCGTCGATCGCTTCCAGAATAGAGTCTTTACAGAACGGCGCTGGAACGTAGATCACGGTCGCGGTTGCGCCCGTCGCTTCTACTGCTTCACGCACGGTGTTGAACACCGGCAGGCCCAGGTGCGTGGTGCCGCCTTTACCTGGCGTTACGCCGCCAACCATCTGCGTACCGTAGGCAATCGCCTGTTCGGAGTGGAAAGTCCCCTGGCTACCGGTGAAGCCCTGGCAGATAACCTTGGTATCTTTATTAATTAAAACGGACATTATTTCCCCTCCACTGCGGCAACAACCTGCTGAGCTGCATCCGTCAGACTTTTCGCTGCAATAATATTCAGGCCGCTGTCAGCCAGTTTTTTCGCGCCGAGTTCAGCGTTATTCCCTTCCAGACGTACAACAACCGGAACGTTAACGCCCACTTCTCCTACCGCGCCGATGATACCGTCGGCGATCAGGTCGCAACGTACGATACCGCCGAAGATGTTCACCAGAACCGCTTTTACGTTGCTGTCAGAGAGAATGATTTTGAACGCTTCGGTTACGCGCTCTTTGGTTGCGCCACCGCCCACGTCGAGGAAGTTCGCTGGCTCACCGCCGTGCAGCTTAACGATGTCCATGGTGCCCATTGCCAGGCCCGCACCGTTAACCATGCAGCCGATGTTGCCATCCAGCGCCACGTAGTTCAGCTCCCACTGGGCAGCCTGCGCTTCACGCGGATCTTCCTGAGACTGGTCGCGCATTTCGCGCAGATCCGCCTGGCGGAACAGCGCGTTGCCGTCAGCGCCCAGCTTGCCGTCGAGGCAGATCAGGTCGCCCTGGGTGGTGATCACCAGCGGGTTGATCTCGATCAGCGCCAGATCGCGCTCCAGGAAGATGGTCGCCAGCCCCATGAAGATCTTGGTGAACTGCTGAACCAGCTTGCCTTCCAGACCCAGTTTGAACGCCAGCTCACGACCCTGGTAAGGCATTGGGCCCGCCAGCGGATCGATTGCCACTTTGTGGATCAGGTGCGGGGTCTCTTCCGCCACTTTTTCGATTTCCACGCCGCCTTCGGTAGATGCCATGAACACCACGCGACGGGAGCTACGGTCTACGACTGCGCCGAGGTACAATTCTTTCGCGATGTCGGTTGCCGCTTCAACCAGGATCTGGTTGACCGGCTGGCCATTCGCATCTGTCTGGTAGGTTACCAGACGCTTGCCGAGCCAATGTTCAGCAAACGCACGGATCTCTTCTTTGCTCTTAACAACCTTCACACCGCCCGCTTTACCACGGCCACCAGCGTGAACCTGACATTTAACTACCCACGGGCCGGAACCGATTTTAGATGCGGCTTCTTCTGCTTCACGCGGGGTAGTACAGGCATAACCCACCGGAGCCGGTAAGCCTGACCTGGCAAACAGCTGTTTGGCCTGATATTCATGTAAGTTCATGTGTTCTATCCATCCTTCAGGGTAATCGTTATCTTCAAACCTGTAGACCGGCGCTACGCTTATCCGGCCTACAGGGCAGGTGATGCTAAATAGTTACTAAACGTCCAGCAGCAGACGCGTTGGATCTTCCAGCAGCTCTTTAATGGCAACCAGGAAGCCTACGGACTCGCGGCCGTCGATCAGGCGGTGATCGTATGAGAGCGCCAGGTACATCATCGGCAGGATCTCAACTTTACCGTCTACCGCCATTGGACGATCTTTAATGGCGTGCATACCCAGGATCGCGCTCTGCGGCGGGTTGATGATCGGGGTAGACATCAGCGAGCCGAACACGCCACCGTTGGTAATGGTGAAGTTACCGCCGGTCAGGTCTTCAACGGTCAGCTTGCCGTCGCGGCCTTTCACGGCCAGCTCTTTGATTTTCTTCTCAATGTCAGCCATACCCAGGGTGTCCACATCACGCAGAACCGGGGTGACCAGGCCGCGTGGGGTAGAAACCGCCATGCTGACGTCGAAGTAGTTGTGGTAAACCACGTCATCGCCATCGATAGACGCGTTCACTTCCGGGTAGCGTTTCAGCGCTTCAACTACCGCTTTCACGTAGAAGGACATGAAGCCCAGACGGATACCGTGACGTTTTTCAAACGCGTCACCGTACTGCTTGCGCAGGTCCATGATTGGCTTCATGTTGACTTCGTTGAAGGTGGTCAGCATCGCGGTGGAGTTTTTCGCTTCCAGCAGACGCTCGGCCACGCGCTTGCGAAGGCGGGTCATCGGCACGCGTTTTTCGCTACGTGCGCCCAGAGCTGGCTGTGCCGCTGGTGCTGCCGCAGGGGCTTTCGCTTCCGCTTTCGCCTCTGAAGGCGCTTTTGCCAGATGCTTGTCGATATCTTCGCGAGTCAGACGGCCACCCACGCCGGTACCTTTGATGGCTGCCGGATCGAGGCTGTGCTCAGCCAGCAGGCGACGGATCGCCGGGCTGAGCGCGTCATTAGTTTGCTCTTCCAGAGACGCCTGCTGGCGCTGGGCTGGGGTAGACGCTTTCTCTTCAGATTTCGCGCTGGACTCTTTGCCCGCGCTGTTGCCTTCACGCAGGCGACCCAGGATCTGGCGAGAAGTCACGGTCGTACCTTCGTCTTCCAGGACTGCATCCAGAATGCCATCCGCTGAAGCCGGTACTTCCAGTACCACTTTGTCAGTTTCGATTTCTACCAGCACTTCGTCACGGGTTACCGCGTCGCCTGGTTTTTTGTGCCAGGTGGCGACGGTTGCATCTGCTACGGACTCAGGCAGGTCGGGAACAAGAATATCTACGCTACTCATTATGTATCCTTTAATTAATCGACGTTCAGCGCGTCATTGACCAGATCTTGTTGCTGCTTCTGGTGAACGGACATATACCCTACCGCCGGAGAGGCGGAGGCCGGGCGACCTGCATAACGCAGGGCAGACCCAAATGGAATCACTTCACGGAAATGATGCTGGCTGCAATACCATGCGCCCTGGTTGAGCGGCTCTTCCTGGCACCAGACAAAATCATGAACGTGAGCGTACTGTTTCAGCACTTCCTGCATCGCCTGATGCGGGAACGGATAAAGCTGCTCGATACGCACGATGGCGACATCTTTCTGATCGTTCTTACGGCGCTGTTCCAGCAGGTCGTAATAAACCTTACCAGAACACATTACGACACGCTTAACGGCCTGCGGATCCAGCTCGTCAATTTCACCGATGGCTGGCAGGAAGGTGCCGTTAGCCAGTTCATCCAGGCTCGAAACCGCCAGCGGATGACGCAGCAGGGATTTTGGCGACATGACCACCAGCGGACGGCGCATACCGCGCAGCGCCTGACGACGCAACATGTGGTACACCTGAGCCGGGGTGGACGGCACGCAGACCTGCATGTTCTGCTCGGCGCAGAGTTGCAGATAACGCTCCAGACGCGCGGAGGAGTGCTCCGGCCCTTGTCCTTCATAGCCGTGCGGCAGCAACATCACCAGACCACACATACGGCCCCACTTCTGCTCACCGGAGGAGATGAACTGGTCGATGACGACCTGCGCACCGTTGGCGAAGTCACCGAACTGCGCTTCCCAGATAGTCAGGGTGCGGGGTTCTGCGGTGGCGTAGCCGTATTCGAAGGCCAGAACCGCTTCTTCTGACAGCACGGAGTCCCAGACCTTGAACTGGCCCTGACCGTTATGCACGTGCTGAAGCGGAGTATAGGTTGAACCGTTAGACTGGTTGTGTACAACCGCATGACGGTGGAAGAAGGTGCCACGACCCGCATCTTCACCGGACAGACGAACCGGAATACCTTCGTCAACCAGCGTCGCATAGGCCAGCGTTTCCGCGCCGCCCCAGTCGAACAGCTTCTCACCCGCCGCCATGGCCTGGCGGTCGCCATAGATCTTGGCCACGCGGGATTGCATTTCGATCGCTTCCGGCACGGTGCTGATGCGTTTAGCCAGCTCCTGCAAACGCTTCATCTCAACCTTGTTCGGGTAGCTCTCGTCCCACTCGTGGTTGAGGTACGGCGACCAGGTAAAGGAGT
This sequence comes from Enterobacter cloacae complex sp. I1M, assembly GCF_014982425.1. Taxonomy (NCBI): domain Bacteria; kingdom Pseudomonadati; phylum Pseudomonadota; class Gammaproteobacteria; order Enterobacterales; family Enterobacteriaceae; genus Enterobacter; species Enterobacter cloacae complex sp. I1M. The sequence goes on along the minus strand of NZ_JADCLG010000018.1, from coordinate 43,163 downwards.
GCATGTTCATTGGGCGCAGCTCTTTGACCACGCATTCACCCGCGTCCAGCGCGTCGCGATAAAGATTGACCATTTCGGTCGCATCTTCCAGCGTCGCCACTTTTTCGCTTTCCAGCTTGTCAGCATAGATTTTACGCGGCGTCGGGTGTTTTTTGATTTTCTGGTACATCAGCGGCTGGGTTGCACTTGGCTCATCCGCTTCGTTGTGGCCGTGACGGCGGTAGCAGAAGAGGTCAATGAACACGTCGCGCTTAAAGGTGTTACGGAAGTCCAGCGCCAGACGGGTAACGAAAGCAACGGCTTCCGGGTCATCCGCGTTTACGTGGAAGATTGGCGCCTGAACCATTTTACCGATGTCGGTGCAGTACGGGGTAGAACGCGCATCCAGCGGGTTAGAGGTGGTGAAGCCCACCTGGTTGTTGATTACGATGCGAACGGTACCGCCCACTTCATAACCACGCGCTTTCGACATGTTCAGGGTTTCCTGAACCACGCCCTGCCCTGTGACTGCCGCATCACCGTGAATGGTGATTGGCAGCACTTTATTGCTGCTCGGCTCGTCCAGACGATCCAGACGCGCACGCACGGAACCGATAACCACCGGGCTGACGATTTCCAGGTGCGACGGGTTAAACGCCAGCGCCAGGTGAACCTGACCGCCCTCGGTTTCGATATCCGACGAGAAACCCATGTGGTACTTCACGTCACCGGTGCCGAGGTGCTCTTTATGTTTACCCGCAAATTCGTCGAACAGATCCTGCGGTTTTTTACCCAGCACGTTAACCAGCACGTTCAGACGGCCACGGTGCGCCATGCCCAGCACCACTTCGCGCGTGCCGCTCTTACCGGCATGACGAATCAGCTCTTTCAGCATCGGGACTAACGCATCGCCGCCCTCCAGTGAGAAGCGTTTTGCGCCCGGGAATTTCGCGCCCAGATAGCGCTCAAGGCCTTCGGCTGCCGTCAGTTCGCTGAGGAAACGTTTTTTCTCGTCTGCTGAGAAATTCGCGTGACCCGCCACGGATTCGATACGCTGCTGGATCCAGCGTTTCTCTTCGGTGGAGGTAATGTGCATATATTCCGCGCCGATGGAGCCGCAGTAGGTTTGCTTGAGCGCATCAATCAGATCGCCCAGTTTCATCGTGTCTTTGCCGATGGCAAAGGAACCTACGTTAAAGCTTTCCTGGAAATCGGCCTCGGTCAGATCGTGATAAGCCGGATCGAGATCCGCTACACGTTCCTGCTGCCACAGTCCCAGCGGATCGAGATTCGCATGCTGGTGACCACGGAAGCGATAAGCGTTGATAAGCTGCAGGACTTTTACCTGCTTCGCATTGGTGTCAGGGTCGGAAATCGCAGAAGAGTAACGTGAGGCATCCTTCGCCAGACGACGGAAATAATCACGTGTTTTTGAATGGAATTGATCCGGTTTGACCCCTGTACCAGGCAACTGCTGGAACATGGAACGCCAGTTTGCGTCCACTGAGTCAGGATCGGTTAAGAAGTCTTCATAGAGCTGTTCTATCCAGCTCTGGTTTGAACCAGAGAGGTAAGAAGAGTCCAGCCAGGCTTTCATTGCGCCGTTCTGCATCGTGATCCCTTAAGCATTTTTATGCTTACTTTCGCCGTAGAAACTACCACGCACACCACGTGTACGTGCCGGGGTTCACCTGCGAGCTCTTTTCATTTGGCCCGCGAAGGAACCTTTAGAAACTGTCTAAACTTCAGGGCAGTTTTTAAAGGTTTCTGCAATTTGCCCGGTGGCGCTACGCTTACCGGGCCTACTGTTACGTAGGCCGGATAAGCGCAGCGCCATCCGGCGTTGTTACTTACGCACTGCGCTGCAACAACATCGACTTAATATGGCCGATGGCGCGCGTCGGGTTCAGCCCCTTAGGACACACACTGACGCAGTTCATGATGCTATGGCAGCGGAATACGCTGAAAGCGTCACTTAACCCTTCCAGACGATTCTCGGTTTCGGTATCGCGGCTGTCGATCAGGAAGCGATAGGCAGCCAGCAGACCCGCAGGGCCGATAAATTTATCCGGGTTCCACCAGAATGACGGGCATGACGTTGAACAGCATGCACAGAGAATACACTCGTACAACCCATCGAGTTTTTCACGCTGCTCAGGCGACTGTAAGTGCTCGCGAGCGGGTGGATTTTGCCCATTATTCAATAAGTAAGGCTTAATCTTCTCATATTGTGCATAGAATTGCCCCATGTCCACCACCAAATCACGCACGACCGGCAGGCCAGGCAGAGGACGGATGACAATTTTCTGGCCTGCACGCTGTAGCGCTGAAATTGGCGTGATACAGGCCAGACCGTTTTTGCCGTTCATGTTTACACCGTCAGAGCCACATACCCCTTCACGGCAGGAGCGGCGGAACGACAGCGTAGGATCTTTTTCTTTCAGCTGGATTAAAGCATCCAGCAGCATCATGTCACGACCTTCTTCCGCTTCGAGGGTGTAATCCTGCATACGCGGAGCATCGTCTACATCCGGGTTATAACGATAAACTGAGAATTCGAGTTTCATTATCCTGTCTCCGCATTAGTAAGTACGAATCTTCGGCGGGAACGCCGGACGCAGTTTCGGTTCCATGTTAACGCTACGACGCGTCATGGTTTCCGACTCTGGCAGATACAGGGAATGGCACAGCCAGTTTTCGTCATCACGATCCGGGAAGTCGAAGCGGCTATGGGCGCCACGGCTTTCGGTACGGAAGTTTGCCGACATCGCAGTGGCGAACGCGGTTTCCATCAGGTTATCCAGCTCCAGGCACTCAACGCGCTGGGTGTTGAACTCGCTCGAGGTATCGTCCAGACGGGCATTCTTCAGACGCTCGCGGATCGTTTTCAGCTGCTCCAGCCCTTTGGCCATCGCGTCACCTTCACGGAATACCGAGAAGTTGTGCTGCATACACTCTTGCAGCGCTTTACGGATTTCCACCGGATCTTCGCCGTTACGGTTGCCGTTCCAGCGGTTGAGGCGCTCAAGAGAGGCATCAATCTCGTCGTCGGTCGCATCACGCAACGCGCCCTGCTCGGCAATAGATTCCTGGAGATGCAGCCCCACCGCACGGCCAAATACCACCAGGTCCAGCAGGGAGTTGCCGCCCAGACGGTTTGCGCCGTGCACGGATACGCAGGCAATTTCGCCTACCGCGAACAGACCAGGGATGACCACGTCTTCACCCTGCTCGTTCACGGTCAGCGCCTGACCGGTCACTTTGGTCGGAATACCGCCCATCATGTAGTGACAGGTTGGGATAACCGGAATCGGCTCTTTCACCGGGTCGACGTGGGCGAAGGTGCGGGACAGTTCCAGAATGCCCGGCAGACGGGATTCCAGCACTTCTTTACCCAGATGGTCGAGTTTCAGCTTCGCGTGCGGGCCCCAAGGGCCGTCGCAGCCGCGGCCTTCACGGATTTCGATCATGATGGAACGCGCCACCACGTCACGGCCCGCCAGGTCTTTCGCATTCGGGGCATAACGCTCCATAAAGCGCTCGCCATGTTTGTTCAGCAGATAGCCACCTTCACCACGGCAGCCTTCTGTCACCAGCACGCCCGCACCGGCGATACCGGTTGGGTGGAACTGCCACATCTCCATGTCCTGCACCGGCACGCCAGCGCGGATAGCCATCCCAACGCCGTCACCGGTGTTGATGTGGGCGTTGGTAGTGGACTGATAGATACGGCCTGCGCCGCCGGTGGCCAGCACGGATGCGCGCGCTTTGAAATAGACCACTTCACCGGTTTCAATGCACAGTGCGGTACAACCCACCACCGCGCCATCGGCGTTTTTCACCAGATCCAACGCATACCACTCGGAGAAGATGGTGGTGTGGTTTTTCAGGTTTTGCTGATAAAGGGTATGCAGCAAAGCGTGACCGGTACGGTCAGCCGCTGCTGCGGTACGTGCCGCCTGTTCGCCGCCGAAGTTTTTCGACTGGCCGCCAAACGGACGCTGATAGATGGTGCCATTTTCCAGACGGGAGAACGGCAGACCCATGTGGTCCAGCTCCAGAATCGCTTCCGGGCCGGTTTTACACATATATTCGATGGCATCCTGGTCGCCGATGTAGTCGGAACCTTTTACCGTATCGTACATGTGCCATTCCCAGTTATCTTCATGGGAATTACCCAGCGCAACGGTGATACCGCCCTGCGCAGACACAGTGTGGGAACGGGTCGGGAATACTTTAGAGAGCAGCGCACAGGTCTGGCCGCTCTGGGAAATTTGCAGTGCGGCGCGCATACCTGCGCCACCCGCACCAATCACAACAGCATCAAATTCTCTGACTGGCAGTTTCATTACACACCCCACACCACAACAAATCCATAAATGACGTAAACCAGCAGAGCAACAACAATAATCAGTTGCAGCGGAAGGCGAATCGCCAGCGGTTTAACGTAATCGGTCAACACCTGCCACATGCCAATCCAGGCATGAATAAGGATGGAGAACAGGGCCAGCAGGGTGAACACTTTGGTGAAGGCCGATCCGAAGAAACCACTCCAGATTTCCCACGTCAGTGTGCCGCTAGTGGCGAAGAAACCGATCATATAGATGATGTAGAGCGTGAGGACGATGGCGGTAGCGCGGACCAGGATGAAGTCATGTACGCCGTTGCGTCCTAATGCGGAGGCGTTGCTTACCATACGAGAACTCCTGCGAGAAGTGAAAGCACGACAGTGATCACAAATGAAATGTTAGCGGTACGTTTACCGGCCTCGAACGTCTCTTCCAGGTAACCAAAGTCCATCAGCATATGGCGAACGCCGCCAACCACGTGATAGGCCAGCGCGGTCAGAATGCCCCACATGATAAATTTCACGAAGAAGCTGTTCATGATGGCTGAGGCCTGGAGGAATCCTTCAGGAGATGAGAGGCTGGTTCCCAGTAACCACAGCAAGATACCAACCGCCACAAACGTAATCACACCAGAAACACGGTGCAGAATGGACGCTATTGCTGTTACAGGGAATCGGATCGTTTTGAGATCCAGATTGACAGGTCTTTGTTTTTTCACATTTCTTATCATGAATAACGCCCACATGCTGTTCTTATTGTTTCCTTCCTCCGGACTGCGATGCGGGTCAGACAGCGTTCCTTTTCTATAACTGCGCGTCATGCAAAACATTGCTTCCAAATGCTAAAACGACACGTTACAACGCTGGGTGGCTCGGGATTGCAGGGTGTTCCGGAGACCTGGCGGCAGTATAGGCCGTTCACAAAATCATTACAATTAACCTACATACAGTTTGTTGGGTTTTCTCTGGAACAGTGATCGGGGTCACGATAACAACATCTTTTTAATTTTTAATCATCTGATTTGACAAATGTTAAACAATATTGTTACAAACGTCATCAGAAAAGGCATATAATGCGCAAAAGTTATGAGGTCTCTCTTTCACCTGACAAATAGTTATGTAACAGTGTGATGGTATTGACCGAAGTTATCAGGACAGTTATTAGTGATATACAGGTTTGAATAATTCGGACTGCAAAAACGCTGATTTGCTGTTGTTTCACTGATATTTCATTCGTTTACCTGCAAGGCGCCATAGCTCTGTACCCTGGTTTCTCCTCGTGAGCTGAGCGGTAAGCCAAATAACAATCTGGTAACGATGATTAACAGCTGAAAGCAAATCCGGTAAAGCGCAGTCTTAAGCATAAGGCGCTAAGGAGACCGTAAATGGCTGATACAAAGGCAAAACTCACCCTAAATGGTGATGATGCTATTGAACTGGATGTGCTAAAAGGCACGCTCGGTCAGGATGTTATTGATATCCGTACGCTGGGTTCCAAAGGGGTATTCACCTTTGACCCTGGATTCACCTCCACCGCATCTTGCGAATCCAAAATCACCTACATTGACGGTGACGAAGGTATCCTGCTCCATCGCGGCTTCCCCATCGATCAGTTAGCCACCGAATCCAACTATCTGGAAGTGTGCTACATCCTGCTGAACGGCGAAAAACCGACGCAGGCCCAGTACGATGAATTTAAAACCACCGTGACCCGTCACACCATGATCCATGAGCAGATTACCCGTCTGTTCCATGCGTTCCGTCGTGACTCTCATCCGATGGCGGTCATGTGCGGTATTACCGGTGCGCTGGCGGCGTTCTACCACGATTCTCTGGACGTGAATAACCCACGTCACCGTGATATCGCGGCGTTCCGTCTGCTGTCCAAAATGCCTACTATGGCGGCGATGTGTTACAAATACTCTATCGGTCAGCCGTTTGTGTATCCACGCAACGACCTCTCCTACGCAGGTAACTTCCTGCGCATGATGTTCTCCACGCCGTGTGAAGAGTATGAAGTGAACCCGGTGCTGGAACGCGCGATGGACCGTATTCTGATCCTGCACGCTGACCACGAACAGAACGCCTCGACCTCTACCGTCCGTACCGCAGGCTCTTCCGGCGCGAACCCGTTCGCCTGTATCGCTGCGGGTATCGCCTCCCTGTGGGGACCGGCGCACGGCGGCGCGAACGAAGCAGCACTGAAGATGCTAGAAGAGATCAGCTCCGTTGAGCACATTCCTGAGTTCGTGCGCCGCGCGAAAGACAAGAATGACTCCTTCCGTCTGATGGGCTTCGGTCACCGTGTTTACAAAAACTACGACCCTCGCGCGACCGTTATGCGTGAGACCTGCCATGAAGTGCTGAAAGAGTTGGGCACCAAAGATGATCTGCTGGAAGTGGCGATGGAGCTGGAACACATCGCGCTGAACGACCCGTACTTCATCGAGAAGAAACTCTACCCGAACGTCGATTTCTACTCCGGTATCATCCTGAAAGCGATGGGCATTCCGTCTTCCATGTTCACCGTGATCTTCGCCATGGCGCGTACCGTGGGCTGGATTGCGCACTGGAACGAAATGCACAGCGAAGGCATGAAAATCGCCCGTCCTCGTCAGCTGTATACCGGCTACGAGCAGCGTGATTTTAAGTCTGACATTAAGCGCTAAAAAACACGCCCGGCGGCGCTTCGCTTGCCGGGCCTACAAGTGCGAGATGTAGGCCGGGTAAGGCGTAGCCACCACCCGGCTTTTTTACATCTGGCACCCAGGGCACCAGTAAAACGGCCTGGAAGAGATCGTCGCTTTCTCAATCATCCCGCCGCACCGCTCACACTTTTTACCTGCCCGATGAAACACCTTGAAGCGGAACAGCGCCCCGTGATGCTTGTTCTCATCCACCACGCCGCGCGTGTTGTACGACAGCCGTGGAATATCCAGTAACGCGTACGACAGCGCCTCCAGCTGTTCATCGCTTAGCTGCGACGCTTTGCGCTGCGGCGCCAGCCCCACTCCCCAGAGGATCTCCACCCGCAGGTAGTTTCCCAGCCCCGCCAGAAATGCCTGATCGAGCAACAGCCTGGAAAACTGCCGGTTGCGGAATGTGGGCGATAACAGCCGGGCTTTCACATCGCTTGCCGTCAGGCGCATATCCAGCACGTCCGGCCCAACCCGCTGTAAGAACGGGTGCGTGAGCAACTGCTCCGGCGTTAACATTTCGATATCAGAAGCGCTATAGAGCAGGATCGCCTTATCCGCCGTTTGTAGCCGCACGCGCAGCACGCGGGTCGTTTGCGGCTGCTCGTCCGCCTTTACCACCCGCCAGACGCCGTAAAGCTGATTGTGGCTATATAACGTCAGGTTATGGGAAAAGTGGGTGAGTAACGCTTTGCCGCGCGTTTCAATGTGGGTCACCGTCTGTCCCACCAGCTCTGTTTCAAACGGTTTGAGTTGAGGAAAGGCAAACCAGACGTGTGTCAGAGTTTTGCCCTTTATCGCCGCCTCCAGGCTATCCGCCGCGCGGCGGATCTCCGGACCTTCTGGCATGTTATTGTCCTTTCATGATTATTCTGCGCTGACAACAATGCCCTCTTCCGAGAACGCCGCCCGCAGGCGTCGTGCAAACTGGAGCGCATGCTCGCCGTCACCGTGTAAGCACACCGTATCAGCCTGAACGTTTGCCGTTGTACCCTCCGTTGAGGTTACTCGCCCGAAGCGCACCATCTCCAGCGTCTGCGCCAGCGCTTTACCTTCGTCGGTGATCAGCGCACCGGCCTGCGCACGCGGAACCAGGCTGCCGTCCGGCAGGTATCCCCGATCGGCAAACACTTCCTGCCGCGTGGTCAGCCCCAGCCGTTCGCCGGCACGGATAAGCTCGCTGCCCGCCAGGCCCACCAGCACCAGACGCGGATTGCAGTCCCGTACCGCGCGGGCAATGGCGTCTGCCAGCGCCGGATCTTTTGCCGCCTGGTTATAGAGCATGCCGTGCGGCTTGACGTGGCGCATCTCGCCCTTCTCAGCGCGCACTATCGCCTCCAGGGCGCCGATCTGGTAGAGCATTTGCGCGTAAACCGTCTCAGGCGCCAGATCCATCGCCGTGCGACCAAAGTTTTCCCGGTCCGGAAAGCTGGGGTGAGCGCCTATCGCCACGCCGTTTTTCATGGCATTGCGCACGCTCGCCAGCATGGTCTGCGCATCGCCGGCATGAAACCCACAGGCGATGTTCACCGAGGAGACCAGCGTCATCAGCGCCGCATCGGCGCTGCTGCCCTCCCCCAGATCGGCGTTTAAATCAATCTTTACCATCGAGCCTCCACGCCAGCTGTTCGAGATAACGCTGCTGATCCTGACGGGCTTTCAGCGCCTCCTCCAGCGAACACTGCACAAAATGAATGGGCTGACCGAGAGGAATTTGCGCCAGATGGTAGCGATCCGCTTCAATAATGCAGGCAATACGCGGATATCCTCCCGTGGTTTGCGCATCGTTCATCAGTACGATAGGCTGGCCGTTGCCCGGCACCTGAATCACCCCCGGCAACAGACCATGGGAAAGCAGCTCCCGGTCAGTCGTGCGGGTCAGCGGCTGGCCCTGAAGCCGGTAACCCATGCGGTTACTCTGCGGGCTGATCTTCCATGGCGAGCGCCAGAAAGACTCTTTTGAGGCCTCATCGAACTCATGATATTCCGGCCCCGGCAGGGCGCGGATCAGGTTCCCCCACAACAGCTGCTTCACGCCCTGCGTGATGGTGAAATGGCGCGCTGATGGCTTAATCGCCAGGCGATCGCCGTCGCGCAGCAGCCGTCCTTCATGTCCGCCCATTCCCGCTTTCTGGTCGGTGCTGGATGAGCCCAGCACCTCCGGCACGTCGATACCTCCCGCCACCGCAAGATAGCTGCGCACGCCGTGCAGAGGACGCTTGAGCGTCAGACGCTGTCCGGCTTTCGCCCGCAGGCGCCAGCCGGTCCACACCGTTTTGCCGTCCAGCGTCGCGTCACAGCCCGCGCCGGTTAAGGCAAACCAGGTTTCCTGACCAAACTCAATCACGCACTGACCCAGCGTAATTTCTAACGCCGCCGTGCTGCCGGCGTTGCCTACCAGCAGGTTGGCAATCTCCAGCGAGGGACGATCAAGCGCACCGCAGTAGCTCACGCCCGACTGACGCAGGCCAAAGCGCCCGGCATCCTGTACCGAGGTGTAAAGCCCTGCGCGAATAAGCGTTAACATATCCCCTCCTTTTGCGGGATAAAGCGCAGGGTATCCCCCGGACGCAGGAGTATGGGCGCGTCCTGGCCAGGTTCAAATAACGGCGTGGATGTGTGCCCGATAAGCTGCCAGCCTCCCGGCGAGGCGAGCGGATAAATTCCCGTCTGTTCGCCACCAATCGCCACGCTGCCCGCCGGTACGCTCAGGCGCGGCTCAGCCCGGCGCGGCGTATGCAACTGGGGCGATAACCCGCCCAGATAGGGGAAACCCGGCTGAAATCCCAAAAACCAGACAACATAGTCGACTGAGCTATGCAGCTCCACAACCTGCTTCTCCGTTAATCCACAGTGCTCGGCCACGACGCCAAGGTCGGGGCCTCCCTTGCCGCCATAGACAACCGGGATCTCAATCGTCCGCGATTCCGGCTCCAGCGCCTCGCTCTCCTCCCACCAGCGTTGCAGGCGCTCAATGGCATCCAGCGCCCCCGTGTGCGGATCACGCAGCACCACGGTGATATTATTCATACCCGGAATAGCTTCAACCACGCCAGGTAGCTCGGGCAGTCGTTGAGCCAGACGCCAGATACGCTTTTGCGTGGCAAGCGTCACCGGAGGCTCAAGTTCCAGAACCACTGCGGTTTCACCCAGAAGATAACAACGCGCTCGCTGCACTTAACTACCTCTCATCAGGCCGGATTAGGGATATCAATAAACGTCACATCCAGATCGGTATTTTCCGTCAGCCACTCGCTGAGGGCGCGGATGCCGCCACGCTCGGTAGCGTGATGGCCTGCCGCGTAAAAATGCAGGCCTTGTTCACGGGCAGAGTGAATGGTCTGCTCGGAAACCTCGCCGGTAATGAAGGCGTCGACACCGAAACGCGCCGCGCTATCAATAAAGCCCTGGCCGCCGCCGGTGCACCATGCCACGCGCTTCACGGTATCCGGCCCGGTGTCGCCGCACCACAGCGGACGACGCCCCAGGCGTGCTTCGATCCACGATGCCAGCTCCAGACCCGGAACCGGCATCGACAGTTCACCCCACGGCACCAGGGGTTCAATTTCGCCCATCACGGTAATCCCCAGCAGCTGCGCAAGCTGAACGTTATTCCCCAGTTCAGGATGCGCATCGAGCGGCAGGTGATAGCCGTACAGGTTGATGTCATTCGCCAGCAGCGTTTTGAGACGGTTGCGCTTCATGCCGCGAATAATCGGTGATTCGTTTTTCCAGAAATAACCGTGATGGACTATCACCGCGTCGGCTTCCTGACGCACAGCCTCATCCAGCAGCGCCTGGCTTGCCGTTACGCCGGTGATGATTTTTTGCACCGTCTCGCGCCCCTCCACCTGCAAGCCATTCGGACCGTAGTCGCTAAACGAGGCCGTGTTGAGTTTTTCGTTAATCAGGCGTTCCAGTTCACTGTTTTTCATCATCATTCTCTCAAACTTTTCGGGCGGTTTCGTACGCCGCCAGCGTGGCGACACGCGCCTGTTTATGGTCGACAATGGGACGGGGATAGTTCAGGGTAACACGCTGTTTATCCGCCCATGCCCAGGGTTCATGAATGGCTTTAGCGGGGACATCCTTAAGTTCAGGCAGCCAGCGACGGATAAACTCGCCGTCGACGTCAAATCGTTGTCCCTGCGTGGTCGGATTAAAGATCCGAAAATAGGGAGCCGCATCCGTGCCGGTGGAGGCCGCCCACTGCCAGCCGCCGTTATTTGCCGCCAGATCGCCATCGATCAGCTGAGAGATAAAATAACGCTCTCCGGTTCGCCAGTCGATAAGCAGATCCTTTACCAGGAAGCTGGCGGTAATCATACGCAGACGGTTATGCATCCACCCGGTTTCATTGAGCTGCCGCATAGCCGCATCAACAATCGGGAAGCCGGTGAGCCCACGCTGCCATGCCTTCAGCAGCTTATCATTCGACTGCCACTGTACCTTATCGGTCCAACGAATGAAGGGGCGATGTTTACATAAATCAGGATGATACGTCATCAGATGGCGATAAAACTCACGCCAGATCAGTTCGTTCAGCCACACTGCGCCCGCCCCCCCGTCTACCGCCTGAGGCTGTTCCGCCAGTAGCCGATGTAAACACTGGCGCGGGGAGAGCGCGCCCAGCGCTAAACAGGCCGACAGGCGGCTGGTGCCTTCAATCGCTGGAAAATCCCGCCGCGCCTCGTAATCCGCCGCCCCCTGCGCGCAGAACTGACGCAACCGGGCGATAGCCGCTTTCTCGCTGGCGGGGAATACTGTTTCATCAAACGACTGCTGGGGATAATTCAGCCTGATGTCCTGCAGATCCGTTATCGTTTCCCCTCTTATGGCCGGGGCGGGAACGCATTCTGGCAGCCCCTCTTTCAGGCGTTTGATAAAAGCATTTTTAAATGGCGTGAAAACTTTATACATCTCGTGACTGCCGGTCATCACGCTGCCCGGTGCGAGCATCACGCTGTCATCAAAGCCTTCACAGACCACGCCCGTAAGGTTTTTCTCCAGCTGACGATCCCGCTGCTGCTCGTTAAATTCATACTGGTAGTTGTAAAAAAGACGCGTTACCGCGTGCTGCTTACAGATTGCCTGCACCATCTCAAGCTGTGCGGCAAAATCATGGGCCTCTTTATAGATCAGCGGAATGCCTTTTTCGGCCAGTGAATGTTGCAGGTCATTCAGATACGCGCTGAGTAATGCCGCTTGCCGGGGCGCCATGTCATGCTGCCGCCACTGTTCAGGCGTGGCGATAAACAGGGCCAGCACATTCGCGTCTTTAGCGCGGCAGGCGGCCGCGAGAGCGAAGTTGTCGTGAATGCGTAAATCCGCGCGAAACCAAACCAGATGGGTGGGCATAAAACTCCAGGCAATTGTCCATTATGTCCGTAAGGGCATGCCGTAAAAGGAAAAAGGCACGCATTGAACTACTTTGCCATGAAGTGTAGACGGGATGAAATAAAAAAGGCCGCCCGAGGCGGCCTTAACGCTACTTGTCCTGCGCTATCGGGGTAAAGGCAATAAACACATCCGGTTTATCACTCTTTACAACGAGTGCGCTGGCGACAATGAACGCGATGCATAAATAGCGTTTCACTATGCGGTCCCTGCTGCTAACCGCTCCACCTATCACCACCGGTGATAAATCGGTGGACACAAGCTCTGTGTGGAGCCTGACTCACGGTTGTGGTAACACCTTTCCCGGGACCGGTGCCCATTTGCGAGATGGCGGAAAGGGACGCTGCATAGTAGGCATCACGTGAGCAAAACGTAATCCATTGAACGTGTTTTTAAGAATTTATTTAGGAGTGAAGCGTTTGCTTATTAAACCAGCAGAAGTATGCTTGTAAACCTCTGTGTGAGAGCTTGAAAACCACCCAACGGACCGCGAATCCCGAGGGACAAAAAAACCGCCACTTTGCTGTAGGCGGTTTTTTTATGGCTACGATGTCACAACGTATCAGTAGAAATCGCAGGTTGCTTTCTCGGCCTGATCCATCCACACCGGCTTTTCGCTGGTTTTCGCCCAGACGCGGTGCAGATAGCTGTAAAAACGTGCGCGATCTTTCCAGAACAGCATCACCGGCAGGGCCAGCACGCCAGCCACTACGGCGAAAGTGCGACGCATGAACACGATATGAGCCGGATACTCTTTATAAAGATCCATATTTTTCTCCCCTGTAGTTGGCCGGAAACCTTCTCCGGAAAATGTGAAATCTGTGACCTGGTTAAAATAATACCGCTTTGTTTGTAATTTTACTACTCATCCGACCACTTATTTTCATCCATTTCGTGAATATTTACATTCAAGCCTGTAATTAAGTTACAAAAAAGTTAACGGCTTACTTACCAATAGTTAAATTGTGGTCTTTCCCATTTTTATACTTTTTTTACACCTGCCCTTCTGATTTTTGCGAAATCTTTGCGCCACAAATCCTACCGTTTGTACAACAACAAAAGTCACCCGGAGGTGGAGTGTGAGTGCAGGTCTGATTGCCGGCATCGTGCTGGTGTTCCTGTTATTGGGTTATCTGATTTATGCCCTGATTAATGCGGAGGCATTCTGATGGCTGCTCAGGCGTTTTTGCTTATTGCCAGCTTTTTACTGCTGCTGTTTATGCTCGCCAGGCCGCTGGGAACAGCGCTGGCACGGCTGATAAACAACGTGCCACTGCCGGGTACGCGAAAAATTGAAAACGTGCTCTGGCGCATTTCAGGTATCAGCGACCGGGAAATGAGCTGGGGCCAGTACCTGATGGCGATACTGCTTCTGAATATCGTGGGGCTTATTGCCCTCTTTACGCTGCTCATGCTCCAGGGCAATTTGCCGTTGAATCCGCAGCAGTTACCAGGTTTATCCTGGCATCTGGCGCTGAACACGGAGGTCAGCTTTGTCACCAATACCAACTGGCAGTCTTACGCCGGTGAAACCACGCTCAGCTACTTCAGCCAGATGGCAGGGTTAACCGTGCAAAACTTTCTGTCTGCAGCCAGCGGTATCGCGGTGATCTTCGCCCTGACGCGCGCGTTTGCCCGTCAGAATGTCAGCACGCTCGGCAACGCGTGGGTTGATGTCACGCGCATCACCCTTTGGATCCTGGTGCCTGTTGCGCTGATTATTGCCCTGTTCTTTATACAGCAAGGCACTCTGCAAAACCTGCTGCCTTATACCCCTTACACCTCGCTTGAAGGGGGCAGGGAACTCCTGCCAATGGGGCCAGTGGCGTCGCAGGAAGCAATCAAGATGCTGGGCACCAACGGGGGCGGCTTCTTCAACGCCAACTCATCGCATCCGTTTGAAAACCCAACGGCATTAACCAATTTTGTACAGATGCTGGCGATCTTCCTGATCCCCGCCGCGCTCTGCTTCGCCTTTGGCGATGTGGTTAACGATCGCCGCCAGGGCCGTACGCTGCTGTGGGCCATGTCGTTAATCTTCGTGGTCTGCGTAGCACTGGTGATGTGGGCCGAATGGAACGGCAACAGCCACTTCATGCAGCTGGGGGCTAACAGCAATATCAACCTGGAAGGCAAAGAGAGCCGCTTCGGCATTCTTGCCAGCAGCCTCTATGCGGTGGTCACCACGGCGGCCTCCTGCGGGGCGGTGAACGCCATGCACGACTCTTTCACCGCGCTTGGCGGCATGATCCCGATGTGGCTGATGCAGATTGGCGAGGTAGTCTTCGGTGGGGTCGGTTCGGGGCTGTACGGCATGCTGTTGTTCGTTCTGCTCGCCGTGTTTATCGCCGGGCTGATGATCGGCCGCACGCCGGAATATCTCGGCAAAAAAATCGACGTCCGCGAAATGAAATTAACCGCGCTGGCAATCCTGGTCACCCCCGCCCTTGTGCTGCTCGGTACCGCGCTGGCGCTGATGACCGACGCCGGGCGCAGCGGCATCTTTAACCCGGGCATTCACGGCTTTAGCGAAGTGCTTTACGCCGTTTCGTCTGCCGCAAACAACAACGGCAGCGCCTTTGCAGGGTTAAGTGCCAACTCACCGTTCTGGAACTGTCTGCTGGCGTTCTGCATGTTCTTCGGTCGTTTCGGCGTGATTATTCCCGTCATGGCGATCGCCGGAACACTGGTGAATAAGAAGATCCAGCCGACCACTACCGGTACGTTACCGACTCACGGCGCGCTGTTCGTCGGCCTGCTGATTGGCACCGTTCTGCTGGTAGGTGCCTTGACCTTTATCCCCGCCCTCGCGTTAGGCCCGGTTGCGGAATATCTCTCTTTACGCTGATTTTGCGGAGAATTTGTCATGAGTCGTAAACAACTGGCCCTGCTCGAACCGACGTTAGTTCGTCAGGCCCTCATGGATGCGGTAAAAAAACTGAGCCCGCGCGTGCAGTGGCACAACCCGGTGATGTTTATTGTCTGGACTGGAAGTTTACTCACCACCGCACTGGCGATTGCCATGGGAACGGGACACCTTTCAGGAAATGCAACCTTTACCGGCGCCATCAGCCTGTGGCTGTGGTTTACCGTGCTGTTCGCCAACTTTGCCGAAGCGCTGGCGGAAGGCCGCAGTAAGGCGCAGGCCAACAGTCTGAAAGGGGTCAAAAAAACCGCCTTTGCGCGCAAATTACGCGAACCTAAATACGGCGCGCAGATGGACCACGTTCCGGCGGATGAACTGCGCAAAGGTGACGTGGTGCTGGTGGAAGCCGGGGACATCATCCCCTGCGACGGGGAGGTAATTGAGGGCGGCGCGTCGGTAGACGAAAGCGCTATTACCGGGGAATCCGCGCCCGTGATCCGTGAGTCGGGCGGAGATTTCGCCTCAGTTACCGGCGGAACGCGCATTCTTTCCGACTGGCTGGTGATCCAGTGCAGCGTTAACCCGGGCGAAACCTTTCTCGACCGGATGATCGCCATGGTGGAAGGCGCACAGCGTCGTAAAACGCCGAACGAGATCGCCCTGACCATTCTGCTGGTGGCGCTCACCATTGTGTTCCTGCTGGCAACGGCGACCCTGTGGCCCTTCTCCGCCTACGGCGGTACAGCGGTCAGCATCACCGTACTGATCGCCCTGCTGGTCTGTCTGATCCCCACCACTATCGGCGGCCTGCTTTCCGCGATTGGCGTGGCGGGGATGAGCCGTATGCTGGGCGCGAACGTCATCGCCACCAGCGGACGCGCCGTTGAAGCGGCGGGTGACGTAGACGTACTGCTGCTGGATAAAACCGGGACCATCACCCTGGGTAATCGTCAGGCCTCTGACTTTTTACCTGCTCCCGGCGTGGATGAAAAAACGCTGGCCGACGCGGCGCAGCTTTCTTCGCTGGCCGATGAGACGCCGGAAGGTCGCAGTATCGTGATCCTCGCCAAGCAGCGCTTTAACCTGCGCCAGCGCGACGTACAAAGCCTGCACGCCACGTTCGTGCCCTTTACGGCGCAAACCCGCATGAGTGGAATTAACATTCAGGACCGGATGATCCGTAAAGGGTCCGTTGATGCCATTCGCCGTCATATTGAAGCCAATAATGGACATTTCCCTCCGGAAGTCGACCACCTGGTGGAAAGCGTGGCGCGTCAGGGGGCAACCCCGCTGGTGGTGGCGGAAGGTGCAAGCGTTCTGGGGGTTATCGCTCTGAAGGATATCGTTAAAGGGGGTATAAAAGAGCGTTTCGCCCAGATGCGTAAGATGGGCATTAAAACGGTGATGATCACCGGGGATAACCGTCTGACTGCGGCGGCCATTGCCGCCGAAGCGGGCGTGGATGATTTCCTTTCCGAAGCGACACCGGAAGCGAAGCTGGCACTCATTCGCCAGTATCAGGCGGAAGGTCGTCTGGTGGCGATGACCGGCGACGGCACCAACGACGCCCCGGCGCTGGCGCAGGCCGACGTGGCGGTGGCGATGAACTCCGGTACCCAGGCGGCAAAAGAGGCGGGCAACATGGTGGATCTCGACTCGAACCCGACCAAGCTGATCGAAGTGGTGCATATCGGGAAGCAGATGCTGATGACGCGCGGCTCGCTGACCACGTTCAGTATCGCCAACGACGTGGCGAAGTATTTCGCCATAATCCCGGCGGCCTTTGCGGCAACCTATCCGCAGCTGAATGCCCTGAACGTAATGCACCTGCACTCTCCAGCCTCGGCCATTTTGAGCGCGGTGATCTTCAACGCGCTGATTATTGTCTTTCTTATTCCGCTAGCGCTGAAAGGGGTGAGCTATAAGCCGCTGACGGCCGCCGCCATGCTGCGCCGTAACCTGTGGATTTACGGTCTGGGTGGGCTGGTGGTGCCCTTTATTGGGATCAAGGTTATCGACATGTTGTTAATGCTGTTCGGGCTGGTTTAAAAGGTGAATCTCATGACGATGTTACGTCCCGCTATACTGTTGTTTATTCTGCTGTCTCTGATTACCGGCGGGCTTTACCCGCTGATGACAACCGCGCTGGGCCAGTGGTGGTTTGAGGACCAGGCCAACGGCTCGCTGATTATCCAGAACGGTGAAAACCGCGGCTCGCGTCTGATTGGGCAAAACTTTACGGACCCGCGCTACTTCCAGGGACGCCCTTCCGCCACTGCGGAAAGCCCGTATAATCCAATGGCCTCCGGCGGCAGCAATCTGGCTGGCAGTAATCCTGACCTGGACAAAGCCGTTGCTGAACGCGTTGCCGCCCTGCGCGCCGCGAATCCGCAGGCCAGCCGTGAGGTGCCGGTTGAGCTGGTCACCGCCTCCGCGAGCGGGCTGGATTACAGCCTGACGCCGGACGCAGCGGCGTGGCAGATCCCACGCGTGGCCGCCGCCCGTCAGCTGACCGTCGAGCAGGTGAGCCAGCTGGTTGCAGAACATACGCAAAAGCCGCTGGTCAGCTTCATCGGCATGCCGGTAGTGAACATTGTTGAGCTGAATCTGGCGCTGGATGCGCTAAGGAAGAATTAAATGACCGATGAGCCCATGCGCCCGGATCCGGACAGGCTGCTTGAACAAACGGCTGAAGCCCACCGCGGCAAGCTGAAAATTTTCTTCGGCGCCTGCGCGGGCGTCGGGAAAACCTTCGCCATGCTGACGGAAGCCCAGCGGCTTCGGGCGCAGGGGCTTGATATTCTCATCGGCGTGGTGGAAACCCACGGTCGCAAAGAGACGGCGGCGCTGCTGACGGGGCTGGCGACGCAGCCGCCCCAGCGTATCAGCCATCGCGGTCGGCTGGTGACGGAGTTCGATCTTGATGCCGCCCTCGCCCGCCGCCCCGCGCTGATCCTGATGGACGAACTGGCGCACAGCAACGCGCCTGGCTCACGCCACCCGAAGCGCTGGCAGGATGTTGAGGAGCTGCTTGAAGCCGGCATCGACGTCTTCACCACGGTGAATGTTCAGCATCTGGAAAGCCTGAACGACGTGGTGAGCGGCGTAACCGGTATCCAGGTTCGGGAAACCGTCCCCGATCCGTTTTTTGATTCTGCCGATGAAGTCGTACTGGTTGACCTGCCGCCGGACGATCTGCGCCAGCGCCTGCACGAAGGCAAGGTGTATATTGCCGGCCAGGCCGAACGCGCCATCGAACATTTTTTCCGCAAAGGAAACCTGATTGCCCTGCGCGAGCTGGCCCTGCGCCGCACCGCCGATCGCGTAGATGACCAGATGCGCGCCTGGCGGGACCTGCAGGGGCGGGAGCGCGTCTGGCACACGCGTGACGCCATTCTGTTATGCATTGGTCACGGCAGCGGCAATGAAAAACTGGTCCGCACCGCCGCCCGGCTTGCGGCGAAGTTTGGCAGCGTCTGGCACGCGGTGTATGTCGAAACGCCACAGCTTCACGGCCTGCCGGAAAATCAGCGTCGCGCCATTTTGAGCGCGCTGCGGCTGGCGCAGGAGCTGGGTGCCGAAACCGCAACCCTGTCCGATCCGCAGGAAGATAAAGCCATTCTGCGCTACGCGCGCGAGCATAACCTGGGCAAGATTGTCATTGGACGTCGCCAGCATCGCCGCTGGTTTAGCCGCGAATCTTTTGCCGACAGGCTGGCACGCCGCGCGCCGGATCTGGATTTAGTCATCGTCGCGCTGGATGACAAGCCCGCCCCCCTGCCCGGCCGTACGCCGGACGCACGCAACTTTGGCGATAAATGGCGCGTCCAGATCCGGGGCTGCCTCGTGGCCGTGGTCCTTTGCGCCCTGATTACGGTGATTGCCAGCCAGTGGCTAATCGCCTTCGATGCCGCTAATCTGGTCATGATTTATCTGCTGGGCGTCGTTGTGGTCGCGCTCTTTTATGGCCGCTGGCCGTCGGTGCTGGCAACGGTGATCAACGTCATCAGCTTCGACCTCTTTTTTATCGCTCCGCGCGGGACGCTTGCTGTCTCGGACGTGCAGTACATTCTGACCTTTGCCGTGATGCTTACCGTCGGGCTGGTGATCGGGAATCTGACGGCAGGCGTACGCTACCAGGCACGCATTGCCCGCTATCGCGAGCAGCGCACCCGCCATCTGTATGAGATGTCAAAATCGCTGGCGGTCGGCCGCACGCAGCAGGATATCGTCCAGACCAGCGAGCAGTTTATCCGTTCGACCTTTCATGCCAGTAACCTGATTTTGCTCCCCGACGAGAAGGGGCGCCTTCACCCGCTGACCTCCCCTTCGGGGATGACGCCCTGGGATGAAGCGATTGCCCGCTGGAGCTTTGATAAGGGTTTACCTGCCGGTGCCGGCACCGACACTCTGCCCGGGGTGCCTTACCAGATCCTGCCGCTGCGCAGCGCGGATAAAAATCACGGGCTGGTCATCGTCGAGCCGTCTAACCTGCGTCAGCTGATGATCCCCGAGCAGCAGCGCCTGCTGGAAACCTTCACCCTGCTGGTCGCAAGCGCCCTTGAACGGCTGGCGCTCACCGCCAGCGAAGAGCAGGCGCGGCTGGCAAGCGAGCGCGAAAGTATTCGCAATTCGCTGCTGGCAGCGCTGTCTCACGATTTGCGCACCCCGCTTACCGTGCTGTTTGGTCAGTCCGAAATTCTGACGCTGGATCTGGCGGCGGAAGGATCAAAACATGCGATGCAGGCCAGCGAAATTCGTCAGCACGTGCTAAATACCACGCGTCTGGTGAACAACCTGCTGGACATGGCGCGCATTCAGTCCGGCGGGTTTAACCTCAAAAAAGAGTGGCTCACCCTTGAGGAGGTTGTCGGCAGTGCGCTGAAGATGCTGGAGCCGGGTCTCGGCGGGCGCCATATCGAGCTGGACATGCCGGAACCCCTGACGTTAATCCATGTGGATGGCCCGCTGTTTGAGCGCGTGCTG
Organism: Enterobacter cloacae complex sp. I1M; assembly: GCF_014982425.1. Taxonomy (NCBI): domain Bacteria; kingdom Pseudomonadati; phylum Pseudomonadota; class Gammaproteobacteria; order Enterobacterales; family Enterobacteriaceae; genus Enterobacter; species Enterobacter cloacae complex sp. I1M. Next base: position 22,891 of record NZ_JADCLG010000018.1, on the reverse strand, counting down.
ATTAATCTTCTGGAAAATGCCGCTAAATACGCCGGGGCAAAGGCCCGGCTGGGGATTGCTGCCAGGGTGGATAAACGTGTGCTGCGGCTCGATGTCGGGGATACCGGGCCGGGTATTCCGGCCGGCCAGGAGCGCGCCATATTCGAAAAATTTGCGCGCGGTAATAAGGAATCTGCCATTCCGGGCGTCGGGCTGGGGCTGGCGATCTGCCAGGCGATTGTTGACGTGCATGGCGGCACCATTTCCGCAGAGAACCGCCCGGAAGGTGGGGCACGCTTTTGTGTTACACTTCCTCTTGAAACCCCACCAGAACTTGATGAATTACCAGAGGATTTGTGATTAACGTTCTGATTGTTGAAGATGAGCTCGCTATCAGCCGATTTCTGCGTACCGCGCTGGAAGGCGACGGTTTGCGCGTTCATGAAGCCGGAACGCTTCAACGGGGGTTAATTGAAGCCGCCACCCGCAAGCCAGATCTGGTGATCCTGGATCTGGGACTCCCGGATGGCGATGGCATCGATTTTATTCGTGAGGTGCGTCAGTGGAGCCAGATGCCCATTCTGGTGCTCTCTGCCCGCACCGAAGAGACGGATAAAATCGCCGCGCTGGATGCCGGAGCGGATGATTATCTGATAAAACCGTTTGGCATTGGCGAGTTACAGGCCCGGCTTCGTGTGGCGCTGCGTCGACACAGTGCCACCACTCCTTCTGAACCGGTGTACGTCTTTGGCGATATCCGCGTCGATCTTGCCGCCCGCCGCATCGTGCGAGGGGAAGAAGAGATCCACCTTACGCCTATCGAGTTTCGTCTGCTGGCCGTGTTGCTCAGTAACCACGGAAAAGTGTTAACGCAGCGACAGCTGTTAAGCCAGGTCTGGGGACCGAATGCTGTCGAACATAGTCACTATTTACGCATTTATATGGGACACCTTCGCCAGAAACTTGAAGCCGATCCCGCGCGTCCTCGTCATTTATTAACAGAAACCGGTATCGGATATCGGTTTATGATCTGAATAAGTATTCACTTTAATTTTAAATAAAGAACACACCAGCCTGAATATAGCCATGAAAATAACGACGAGATTATTTTCATGCCTATATTCGCCCTCACTAAACATAATTAGAACACCAATTTAACACCAAACCAACAAAACAGCATTTTGATCTGCGTTATTCACTCATAACGACTAATTATTTCTGAAATGATCGGTTATTGGTGATCTATTTCACAGTTAATCCCTTTTTCCTGGATAAAATGACCGTGCTTTCAATTACTGAAAGGAAAATGAACATGGAAAACAATAATCGTTTAATGCCCCATATAAGGCGGACAACACATATCATGATGTTTGCCCACCGAAACTGTTTTGACTTTCATCTCTTTAACGCCCGGTAGTCCTTCGACTTCTGGCGCATCTGCTTACAGGTTATCCTGAAAAACGCTATTTTACAGGCTGTTGCCTGTGAACACCTGCGCTCATTCCTTGTGATTCAGATTCTCCGCAACCGGGCGGACTGAATTCTACTCAGCAAAAAAGCAATTAACTGATTTCGTATCAGCGGACACGCTTTGCTTTTTTTTCCGGAAAAAATCGATTTCTTTACCGCAAGAAGTCGAGGGACCCATATTGCCTGAAATAAAGAGATAAAGATGAAAACGTTAAAAATTGCCGTCAGCCGTGCCTGCCCTGAATGCTTTACCACTTCGCGCGAGATCGTGGATATCACCGCATCAGATTATATTGATGTGGCAGCCGTGGTTCTGGCCGTCAGTGATATTTTCAATGGCGCCATAGAAGAAATAGAAGCCACGGGATTCGGTATTCCGGTGTTTATTGCCACACATAAAGAAGAAAGGGTTCCGGCTGAATTTCTGTCGCGTATTCACGGCGTTTTTGAGTACTCCGACACCAGCAATGCGTACTACGGACGCCAGCTTGAAGCGGCTGCGCAGAAGTACGAAACCCAGCTCCGCCCGCCGTTCTTCCGCGCGCTGGTCGATTACGTCCAGCAGGGGAACAGCGCGTTTGACTGCCCCGGACATCAGGGAGGCCAGTTCTTCCGCCGCCATCCGGCCGGAAACCAGTTTGTCGATTTCTTTGGCGAAACGCTTTTCCGCGCCGATCTGTGTAATGCCGACGTGGCAATGGGCGATCTGCTGATCCATGAAGGTGCGCCATGCATCGCCCAACAGCATGCGGCAAAAGTCTTTAATGCGGATAAAACCTACTTTGTGCTGAACGGCACCTCCTCTTCCAATAAGGTAGTGCTCAATGCCCTGCTCACGCCAGGCGATCTGGTGCTGTTCGATCGCAATAACCATAAATCTAATCACCACGGAGCACTGTTACAGGCGGGAGCGACGCCGGTGTATCTGGAAACAGCGCGCAACCCGTACGGGTTTATCGGCGGTATTGACGCACACTGTTTCGACGAGAGTTACCTGCGGGAACTGGTGTCAGAGGTCGCGCCTGGTCGCGCGCGGGATGAACGTCCCTTCCGTCTGGCAGTGATCCAGCTGGGCACCTACGACGGTACCATTTATAACGCCCGTCAGGTGGTGGATAAGATTGGTCACCTGTGCGATTACATCCTGTTTGACTCCGCCTGGGTGGGTTACGAGCAGTTTATCCCGATGATGGCCGACTGCTCGCCGCTGCTGCTGGAGCTGAACGAAAACGATCCGGGCATTCTGGTTACCCAGTCGGTGCATAAGCAGCAGGCAGGCTTCTCGCAAACCTCGCAAATCCATAAGAAGGACAGCCACATAAAAGGCCAGCCGCGCTATGTTCCGCATAAGCGCCTCAACAACGCCTTTATGATGCACGCCTCCACCAGCCCGTTTTATCCGCTGTTTGCCGCCCTGGATATCAACGCCCGCATGCACGAGGGGCAAAGTGGGCGCAACATGTGGATGGACTGCGTGGTGACGGGTATCGAAGCGCGAAAACTGATCCTTCAGAACTGTCAGTTTATTCGCCCGTTCGTGCCGGAGACGGTGGATGGCCGTCCGTGGGAAAGCTGGGATACGGCGGAGATCGCCACCGATCTGCGCTTCTTCCATTTCGTTCCGGGCGAACGCTGGCACGCCTTTGAGGGATATGCCGAGCATCAGTATTTTATTGATCCCTGCAAACTGCTGCTGACCACGCCAGGCATCAACGCCCGCACCGGCGAGTATGATGATTTCGGCGTGCCCGCCACCATCCTCGCCAACTTCCTGCGTGAAAACGGCATCGTGCCGGAAAAATGCGACCTCAATTCCATTCTGTTCCTGCTCACCCCGGCGGAGGACATGGGCAAATTGCAGCAGCTCGTCGCCCAGCTGGTGCGCTTCGAAAAACTGCTCCAGAGCGATGTGCCGCTGAAAGAGGTTCTGCCCTCTCTTTATAAGCAACATCCGGAACGTTATGCGGATTATTCCCTGCGTCAGATTTGTCAGGAGATGCACGACCTCTACGCCCGCCATAACGTGAAGCAGTTGCAGAAAGAGATGTTCCGCAAGTCTCACTTCCCGCGCGTCATGATGAACCCGCAGGAGGCGAACTATGCCTATCTGCGCGGTGAGGTCGAGCTGGTGTCACTGCGCGACGCGGAAGGCCGTATCGCCGCGGAAGGCGCGCTGCCTTACCCACCGGGGGTGTTGTGCGTGGTTCCGGGGGAAGTCTGGGGCGGTTCCGTGCTGCGCTATTTCGCCGCGCTGGAAGACGGGATCAATCTGCTGCCGGGCTTTGCGCCGGAGTTACAGGGGGTTTACGTCGAGGAGTGTGACGGGCGCAAACAGGTACGCTGCTACGTCATTAAACAACCCGCCGCTCAGCCGTCTCTGCTGAAAGGAGAAAAATTATGAGTAAGTCCAACAAGATGGGCGTGGTACAACTCACTATCCTCACCATGGTGAATATGATGGGGTCCGGGATCATCATGCTGCCCACTAAGCTCGCTGAAGTGGGGACGATTTCGATTATCTCCTGGCTGGTAACGGCAGTCGGCTCAATGGCGCTGGCGTGGGCGTTTGCCAAGTGCGGGATGTTCAGCCGTAAGTCTGGCGGCATGGGCGGCTATGCCGAATATGCGTTTGGCAAGTCGGGCAACTTTATGGCCAACTACACCTACGGCGTGTCGCTGCTGATCGCCAACGTGGCGATTGCCATCTCCGCTGTCGGTTACGGTACGGAGCTGTTTGGCGCGACGCTGACCCCGGTGCAGATTGGGCTGGCGACCATCGGCGTGCTGTGGATCTGCACCGTCGCCAACTTTGGCGGCGCGCGCATCACCGGACAACTCAGCAGCATCACCGTCTGGGGCGTGATCATTCCGGTAGTCGGTCTGTGCATCATCGGCTGGTTCTGGTTCAGCCCGACACTGTACGCCAATTCCTGGAACCCGCATCACGTACCGTTCTTCACCGCCGTGGGATCGTCCATCGCCATGACGCTATGGGCTTTCCTCGGGCTGGAGTCAGCCTGTGCGAATGCGGAAGTGGTGGAAAACCCGGAAAAGAACGTGCCGATCGCGGTACTCGGCGGGACGCTGGGGGCGGCGGTGATCTATATCGTCTCAACCAACGTGATTGCGGGAATTGTGCCCAACATGGATCTCGCCAACTCCACGGCGCCGTTCGGGCTGGCGTTTGCGCAGATGTTTACGCCAGAGGTAGGGAAAGTGATCATGGGTCTGATGGTGATGTCCTGCTGCGGCTCGCTGCTGGGCTGGCAGTTCACCATCGCCCAGGTATTCAAATCCTCCGCTGACGAAGGTTATTTCCCGAAAATCTTCTCCCGCGTCACCAAAGCGGATGCGCCGGTACAGGGTATGCTGGCGATTGTGATTTTCCAGAGCGGTTTGTCGCTGATGACCATCAGCCCGTCACTGAACAGCCAGTTTAACGTGCTGGTCAACCTGGCGGTGGTGACGAACATCATTCCGTACATTCTGTCGATGGCGGCACTGGTGATTATTCAGAAGGTGGCGAAGGTGGAACCGCGCAAAGCCCGGGCGGCCAATATCGTGGCGCTGATTGGGGCGATTTACAGCTTCTATGCGCTCTACTCGTCCGGTCAGGAGGCGATGCTGTATGGCGCGATGGTGACCTTTATGGGCTGGACGCTGTACGGTCTGGTATCGCCGAGATTTGAACTGAAGAATAAGCATAGTTAAAAAAGAAGCCCGGTGGCGCTAACGCTTACCGGGCCTACGAGATCAATGTTTTCTCCCTCTCCCTGTGGGAGAGGGCCGGGGTGAGGGCATCAGCCCGCACCAGACACCATTTACGCGTTTTTCAGCACTTCGCTGACAATCTCTACCGCTTCTTTCTCAATCTGCTGGCGGTGCTCAGCGCCGAGGAAGCTTTCGCAATAGATTTTGTACGCATCTTCCGTACCGGATGGACGCGCGGCGAACCAGCCATTTTCGGTCATCACTTTCAGGCCGCCGATGGATGCGCCGTTACCCGGTGCCGCCGTCAGACGCGCGGTGATCGGGTCACCTGCCAGGGTGCTGGCGCTGACCATCTCCGGAGAGAGTTTGGACAGAGCGGCTTTCTGAGCAGAGGTAGCGCCAGCCTGAATACGGTTATAGCTTGGCGCACCAAAGCGTGCTGCCAGGTCGTTGTAATGTTCCTGCGGGTTCTTACCGGTAACCGCGGTGATTTCCGCCGCCAGCAGGCACATGATGATGCCGTCTTTATCGGTTGACCATGGGGTGCCGTCGAAGCGCAGGAAGGATGCCCCCGCGCTCTCTTCACCACCAAAGCCGAAGCTGCCGTCGTGCAGACCGTCAACAAACCACTTGAAGCCCACCGGCACTTCCACCAGCTTGCGGCCCAGCGCATCGACCACACGGTCAATCATGGCGGAAGAGACCAGCGTTTTACCCACCGCAACCTCTTTGCCCCACTGCGGACGATGCTGGAAGAGATAATTGATCGCCACAGCCAGGTAGTGGTTCGGGTTCATCAGCCCAGCCGGGGTGACGATACCGTGGCGGTCGTAGTCCGGGTCGTTGGCAAACGCCAGGTCGAACTTGTCGCGCAGCGCCAGCAGGCCAGCCATTGCGCATTCGGAGGAGCAGTCCATACGGATCGCGCCGTCTTTGTCCAGGTGCATAAAGCGGAAGGTCTGATCGACGTGATCGTTCACGATGGTCAGATCCAGCTTGTAGTGCTCGGCAATGCGTTTCCAGTATTCAATACCGGAGCCGCCCAGCGGATCCACGCCCAGCTTCAGACCGGCTTTCTGGATAGCGGCCATATCGACGATATCCGCCAGCCCTTCCACGAACGGCTGCACCAGATCCTGCTCTTTCACGTGGCCGGACGCCATGGCTTCATCCAGCGAGATGCGCTTCACGCCGTTCAGACCGTTAGCCAATAACGCGTTGGCGCGATCTTCCACCACTTTCGTGACGTTGGTATCCGCCGGGCCACCGTTAGGTGGGTTGTACTTGATGCCGCCATCTTCCGGTGGGTTGTGGGACGGGGTGATCACAATACCGTCCGCCTGCGCGCCACCTTTTTTGTTGTGTACCAGAATAGCGTTAGAAACCGCAGGCGTTGGCGTGAAACCGTTGTTCTCCTGAACAATCACGTCTACGCCGTTTGCCGCCAGTACTTCCAGCACGGAGATAAAGGCAGGTTCAGACAGGGCGTGGGTATCTTTCCCAACATAGCACGGACCGGTGACGCCATTTTTGGCGCGCTCTTCCGCGATGGCCTGAGCAATGGCCAGAATGTGCGGTTCGTTAAAGCTGTGGCGCGCCGCGCTGCCGCGGTGGCCAGATGTACCAAACTTCACTGCGTGTTCTGCGTTGCCCACCACCGGCTTCAGCACGTAGTACTGCGCGGTCAGTTGAGCGACGTTAATCAAATCGCGTTGTTGTGCAGGTTGTCCTGCACGGCTGTGATTTGCCATTGCCTGGTCCTTCTGATGCAAGGGTTAAATTGTACCGCAAACCTTTTCGATCAATTCCGCCGGGAACTGCATGGACTGCATGATATGTTCGATCATGCTGCACTTGCGGCCCGTATTGGTATTGGTGATCACCCAGTATGGCGTACCGGGAACATGTTTGGGTTTGGTTTGGTTGCCATTTTGCAGCAGGGTCTGCTCGTCACCTGCGAAGTAAACGCGCGTGCGACCGTGCAGCGACTCTGTCGCTTCTGCAAATGCGTTGTTATCCAGTGAGTAAAGTGTAGACAGCACCAGCATAAAGCGGTTAACCGCCTTTTTCTGCTCTGCATATTCATCGGACAGCAGCAGCTCGCGCATCGCGCGCACTTTGTCTTTTGCCGGCATGACGGCAGGTTTTACTTGTGCAACAACGCTCGGCTGAGACACGACATCTTTAGTGACAGGAGTGGGCTGTGAGGCGGCGGAAATTTTAAGCATGCGCCGTAAAATGTCGGACGCGCTCTCCCCAATATGCCGCGTCTGGCTGGCAATATACTGATAGAGTTCGTCATCAACTTCGATTGTTTTCATCTTAATCCAGTGCGATATCTTATCTGAATACAAGTCGTTGAGATTATAAGGTCTAATCCCAACAGCGGATAGCGTCAAACCAGGTTGGCGGCAAAAGTCAGATTAAACTGGATCCTTGCCCCCGGGCGGCAGAATGGTCAACATGATACCCTAACCTGACAAACCTAAAAAAAGAACTTTGCCATGAAATTGAATACCCGAGCGCAAACTGCACAATCGCCGAACAATAATTCTCCCATCGTACTGGTTCACGGCCTGTTTGGTAGCCTGGATAACCTGGGCGTGCTGGCGCGCGATTTAGTGACCGATCACGAGATCCTCCAGGTTGATATGCGCAATCACGGTCTTTCAGGGCGCTCTGAGGAGATGACCTACGCAGCCATGGCGCAGGATCTGCGGGACACCCTCGATGCGAATAATATCCAGAAAGCGACGCTCATCGGGCATTCAATGGGCGGTAAAGCGGTGATGGCGCTTACAGCGCTGGCCCCTGAGCGAATTTCCGGTCTGGTGGTCATTGACGTTGCGCCCGTCAATTACGACGTTCGCCGTCACGATGAGATTTTCGCTGCGATCAATGCCGTGACAGAGTCAGGCGTCTCCACACGCCAGCAGGCGGCAGCCGTTATGCGCGAGCATCTCGATGAAGAAGGCGTGGTCCAGTTCCTGCTGAAATCCTTTGTTGACGGACAATGGCGCTTTAACGTCCCGGTACTGTGGGATCAGTATTCGCATATTGTGGGGTGGGAAAATGTCCCCGCCTGGCCGCACCCTACCCTCTTTATTCGCGGTGGCAACTCCCCTTACGTCACTGACGCGTACCGTGACACGCTGCTGGCGCAATTTCCGCAGGCTCGCGCTCACGTCATCGCCGGTGCCGGGCACTGGGTCCACGCGGAAAAACCGGATGCGGTCCTGCGCGCCATTCGCCGCTATCTTACTGATACAGCGAATTGATTAAAAAGCCAGCGACCGGAAGACGACGGGCTTCCAGTCGTTGGCGTGTGGATTTGGGTGATGTATGATGGCGCGCTTATCGCCCGGGCATTAGCAGGGCGGCGTGTTTCCCCCGAAGTCTCAGAATCATGGCCAAAGAACAAACGGACCGTACGACACTAGATCTGTTCGCGAATGAGCGTCGACCGGGACGACCGAAAACGAATCCGCTTTCGCGCGATGAACAGCTGCGTATCAATAAACGCAACCAGCTTAAACGCGATAAAAATCGTGGGCTTAAGCGTGTCGAACTCAAGCTGAATGCCGATGCCGTCGATGCGCTTAACGAGTTAGCTGACGCGCGCAACATCAGCCGCAGCGAACTGATCGAAGAGATGCTGATCGCCCAGCTTGAGACGTTACGCGGCAAGGCGTGAGTCAGAAAATCCCCAATATTGCCTTTTTCATGTAGCACAGAGTGCAGTCCTGCGTGATAGCTGTTTCCGCAGGGTTGCCTGTTCTGCTATTATTGCCCTTATCCGTGGACAATTTGCGCCACCATACCATTAAGTTTCAAGAGGTTATTTTACTCATGGCAATCATCGGCATTTTCTTTGGCAGTGATACCGGCAATACTGAAAATATCGCAAAAAACATTCAAAAACAGCTCGGTAAAGACGTTGCTGATGTGCATGACATCGCCAAGAGCAGCAAAGAAGATCTCGAGGGCTATGACATCCTGCTGCTGGGCATCCCGACCTGGTACTACGGTGAAGCACAGTGTGACTGGGACGATTTCTTCCCGACGCTGGAAGAAGTCGACTTCAACGGCAAGCTGGTTGCCCTGTTTGGCTGTGGCGATCAGGAAGACTACGCTGAGTATTTCTGTGATGCGCTGGGCACTATTCGCGACATCATTGAGCCGCGCGGTGCGGCGATCGTTGGTCACTGGCCAACAGCGGGTTACCACTTCGAAGCTTCCAAAGGTCTGGCAGATGACGATCACTTCGTTGGCCTTGCCATTGATGAAGACCGTCAGCCAGAGCTGACCGCAGAGCGTGTAGAAAAATGGGTTAAGCAGGTTCGTGAAGAGCTGAACCTGGACGATATCCTTAACGCCTGATATCCCTGCGGCGCAACTCCGGTTGCGCCCGTTGTCCAGGTAAAACCGATTAAATTAATTGCTACAAACTTTTAACTTTTTCGTCCAGACCTGTACAATATCCCCCTGGTAAAAAGTGGGTGCCATCGAACAAGTTTGTTGGTGATACCGCGTTTTTATAAGCATACTTTGCTTGAGACTTGCAGTTTTCATTTAGCCATGGCAGTTCTATAATGAGACGCATTATCCCAAGTGCATTTTCTGTCACTTCTTCTTTTGAAGTGAATCGTTTAGCAACAGGACAGATTCCGCATGACTGACAACAATACCGCATTAAAGAAAGCTGGCCTGAAAGTAACGCTTCCTCGGTTAAAAATCCTTGAAGTGCTTCAGGGGCCAGACAATCACCATGTCAGTGCGGAAGACCTTTATAAGCGTCTTATCGATATGGGTGAAGAGATTGGGCTGGCAACCGTCTATCGTGTGCTGAACCAGTTTGATGACGCGGGCATTGTTACTCGTCATAATTTCGAAGGCGGTAAATCCGTGTTCGAGCTGACTCAGCAACACCACCACGATCACCTGATCTGCCTCGACTGTGGCAAGGTCATTGAATTTAGCGATGATTCCATTGAATCACGCCAGCGTGAAATCGCCGCCCGTCATGGCATCCGCCTGACCAACCACAGCCTGTACCTGTACGGTCACTGTGCTGAAGGGGATTGCCGCGAAAATGAACATGCGCACGACGCAAAATAAGTCAGTGTTCATACTCTGAGCCAGCCGTGAGGTTGGCTTTTTTTTGCCTGGAAAAAGCCCGGTAAGCGCAGCGCCACCGGGCGTAAAGCAACTTATTTATTGTTATTGCGAATCTCGTCCCAAATCTTATCGCAACGCTTCGCCACTTCCTGATCGTTACCGGTTTTACGCGCCTGAATACAGGCCTGGTAATCCATCACGCGAACGTTTTCCTGCGTGGCGAATTGCTCATGGGCTTTGTCTTTTTTTAGCTCGTTCAGCACGCTTTGACAGGCTTCAATCTTCTCAGGTGAACCTTGTGCGGTATTGATGCAAGCGCTATACGCCTCTTTCAGACGGGAGTCTTCTTTCGGCGCCTGATCCTGCGCGCACGCCACCAGCCCGAATGCCAGCAGCGCAACGATTACCCTTTTTTTCATCATGTTCAGTCTCCATAACGGCGGGACACAGCCCGCCGCAGCATTCATCAGAAGATGGTAAATGGCGCAATGACCATGAATTTCACATCGCGCTCATCCTGGAAGATGTTGCCGTAACCGCCCGCGTAGCTCGGGATATCGGAGTGGTTGTCATACTGCGTGAAGTGCAGTTTGAACATCGTGCCTTTCGCACGCCCCTCCTGCAGGGTGTAAATCGCATCCAGACTGTATGAAGACTCTTTCAGACGGTAGTTCGGATCGTAGTAGGCGTCTGGCGTAGCCATATCCGCTGGCTTCGCGTCCCAGGCGTACGCGTAGGACGCACCCACTGCCCAGCCAGGCAGGTTCCAGTTCTTCAGGTCATACATTGCGCCGAGGAAGACCGCCTTTTCGCCGTCGGCGTTGAAGTCAGAGCGGTTATCCCACCAGATATCCAGACGACCGTTGGAAGAGGCGTAGGTTGGCGTCATACGTTGCAGGAAGTAGCCCTGCTGCCCTTCTGCCTTAACCCATGTACCCTCCAGACGCAAATCAACCTGACCCACCTTGTAGCCGAAGGTCAGCGCCTGTAACCACGCGGTGCCGTCATAAATATCATTTACGCTGCCATCGCTGACCTTGTCGCGCGTACCGTAGAACTGATAGCTGGTGCTCAGCGGGCTACCTGCGATATCAAATTTGTAGCTGGCTTTAGCAAAGTACTGATCGATATAGCCTTCAGCCTGACCAAAAGCCGCTTCCAGCACCAGATCGTTTTTGAAGTCGTACTTCGCCCCCAGCGAGTGGAGATAATCAACTTTGGTTTTTTTATCGTTTTGATAAAACTTGTCCATCTCAATGTGCCACGGCGCTTTGTACCTGTTGGTCCACATATAGGAGAAGCTCAACGCCCCCGCATCGCCGTAGTCAAAATTAGCACCGGCTTCCGCGCCCTGATAGGTACCTGGCATAAAGCTCCAGTGCGGCGCTAACAGCGTCTGACCGGTTGGCTGGATATAACCACCACGCGCCCAGACCGGGCCATATTTGAATTTTGCAGCCGCTTTATACAGGCTGATTCCGCTTTTATCGCCGGACCAGTCTTCGTCGTAAGCTTTATTGCTGGAGGAAAACGCAATTTCGTTCGGATGGCCGCTGTCGCCATTTTCGGCCATTTCAATTGCGGTGAACGCTGCAATATCGATCCCGAACATATCGGCGGCATATCCCGACTGGAAATCCAGGTTGGCGTTCCAGGTCGAGTGAGAAAGGTTAGTTTTGTATTTATCTTCAGTGACGTCTTTACGGTCACGCTCACGTTGCCAGTAATAAATACCGCCCGTAAGGGTGGAATCTTCAATGAAACCTGCTGCTTTTGCCTCTGGCGCAACCACCAGGCCCGACATTGCTGTCACACCGGCGATAGCCAGCGCCAGCGCACTACGTTTGCCACTGAACGTACGCATAGATTATTCCTCTTTGACGAATTAAAACGCCTTAAACGGCGAAAAACAGAAAAGACCAAATGGTCAGGGGTAGTCAGAAATACCCTCGAATTAACTACCGTCTTTAGGTTATTTTTCGCGACGCGAATTATCAATGCTTTTAATCAGGCAAAAGTCAGGATTATGACGAAGAGCACATATTTCGTAGTGCTTTGTAACATTTACCGTGAAGCGAGTACTGGCGGGGGAATACGCTAATTTTCAGTAAGTAACATTGAGATTGAGAATATATTTTTCAGCGTTTTTGTTTTTGAAAAACAACGAACTTTTTTTAAATAAAATAAGTAGCACCACATTGACCTGGAATGTTGGCTTTAAAAGATTATCCCGATGCTTAACGACATGATCGTTAAATAAAAAAACGCCGCATTACGCGGCGTTTGTTTCTCATTGACCAGAGCAGCGTTATTATTCGCCGATCTTAGTCCAGGTATCACGCAGACCCACGGTACGGTTAAATACCGGTTTTTCTGCCGTGCTGTAACGGCTGTCCAGGCAGAAATAACCCTCACGTTCGAACTGGAACGCTTTACCGGCTTCAGCGGCTTTCAGAGACGGCTCGGCATACCCCTGCTTGATAATCAGAGACTCAGGGTTAATAACCGCCAGGAAGTCTTCCGCTGCGCCTGGGTTAGGCACGCTGAACAGACGGTCGTAGAGACGGATCTCAACCGGCAGCGCATGCTGCGCGCTCACCCAGTGGATTACGCCTTTCACTTTACGGCCATCCGCCGGATCTTTGCTCAGCGTCTCTGCGTCGTACGTACAGAAGATGGTCGTGATGTTACCTTCCGCATCTTTCTCTACGCGCTCGGCTTTGATTACATAGGCGTTACGCAGACGTACTTCTTTGCCCAGCACCAGACGCTTGTACTGCTTGTTCGCTTCTTCGCGGAAGTCGGCACGATCGATCCAGATTTCACCGCTGAACGGCACGTCGCGGGTGCCCATTTCCGGTTTGTTCGGATGATTAGGCATAGAGACCAGTTCGCTCCCGCCCTGCGGATAGTTTTCGATAACCAGTTTCACTGGATCGATCACCGCCATCGCGCGCGGCGCGTTTTCGTTCAGGTCTTCACGAATGCAGGATTCCAGAGACGCCATTTCGATGGTGTTGTCCTGCTTGGTGACGCCAATACGTTTGCAGAACTCACGAATGGACGCAGAGGTGTAGCCACGACGACGCAGGCCAGAAATGGTCGGCATACGTGGGTCGTCCCAGCCTTCAACGTGCTTGTCAGTGACCAGCAGGTTCAGCTTACGCTTGGACATCACGGTGTATTCCAGGTTCAGACGAGAGAACTCGTACTGACGCGGATGCACAGGAATGGTGATGTTATCCAGCACCCAGTCGTACAGACGACGGTTGTCCTGGAATTCCAGCGTGCACAGAGAGTGCGTAATGCCTTCCAGCGCATCGCTGATGCAGTGGGTGAAGTCGTACATCGGGTAGATGCACCACTTGTTACCGGTCTGGTGGTGTTCTGCGAACTTAATGCGGTACAGCACCGGATCGCGCATCACGATGAACGGAGACGCCATATCGATTTTGGCACGCAGACACGCTTTACCTTCTTCAAAGCCACCGGCACGCATTTTTTCAAACAGCGCCAGGTTCTCTTCCACGCTACGATCGCGGAACGGACTGTTCTTACCAGGCTGAGTCAGCGTACCACGGTATTCACGGATTTCGTCAGCAGAGAGCTCGTCGACGTATGCCAGACCCTTGTTAATCAGTTCAACCGCATAGGCATACAGCTGATCGAAATAGTCTGAGGAGTAGCAGATATCGCCAGACCAGTTGAAGCCCAGCCATTGCACGTCGTTTTTAATCGACTCAACGTATTCGATGTCTTCTTTTACTGGGTTGGTGTCATCGAAACGCAGGTTGCACTGCCCCTGGTAGTCTTGCGCAATACCAAAGTTCAGGCAGATCGATTTGGCGTGACCAATGTGCAGGTAGCCATTTGGCTCCGGCGGGAAACGCGTGTGGACTGTGGTGTGCTTACCACTGGCCAGATCTTCATCGATGATCTGACGAATAAAGTTACTCGGGCGGGCTTCTGCCTCACTCATCGTGGATTCCTCAAAGCGTAAACAACGTATAACGGCATATGATCTTATAAGCCGGACGTAGTGACAACCCTTAAAACGTCCCGGAAGAAAATAATGGGGGCAATTGCTGCAAAAAAAAGCGGCGGAGGATATCCCCCGCCGCTAAAGGCATAACTCTACTCAGGAGCGATTACTTGCCTTTAATCTCATACAGTGGCGTTTGGCCTGCAACTACCTGCCCCTGCGCCTGGATCACCAGACCGCTGAAGTCGTCGATGTTGCTGCACACTACCGGGCTTATCATGGAGCGCGCGTTGGCGTTCAGGAACTCCAGATCCATTTCCAGAATCGGCTGGCCTGCCGCCACTTCAGCGCCCTCTTCCACCAGGCGAGTAAAGCCCTGACCGTTCAGCGCAACGGTATCGATACCCATATGGACAACGATCTCCGCGCCTTTTTCCGTTTCCAGGCAGAACGCGTGGTTGGTGTTGAAGATTTTCACGATAGTACCGGCTGCCGGAGAGACCACGGTTTTGTCCGTTGGTTTCACCGCCACGCCATCACCGACCGCTTTGCTGGCGAACGCTTCGTCAGGCACCTGCTCAAGCGCAACAACGTCACCTGTCACCGGAGAAACCAGCGCAGCGATGGTCACCGCATTTGGCACAGCCTGCGGTTTTGCAACCGGCGCGTCAGCTACTGGCGCGTTATCCGTTGAGGCGGCAGCGACCGGCCCACGGGCAACCACTTTTTTCATTTCATCGCCGATAGATTCGGCTTTCGCACCCACGATAACCTGGATGGTTTGTTTGTTCAGCTTCACCACACCAGACGCACCAAGGCGTTTGCACATTGCATCGCTCACGCGCGCGGAGTCGCCCACGGTCAGACGCAGACGGGTAATACAGGCATCGATCGCTTTCAGGTTGTCAGTGCCACCCACAGCGGCAATATAGCTGGTTGCCAGCTGGGTTAAACCCTCTTCGGTATTGCTGTTGGCTTCACTGGTCACAACATCATCTTTCGTATCTTCGCGGCCCGGCGTCTTCAGGTTAAACATACGAATAACCGCGCTGAACAGAACGAAGTAGATAACGAAGAAGATCAGGCCCATCACCACCAGCATCCAGACGTTGCTGCTTGCCGCCGGCAGGTTGTACATCAACACATAGTCGATAGCGCCTGCGGAGAAGGAGAAGCCTGCATGGATACCCAGAAGGGTGGCAACGAACAGGCTGATACCGGTCAGGATCGCGTGCATCAGATACAGCAGCGGAGCCAGGAACATGAACAGGAATTCCAGTGGCTCGGTCACGCCGGTCAGGAAGGCGGTGATCGCAACGGACAGCAGCATCCCGCCAACCATTGGGCGACGCGCTTTCGGCGCAGCCAGGTACATTGCCAGCGCGGCGCCAGGCAGACCAAACATCATGATTGGGAAGAAGCCGGACATGAACATGCCCGCGGTGCCGTCACCTGCGTAGAAGCGGTTGATATCACCGTGGAATACCGCGCCAGCCGCGTTGGTGAACTCACCAATCTGGAACCAGGCGATGGTGTTCAGTACCTGATGCAGACCGGTGGGGATCAGCAGACGGTTAATGAAACCGAAGATGCCCGCGCCCATTGCGCCCGCAGATACGATCCACTCGCCACCCGCATGGATAGCATGCTGAACCGGTGGCCAAACGTAGCCAAAGATGGCGGCGAGGATCAGACAGAAAAAGCCCGTCGCAATCGGCACAAAACGTTTACCGCCGAAGAAGCTCAGGAAGTCAGGCAGTTTGATACCCGCCCAGCGGTTGTACACGGCGCCACCGACCAGACCGGTAATGATACCCGCCAGTACACCCATGTTGATTTCCGGGTTGATGGTTACCATCGCTTTCGTGAGGATGAAGTAACCTACCGCCCCTGCCAGTGCCGCAGCACCGGCGCTGTCTTTTGACCAGCTTGACGCCACGCCGATGGCGAAAATCAGCGCAAGGTTGTCAAAAATGGCGCCGCCTGCCTGGGCAATAAACGGCACATTAAGAAGATCGGGTTGCCCGAATCGCAGCAGCAATGCTGCAACCGGTAGCACGGCGATAGGGAGCTGCAAAGCCCTACCGAGGCGCTGGAAAAAACCTAAAATATTCATCCTATTCCCCCTACGAGACCCTTTGTTAAGACTCGCGCATAAACTATGTTTTTATTGTGTCACGAACGATAGATACTGTTGATGATTCACTGGCAGTGTGAGTGTGTGAAAAATTAATTCGTATCGCAAATTAAACACCTATTTTTTGTGATTATTGTCACCAAATATCGTATTAAACCCTCCCTTTCACTGGCTAACCACGAAAACTTATTTTATCATTCAAAAAATCAAGACGGATTGATCCGGCCTGAAAGGTTCCAGGTTACGCTTAGTTCAGGTTGCACTAATCATCCGCCCACTTTTACTTAAACTTTAGAGGTGAATAATGAGACTGATTCCCCTGGCAACAGCTGAACAAGTCGGAAAATGGGCTGCTCGTCATATCGTTAACCGCATCAACGCGTTCAAACCAACAGCCGATCGTCCTTTCGTACTCGGTCTTCCAACCGGTGGTACTCCCCTGACCGCGTATAAGGCTTTGGTTGAAATGCACAAAGCGGGCCAGGTTAGCTTTAAACATGTTGTGACCTTCAACATGGACGAATATGTCGGCCTGCCAAAGGAACATCCGGAAAGTTACCACAGCTTTATGCACCGTAATTTCTTCGATCACGTTGATATTCCGGCTGAAAACATTAACCTGCTGAATGGAAACGCGCCTGATATTGACGCAGAATGCCGTCAGTATGAAGAAAAAATCCGTTCTTACGGTAAAATCCACCTGTTTATGGGCGGCGTAGGCAACGATGGTCATATCGCGTTCAACGAACCGGCATCTTCACTGGCTTCCCGTACCCGTATTAAAACGTTGACCCATGACACGCGTGTGGCTAACTCCCGCTTCTTTGACGGCGACGTCAATCAGGTGCCTAAATACGCGCTGACCGTGGGTGTGGGTACGCTGCTGGATGCCGAAGAAGTGATGATTCTGGTGCTGGGCGCAGTGAAAGCGCAAGCGCTTCAGGCTGCCGTTGAAGGCAACGTGAACCATATGTGGACGATCAGCTGCTTACAGTTGCATCCAAAAGCGGTTGTCGTGTGTGACGAACCGTCCACCATGGAGCTGAAAGTGAAAACGCTGAAATACTTCAACGAGCTGGAAGCTGAGAACATTAAAGGTCTGTAATTGAATAACCGCCTCTTTTATCAGGGGCGGTCGCTTTTTTAACCGGGGGTCGATATGTACGCTTTAACCCACGGTCGGATTTATACCGGCCATGAAATTCTGGATGACCATGCGATTGTAATCGCCAATGGCCTGATTGAACGTGTTTGCCCGCTGGCGGAACTGCCGCCGGAGATCGAACAGCGTTCCCTCAATGGAGCAGTAATCTCCCCCGGTTTCATCGACGTACAGCTTAACGGCTGCGGCGGTGTCCAGTTTAACGATACCGCAGAGGCGGTAACGGTTGAAACGCTGGAAATCATGCAAAACGCCAACGAGAAATCGGGCTGCACCAGCTATCTGCCAACGCTGATTACCAGCAGCGATGACCTGATGAAACAGGGTATCCGCGTCATGCGTGAATACCTGGCAAAACATCCGAATCAGGCGCTGGGTCTGCACCTGGAAGGACCATGGCTGAATATGGTCAAGAAAGGCACCCATAACCCGAACTACGTGCGCAAACCGGATGCCGAGCTGGTGGATTACATGTGCGCCAATGCCGATGTGATCACTAAAGTGACGCTGGCACCGGAAATGACCGGCACGGACGTTATCAGCAAACTGGCCGCCGCCGGGATTGTGGTATCTGCGGGCCATTCGAACGCGACGCTTAAAGAGGCGAAGGCCGGTTTCCGCGCAGGTATTACATTTGCCACACACCTTTATAACGCGATGCCGTATATTACCGGTCGCGAACCGGGACTGGTTGGCGCAATTCTGGATGAACCAGACGTCTACTGCGGCATTATCGCCGATGGTTTGCATGTCGATTACACCAACATCCGCAACGCCAAGCGCCTTAAAGGCGACAAGCTCTGCCTGGTCACGGATGCTACCGCTCCGGCAGGAGCGAATATTGACCAGTTCATTTTTGCTGGTAAAACAATATACTACCGGAATGGACTGTGTGTGGATGAGAACGGCACGCTGAGCGGTTCTTCTCTGACGATGATCGAAGGGGTACGTAACCTCGTTGAACATTGCGGCATTGCGCTTGAGGAAGTGCTGCGCATGGCCACGCTTTATCCGGCGCGCGCTATTGGCATCGATAAACAGCTCGGCGGTATTGCGCCAGGTATGGTTGCAAACCTGACGGCGTTCACACACGATTATAAAATTATTAAGACCATCGTTAATGGTAACGAGGTCGTCACTGAGTAAGCAAAAGTATGACACCAGGCGGACAAGCTCAAATCGGTAATGTCGATCTCGTTAAACAACTTAACAGCGCGGCAGTTTATCGCCTGATTGACCAGCACGGGCCAATCTCACGCATTCAGATAGCCGAACAAAGCCAGCTTGCTCCCGCCAGCGTGACAAAAATTACACGTCAGCTTATTGAGCGCGGCCTGATCAAAGAAGTGGATCAGCAGGCCTCCACCGGCGGCCGCCGCGCGATTTCCATCGTCACTGAAACCCGCAATTTTCAGGCCATTGGCGTTCGCTTAGGCCGTCATGACACCACGCTTACGCTCTACGATCTGAGCAGCAAGGCCATTGCCGAAGAGCACTACCCCCTTCCTGAGCGCACACAGGAGACGCTCGAACACGCGTTACTGAATACCATCGCGCAGTTTATCGAAAGCTGTCAGCGCAAGATCCGTGAACTCATCGCCATCTCGGTGATTTTACCCGGTCTGGTTGACCCGGAAAGCGGCGTTATTCGCTACATGCCGCACATTAAGGTAGAGAACTGGGGGCTGGTTGAGGCGCTGGAAAAGCGCTTCAAGCTGACCTGCTTTGTTGGTCACGATATCCGCTCGCTGGCGCTGGCGGAGCACTACTTTGGTGCGAGCCAGGACTGCGAAGACTCTATTCTGGTGCGCGTTCACCGTGGTACAGGTGCGGGTATCATCTCGAATGGCCGCATTTTTATTGGTCGTAACGGTAACGTAGGCGAGATCGGTCATATCCAGGTGGAACCGCTTGGCGAGCGCTGCCACTGCGGTAACTTTGGCTGTCTTGAAACCGTTGCCGCCAATGCCGCCATTGAACATCGCGTCCGCCACCTGCTGGAGCAGGGTTATCAGAGCCGCGTCACGCTGGGCGACTGTAAGATCGGTGCCATCTGCAAAGCGGCAAACAAAGGCGATGCGCTGGCCTGCGAAGTGATCGAACAGGTAGGACGCCACCTGGGTAAGACCATCGCCATTGCCATCAACCTGTTTAATCCGCAAAAAGTGGTGATTGCCGGCGAGATCGTTGAAGCCGAAAAAGTATTACTGCCTGCCATTGAAGGCTGCATCAATACCCAGGCGCTGAAGGCATTTCGCCAGAATTTGCCGGTGGTGCGATCTACGCTCGATCACCGCTCGGCAATTGGCGCATTCGCCCTGGTAAAACGTGCCATGCTCAACGGGATCCTGCTGCAACATTTGCTGGAATCCTGATCGGACCTTATAGTAACGCCTTCTTTTTTTGATGTCGGATTGTCCATGACCATTAAGAATGTAATTTGTGATATCGACGGCGTGCTAATGCACGACAACGTTGCCGTGCCAGGTGCTGCGGAGTTTCTTCACCGCATCATCGACAAAGGAATGCCACTGGTTCTTCTCACGAACTACCCTTCACAGACTGGTCAGGATCTGGCAAATCGCTTTGCTACCGCGGGTGTCAACGTCCCGGACAGCGTGTTTTATACCTCTGCGATGGCGACCGCGGATTTCCTGAAGCGTCAGGAAGGCAAAAAAGCCTACGTGGTTGGCGAAGGCGCGCTGATCCACGAGCTGTATAAAGCGGGCTTCACCATCACCGACGTGAATCCGGACTTTGTCATCGTGGGCGAAACGCGCTCCTTTAATTGGGAGATGATGCATAAAGCAGCCTACTTTGTCGCCAATGGTGCACGTTTTATCGCCACTAACCCGGATACGCATGGTCGTGGTTTTTATCCCGCCTGCGGTGCGCTGTGCGCCGGTATCGAAAAAATCTCAGGCCGTAAGCCGTTTGTTGTCGGCAAACCGAGCCCGTGGATCATCCGCGCTGCACTGAATACGATGCAGGCACACTCAGAAGAAACCGTCATTGTTGGCGACAACCTGCGCACCGATATTTTGGCCGGCTTCCAGGCCGGGCTTGAAACCATCCTGGTGCTTTCTGGCGTTTCACAGCTTGATGACATTGATACGATGCCGTTCCGGCCAAGCTGGATTTACCCCTCTGTCGACGAAATCGACGTTATTTGATTCAGAACCACGCCTCAGGGCGTGGTTTTTCATTTCTGCTGCCTGAAAATATCACTTCATCTAACGAAATCAGCTCTTCATTGATAAATCATCAATAGAATGGCTTAATGCATACTCTTTTTTTAAGATTCGGCAATTGCCATTGCACTTTTTACGTTTTCATCGGTAAAACGCTTGCGCCCCCTCCCCTTTTTGCGGCATTTTCATAAGCAAGCAACATCACAACGCAACAGGGTTAACGGAGAAGGTTATGTGTTCTATTTTTGGCGTACTGGATATTAAAACTGACGCGGGCGAACTGCGTAAAAAAGCACTCGAATTGTCCCGCCTGATGCGCCATCGCGGTCCGGACTGGTCAGGCGTTTACGCCAGCGATAAAGCGATTCTGGCTCACGAACGTCTTTCCATTGTTGATGTCAACGCTGGCGCACAGCCGCTGTATAACGAGAAAAAAACGCACGCGCTGGCTGTTAACGGTGAAATTTACAACCATCAGGCGCTGCGCGCTGAGTACGGCGATCGCTACGCGTTTCAGACCGGCTCAGACTGCGAAGTGATCCTGGCGCTGTATCAGGAGAAAGGCCCGGAGTTCCTCGACGACCTGCAAGGTATGTTCGCCTTCGCGCTGTACGACAGCGAAAAAGACGCTTACCTGATTGGCCGCGACCATATTGGTATTATCCCGCTGTACATGGGACACGATGAACACGGTAACTTCTACGTTGCCTCAGAGATGAAAGCCCTGGTACCGGTGTGCCGCACCATCAAAGAGTTCCCGGCAGGTAGCTACCTGTGGAGTAAAGACGGCGAGATCCGTCCGTACTACCAGCGCGACTGGTTTGATTATGAAGCGGTGAAAGACAACGTGACGGATAAAGCCGAACTGCGTCAGGCCCTGGAAGAGTCAGTGAAAAGCCACCTGATGTCAGACGTACCTTATGGCGTACTGCTCTCCGGCGGTCTGGACTCCTCCGTGATCTCCGCGATTACCAAGAAATTCGCCGCACGTCGCGTGGAAGATCAGGAGCGCTCTGAAGCCTGGTGGCCGCAGCTGCACTCCTTTGCCGTGGGTCTGGAAGGGGCACCTGACCTGAAAGCCGCCCAGGAAGTGGCGAACCATCTCGGCACGGTGCACCATGAAATTCACTTCACCGTACAGGAAGGTCTGGATGCGATCCGCGATGTGATCTATCACATTGAAACCTATGATGTGACCACCATTCGCGCCTCCACGCCGATGTATTTGATGTCGCGGAAGATCAAAGCGATGGGCATCAAGATGGTGCTCTCCGGCGAAGGTTCTGACGAAGTGTTTGGCGGTTATCTCTATTTCCACAAAGCGCCAAACGCCAAAGAGCTGCATGAAGAAACGGTGCGTAAGCTACAGGCGCTGCACATGTTTGACTGCGCGCGCGCCAACAAAGCGATGTCCGCCTGGGGTGTGGAAGCCCGCGTGCCGTTCCTCGATAAGAAATTCCTCGATGTGGCGATGCGCATCAACCCGCAGGACAAAATGTGCGGCAACGGCAAAATGGAGAAACATATCCTGCGTGAATGTTTTGAATCCTACCTGCCGGCGAGCGTGGCGTGGCGTCAGAAAGAGCAGTTCTCCGATGGCGTAGGTTACAGCTGGATCGACACCCTGAAAGAGGTGGCGGCAAAACAGGTTTCTGATCAACAACTGGAAACTGCGAGCTTCCGCTTCCCGTACAACACGCCAGCCTCGAAAGAAGCGTATTTGTACCGTGAGATCTTTGAGGAGCTGTTCCCGGTTCCAAGTGCAGCCGAGTGCGTACCGGGTGGTCCATCGGTCGCCTGCTCTTCTGCTAAAGCCATTGAATGGGATGAATCCTTCAAAGCCATGAACGATCCGTCAGGACGCGCAGTGGGCGTTCACCAGTCTGCCTATAAATAATGTTCAGAGTATCATCAGGCCCTCCGGGGCCTGTTTTTTTTTCCTCTCTTTTCCCCGCATAAAATCGATTAATAACCAATAATTGTCGAATATTCGGCCTCGCTGTTCGCAACCTAACCAAACAGTCACATTCCGGCTATTTTCATTGAAAAAGGTGTTGACGCTGCAAGGGTCTATACGCATAATGCGCCCCGCAACGCCGATAAGGTAACGCGAAAAAAAGATGGCTACGTAGCTCAGTTGG
>NZ_JADCLG010000017.1:0-106464 GCF_014982425.1 Enterobacter cloacae complex sp. I1M | reverse complement strand
ACAACCTGTCCGTAAGGACGTTCAGTCTAATAATGACTGGACGATGGCCGCTGTCGGCCTGTTTATAACACTAATGGTAATGGCTTTATTTTTTCGGCAGTTAACCATTGAATGCACAACCACCCTTCTCTACTGGCTCTGGAACCTGGCTGACTTTCCGCAATTTCATAGTGCAGCTGCGTGGCGAATCAACTTGCTGGCCAAGACGCATAACAATGCCGAAAACGTGTCATGGAGTGAGTTTTTCACTGTCATGGATGCCACGGCAGGTATTTTGCTAATAGCTCTGGTACCACTGGTAATCATCGGCATTGTTGCTGTTCGTCGGCACCAGGCGAGCCGAACCAGCCGTGATATATCCATTAATACGCTTCCCCGAATCATGGCGCAGTTCTCCCCTGCCATTCTGCCGGCACTGAGCTATGGGGACAGGAAAACGCAGCTATTGAATGTTGATCCGGCTGAACATCGCAGCGCGATGACGCCAGATGAATTTGTCATCGAGCACAAGCTTGTTGTTAACAACCGGCTGAAGAAGGACCTGGCAGAAAAACTCTTCATCGAGCAGCTGGGTACACCGCTGCAGCACGATATAAAAGACTTTGACCGCTTCAACGATCATGAACGCGCAATGTTCGCGATTTTTGGGTTGCAGCATTTCCTTGATAAACGTGGCGAAGCGGAGCAGCTGTTAGATGCACTGAACCGCTCCACTCTTAAGTCAGACCGCAAATACCGCAACAAGATTGGATATCCCAACCTCTCGCTGGCCACTTCAGCATATCGCAAAGTCACTGCAACGCCGGCAGCGCAAAAATGGATTAAGCAATACAACTATGTGCGTACCGCCATCGCCGCACTGCATGACAACGATCTGCATCTCCCTATTAGAAGGTACCGCTGGCTTAAGGGGCTTGATCGTACGCTCTGGTATGCCCTTGCTTCCACAGGCCGGCCTTGGCCATTCGTCGAAGGTGCTGGCGTGGTCAGCCAGGCGCACTGGGAGAAACTGGCTTCACGGTATCGGGTCCGGTTAACCAAACCGATCATGTCACTGGCCATCGAGGGACTTGAAACAGATTTGAGAAATATAGGCGCTGTCGTAGTAGAACCCGCCCCGACAAAACCCTCTCCTGCCGATGTTGATGACGAAGAGGACGATGAAGACGAAGCAGGAAATAACCAGTTAGTGAATTCCGCAGCCGACGAACAGCATGTCCACCGGCACGTACATACATTCCGCCCAAAAATGAGATAACCCCATGTCAGAACAAATCGTAAACCAAACAACTACCGAAATTCATGGACAACACCTCCAGATTCGCCTCAATGGCCATAGCCTGTTTAATCTCTACCGGCCGCTGAATGATCGCTACCAGCTGACGCTTGAGCTGGATAATGGACTGCACACTATCTGGCTTCGCCACGCTTACAACGGTGTTGCCAAACTGTTTTCTTCGGAAGACCAAAAGCTCGCTGAAAGTATCATGGACGCTACGGCCAATGCTCTGCAGAGCATGGCCATTAATGCTCCTGATGCTAAAGAACAACGCAAATCTGGCTTTCGCTGGTTGATTCCGGTTGCTATGGCGGCGTTTCTCGTTGGCTCATGGACCACCTGGGTATGGCATTCATCTTCTTCAGTACAACCACCAGTGCCAGTAATGGCATCCCAGCCGCCGGCATTACCCCATGAATCAACCCCTGTCGGATCACCGGCCCCTGTGCTCGTAAAACCGGCACCTGCAGTATCTGTTGGTTCCACTGTGCCGGCTGTATCAACTCCACCGGCAGAGCCTGGTTCGCTCTCAGCTGAGGAAGCTGCTGAAGCCCGTAATCTCCTGGCTACACGTCTGAAGAATGGTGCTGCAAAGCAGGAGTTTACTATTCAGCTCTCTTCTGGCCACCCGCGAACGCTATACATCTTTTCCGATCCGGAGTGCCCAAATTGCAAGATATTTGAGCCGACCGTGCAGGCTTTCTCCTCGCAGTACAACATTGAGATTTTCCCTGTGACGCTGATTGGTAAAGCCCGGACAGCAGAACAGGTTGTTCCAATGCTGTGCGCACCTGCAGATAAACGGGCGGATATGTGGCGCGGCCTTTTCGACATTGGCGCCGGCATGCTGAACCCGAGTGCGAAAGCTGATACGCCAGCCTCCAGTTGTGAAGCAGGGCAAAACGCCCTGGCCCGTAACGATATGGCTTTTGAACTCTACAAATTGCCTGGCACGCCGACCGTCATAACCGATGACGGTCGTCTGGTTCCATTACAGGCCATGACAAGCGATGCAGCTCTGCAGGCTTTCATGAATAACGCGCAATGAGGGATTTAGGATGGATCTAAAAAGTCGCCATGGGCCGTTAGAAAACAGGCTCGTTAGCCGGCAAGTGCAGGGGCGCCTGGCAGAACGAATAATGCTTGCCCCGTTCTCTGTACAGCTTTTCCTGGCGTGCTCGCTTATTTTTGGTGTGGTATGGCCCGCCACCCTTCTGCTGTCTTTGCCATTTAACATCATCCTGCTGGTCGCATTCAGCGATCAGCGTTTTAGATTACCCCTCCGGATACCGATGGATGTAGGTGGCTTCGACATCTCCACTGAAAGAGAAGAAAGCTGGAATATCCCTTTTCTGAAACTGAATCTGCCTAAGATAATCGTGGGGAAAGCGAAAGGGGTCCTCTGTCTTGGTATAGGACGTGGCCGTGACCGCGGCAAAGAGTTATGGCTTGAAAGCTCTGATGCTCTGAGGCACATGCAGATCATGGCGACAACCGGTGGCGGTAAAACTGAAACCCTCTACTCGCTGTACTTAAATGCGCTGTGCTGGGCGCGGGGATGCTGCATTTCTGATGGTAAGGCTCAGATAGATCTCGCCGTGGCAACGTGGTCAATGGCCAGACGTTTTGGGCAGGAGGACGACTGGCACGTTCTTAACTTCATCACCGGCAATGACGACCGCTTCAAAAAACTGATGATCGGGGATAAATCCCGCCCTCAGTCCAATAGTACCAACCCGTTCGCCTATGGCAGTCCGACCTTCATTATCCAGCTGATGGAGTCACTGTTGCCTGCAGGAAACGGCAGCGATGAAGGATGGAAGGATAAAGCCCGAGCCATGATGAATGCCCTGATCTACGCTCTGTGTTATAAGCGCGCGCGCGATAACATTATGCTGACTCAGGCCGTCATTCAGTCCTATCTGCCGCTTATAAAATTCGTCGGGCTGTATCGTGAAGCTCTTGAAGAGGGATGGCACGAAGAGGGCTATAAGCCCATGGAAAACTATCTGGCCAACCTGGCCGGCTTTGATATGAAACTCATCAACCGCCCCGGGGAATGGTCCCAGGGCGCGCTTGACCAGCATGGCTATCTCATCCAGCAGTTTACCCGCATGCTCAGCATGTTTAACGATACCTATGGCCACGTCTTTCCCAAGAACGGTGGTGATATCGATATGCAGGATATCCTGCATAACGATCGCACCCTGGTAGTGCTTATTCCGGCGCTGGAGCTTTCTGATAACGAAGCAGCTACCCTGGGTAAGCTGTACATCTCCGACATCAGGATGAACATCGCAAAGGACCTGGGTAACAAAATTGAAGGTTCCCCGGAACACACACTTACGGTGAAGAAATTCGCCAGTAAATTCCCGTTTATGCTTATCTGCGATGAGGTAGGTTACTATTTCGCACCAGGGCTGGAAAAACTTGCGGCCCAGATGCGAAGCCTCAAATACATGCTGGTAATTCTGGCGCAGGACCTGCAGGCGATGATGCGCCACGGGAAAGAGGTTCATTCAGTTAATGCCAACCTCGGTACCAAACAGTTTATGAAAACTGAGGATACCGAAGATACGCTGAAGATGATCCGGGCTGTTGGCGGGACCGGGCAGTACGCTGAGCAGCGCACCATGAGCCGAACCGGCATGGGAGGCTACGAGGACGTGGATCGCGTTGAGTTCAGAGACAGGGATAACATCCAGCTGGATGAGCTCAAGGCTCTCAAGGAAGGACAGGGCATCATTGTCTTTGAAGATCGCCAGGTGCGTAGCAGTTCTATCTACATTCCTGACAACGAAAAGATTTCAAAGCTGAACGTCAAAATTAACCGTTATGTACCCTTACGGCGTCCTGACTTCAGTGATTTATGCAATGAAGTACCTGCAGCTGCGCGCCGGCGCCCAGTCTCACAGGATCGAGTTTCTAATATTATCGATATCTGTCGCTCGACTTTACCAGGGGCATGGAATAGCCGCCTGAATGCTCGCCTAGCCGATAAGACGCTGATGGCCATAACCAGTGTGGCCACCGACCTTGATAACCGTGACGACCTGAATTTCACGCCAGAACAACGTGGCATTCTCTTATTCGAAACGGCTATTGAAGCCCTGGAGCAAACCGGTGGACGTTATTACTGGCTGAAAGAGCAGGAATCCATTCGTATTTCCAAAAAGCGAATCGAAGAAGCGCACAGGAACAGTGCCGGCATTACGCTTCCTTCAACTTCACAAAGAGAGCCGGTACCGGACCAACCACCTCCGATCGGCCAACATGTATCCCAACCAATTTCAGAGAGCAACCGCGGTTATGACGACTGGTATCAGAACATTACTCAGCACGATTATAGTGACGATTTTACTAGTACCTCTGACGACATCAGGTACTGAATTACGCATCACCTCGGGGTTCTCTCCCGGGAAGGGCGCAATTAATAACATTCTGACGGCCATTGACAGCGCTCATGAGACCATCGACGTCGCTGCCTACAGTTTTACGAGTAAAGAGATCGCATTAGCGCTTGAGCGCGCCCGGGAGCGCGGTGTCAGGGTGCGAGTAATGGCTGATGCTAAAGATAATGGAGGGCGATACTCTGCCGTGACCTGGTTACAGCACAAAGGGATTCCGGTAAAACTAAACGGCCAGTACGCCATACAGCATAATAAATTCATGGTGGTCGATAGCATCACAACCCAGACAGGCTCATTCAACTACACCTCAAGCGCAGTTAAGCGAAACGCAGAGAACACGATCGTAATCTGGAATGAACCATCTACAGCTCGCGCTTATCAGCGGGAGTTTGAACGCCTCTGGGAAGAATCCAATTAGCCATAGTCAAAAAAGCCGGAAGGGTGCTCCCCTCCGGCTTTTTTTTTCGTCCTGGCAGTGCCACAGCTATTTGCGAAGATATTTTTTCTTGATACGGAACGCCGGGATAAAAAACGAAGCAACCACGCCAGCCATGAAAGTGGTTATTCCCAGTGCAATCTTGGACAGGATACCCTCGTCCAGTATCTCGTAGATGAACAGCGCACCTAAACTCAATAACATTGCGATCAGGGTAAAGCGAACCAGCCCGGCCAGGGGCAGTTCATGCACACTGGTTTTGACATACATCTCCCCATCCTCTCTGCTGGTCTTATCACGATCCAGCACATCCCTGACAGCATGCATATCGATCACGGGTTTGTGAAAGGTAGTCTCATCCGTGCAACACAGCTGGTTAGCCAGGAGGTCCGATATTGATGGCCATCCTGCTGGCCACTTACCAGGGAACGCTACCCCATAAGCGCGCAAAAGTGGGAGCGCAAAGGCATAGTGAGTAACCTTCTGAACATAGCGATTATCAAGAACGGCCCATACATCCAGCCCTCCTGCAGTATCCTGAACGTACACAGAGATTCGATTTGCTTCAGGATAATCATGGGGATAAACCCGTGCCGGGATATATTCGATACCGTGATGGCGGCAGAAGTTAACACGATTTTTACCTTCACCCGGGCAGAACAATCCCAGCTGAGGAATGAAGGTATAGCTCGTACTTTTCAGCCCGTAATCAGAAAAAATGTGGCGCCGTATATCGTGTTCATCTTTGTCGCTACAATAACGATCGGGCCACCAACGCCAGCTGCAGCCGAAGGTATGTAAGGTAGGAACCAGCATTTCAGTTGCCGAGCAGGTTTCAAAATCTCGCGGGAAAAAAGGAATGATGCTGCAGAAAAATTCCTGCCCGAAATGCGGCCCCCACTCTCCTCCAGTCATGGTCCCATGCAGGTCAAGTGGTATCCCTGACGTACCGCCTCTTGCTGCCATATCGATACGAAACTTCAGGTCAACAAGTTCCTTGGCGGCTTCCCTCACCGGTTCTGGCAAAGACGATAAATCCGCATGTATTAGCTTCTCATCCATTCAGACAACACCTCCCTGGTATGGCGTTAGTTCTTAATATTGGGCTTGGGCGGTACATGAGGCCGCATATTTCCGCCTGCAGCTGGGGCATCATGCCGGGTCTCAGTCGGGGCATGATAACCTGCCTGCTGGCGCTGAACAGGATGCGTCAACGGAACTGTTTTTCCTGACGATGCGTTGAAATGCGGGATGTATTGAATGGTCCCGTTAACGAAGGATTTATCCCCTCTGATCTCAACTTTCTCACCACTCTTCTCACCACAGATGTGCAGCGCCATAGCGATGTTTTTACCCTTCTCTGCCGGTGCATCGGCAACCTCAATAAGCAAACCACGATCAAGCAATACAGGGTTGCCACCGGAGCTATATACAACGGCACCGTCGCGGTTAACCTGTGTTTCATAACCACGAATTTGAGCAGGACGGATATCATCAGCAACAGAGTTGAGGATGATGTTGCCGGAGATGGCTGCCGTGCGATTGTTTCGCTTCTCCCGATATGCCCAGCCACGAAGTTGCGAGATAGCAGCAGCATCATGTTTGGTGGCCTGCATCTCTACCCATGCTCGATACGATAACGGTCGGGAACCTGGCATCTCTTTAAGAGCTTTACGCTCTTCTCGGATTTGCAAACGCAAAGCGGCCATATCTTTCATTTTTTCGACTTCCAGCGCGCGGAACATCAGCTTACGAAGCAGAGGATCACGCTGTGAAATTCGGACATTATTTTTCCGGATACGATAGCTTGCTGACAATTCACGGAAACGTGTTCTTACGGTGTCGGCCGAAATTCCGGGGCGAACAAAAGCAGTTTTATACGCTTTATAACGCGCAATTAAATCCTGACGAGCTGCGGCACGCTGAACACGGCGTTCAGCGCGGGCGCCCTTATCACGACGATGAAGACGACCGTTGTACTGGGTTTGAATATCTACCGTGCTCAGCAAACGTTCTCTGCCCACGTGATCAGTTTCACGATGAATCGTGGCAGGAATGAATTTACCGATTAATTCCTGCTGACTGTCCAGGGTAAGTTCAGGATGGAGATCGCTGGCCTTGATAGGTGCCTGGGTATCGCTCCCCAAATCATAAATAGCCAGGCCCTGACCTTTAGGACGTAGCTCGAGTCCAGCTGAAACTAATACGTTATGAACATCATCCCAGGTGTAGTCTGGCTGAAGAAACACTTCATCAATTTTTACGCGGCAATTATCTACAGCATAAGAAAACAGGCTTTCTTTATCACCAAAGTGCTCCAGCTGGCGCGCAGCTGAAGGCGCAGATTTATAGAAGCTGCGGTTACGGACGATCGCGCCGTCTTCGTTAACTTTGTATGGACCATTATCATGTTTCCATCCGTTCTTCAGCTCGAGCTCACGGCAGCAGCGGTCCAGGGTGAAGTGATCGTTATACAATGAGGCAGCTTTATAGCTCACCGGGTTAATACGGTTCACCGTCAGATGGCAATGCAAATTATCAGTATCATCATGAATAGCGAAGACATACTGATGCCCTTCCATACCCATACGCTTCAGACAATGGCGAGCCGAATCAAAAATCTGATCTGGAGTAGGTCGCTCGGATTCCGGCCAGGACAGAATGACGTGATATACAGGGTCGTTACAGCGGGTGTTTTGCATGGCAACCATATCCATTTCAGTGGATGCCGTGGCCAGAGAGAAGCAGTTGGTTTCACAGATGACTTTATCGCAACGCACCTGCTGGCGTCCGTCCGGGAACGTTGCGATAACATCCTGTGAATCGGGTAGTGCATTACGCGTTGCATACCCTACCAGGTCGTTGAAAATCTTGTCCTCAGAACGGGACTTACGGACAAAGGGTTTTTCAGGCGATAGCGTTTCGCTCATCTCAACATCATCACGCAGGATGGTATATGAGACGAGTTGAACAAAGCTTGATTTACCATCACGACGGCGTTCAGCCACTACCGCAAGCATTTTAGTCCTCTGTATTGTTCAGGCTGTCAGCCCTGAATTTCATTAACGTCTTCTGCAACTGAGCCAGTGTCTCGGCAAACTGCTTACTCAGCTCTGGAGTCATCATTCCCTGCTTTTGCATCTCTGTATAAAGATGCTTTTGCAGGCCCCCCAGTTTAAGGATTTCATTCATCTGCCGGGTGTCACCTTTTGCGACAATACGTCTTCCGAGAGCAGCTCGCCGCAAAAACTCACCTGTTGAGATGCCAGCAGCTTTGGCACTTTCCTGTATCTGCGCTTTCTCTTCAGGGTAACAACGAACGCTGCCCAGCAACGCTGATCGCTGGCGTCTTTCACTCTTACTCATTCTCAATCCTTGCACGGCCTTACAGGCTGGCACGATTAATAGGGTGTCGGGACGGAGTCCTGACCAGGGCGTTTTGTGGGACCGTCTGCGTGCAGGCGGTGCTACAAAACATACCCTGTCCCACGTTTGGACCTAGTTTTATGTTCCTGAGCTGAAGTATATGTGATTTCGGCTTCGCCGTCACTGGCTTACGCCAGGAAAAACATTGGTTTGCCACTCTGACAGGCGAAAAGGTATACTCCTGCCTGAATAATTTCGTTGTGTAGGAAGGAAACATTGAATGTCTGATAAAAAATGGTATAGCGAAGAAGATATTGTACTGGCTAAAGATGCGCTTAGTGAGCTCCCGGATCTTTCAAAGAAACGCCTTACTAAAAATGACGTTCTTGAGCAGCTGCGTGACCAGATTATCGAGCTGTCAGAGAAAAAAGGTTATAGCATCGAGGATATACGGGATGCGCTTTCTACGGCTGGTATCCCAACCAGCGTGAAAGCAATTCGGGAAATACTGAATAGCAAAAAGAAACCCACAAACCGTGCAAGCAAATCCAGAAAAAATTCTCAGTCTGAAAGTACGCAAGATTCAATGAACAAAACTGCCTGACCTAACCAGGGTAGCCCCTGGGGGCGGACGGGTGAAAGGTAAACGCTACGAATGTGGCGATTACCTTTCGGCGGGCGGGGGTGATCAGTTTGTTCAGGTTCAACACCTGAACAAACTGAAAGGGCAAAAAAAGGCGGGGAATTATCCCCACCTGATTAAGATTAGGCTTTAAGCTCCTTCATTTTTTCGGCCATTTCCCACAGCGCGCGGTTCAGCTTTACGTCACCGTCAATTCCATTAACGGGGCGGGTACGCTGGAATTTTCCTTTTGCGGTTTTACCCCATACGCCGCCTTTCGTCATGTTCTCCTGAACGCGCTGATAAGTTGTCCAGAGGTCATCACTTTTGTCTTCATTACGGCGCGCCTGAAGAACATCATCAGGCACTAGCGGGATATGTTTCCCGACACCTTTATCATCATATTTCCAGTTAAGTGCTATTTCAGCAAAGATACGCTGCTCATCCTTACTCAGGCTGATTTCCTTCATCTCACTGCGTGATTCTTTCACACCGTCGAAAATTTCAAGAACCTCATACGCGCCCTCGATCACCTGCCCGACAACGTCACCTTTGTGCGGTACGCGAATCTCTCCAAAGGTTTTTCCGCAAACCATTCCGTTCATGCAAACGAAGCGGAACATGCCAGGAATCATTTGATAGCTGCTGCTACCATCGTGGCTGTTGAGGAGAATAATTTCTGGCACCTCTTCACCTGCAATTTCTCCCTCACGACGCAGGCGCAACATATGTTTGGTATGTTCGCGCTTGCCGATATCACGCGTTCTCGTCTGACAGGCAAAGAAAGGCTGAAAACCTTCTTTCCTCAGATTGTCCAGCAAAGTGATGGTTGGGATGTACGTATAACGCTCACTGCGTGATTCATGTTTTTCCTCTGAAAATACGCTTGGTACGAAGCGCATAAGTTCATCATTGGTCAATGCACGCTCTTTACGGATAACGTTCGCGGTACGGAAAGATGAAGATAAACGGGCCATGATGATTCTCCTCTGGATTGAAAATTAACTTTCTTCTGGCGTGAACTTTTTGATGGTGATTCACCATCGCGGAGCGCCGTTGCCGTGATGAAATGACCGGTCCGGACCATAAGTGGCTAATACAAGGGGGCAACCGGAGGCCGCAGCGCAAGCGAACGACCAGAGGGAGAGAGTGCGA
Source organism: Enterobacter cloacae complex sp. I1M (assembly GCF_014982425.1). Classification (NCBI taxonomy): domain Bacteria; kingdom Pseudomonadati; phylum Pseudomonadota; class Gammaproteobacteria; order Enterobacterales; family Enterobacteriaceae; genus Enterobacter; species Enterobacter cloacae complex sp. I1M. The sequence goes on along the minus strand of NZ_JADCLG010000017.1, from coordinate 96,196 downwards.
ACGGGTGAGGATTGCAGGCTTCAGCCTTTCCCCTTGTATTCGTCACGGGCCGGGCCAGTGTCTTTCACGGCAAAGGTGATTCGTGATGAGTCCGTGAACTAAAAAGAGAAACGCCAGAAAGAAGTGGCGGGCTATGCCCGTTTCCTTTCGGGAGCCGTCTTGCGGCGACTGTGGGGGCGGCGCAGGCAAAGCCTGCTGCAAGCCCCTGCGCCGATGGTTGGAGGTATGCCCGGCATGTAGCCGGGCAGAGAGTTACCAGTCAAAGGTTGGTGCACCTTCTATTTCTTCACCTACAGATGAGAAATGAATCATGCTTATATCTGCCTGACGTATGGCTCGGGCTATTAATGCCCGTGTCGTTCTGGAAATTCCGAGACGCCTCAACCTGATAAGCGGGTCGTAAACAGCATCAAGGCGTAATAAGTGCCCCACACCTGAATTTAAGATCCACCCGCTATCCTCATCGCTCGAACTCAAATTCTCTAACAATGTGTTGTCAGCTTCCGTGATATGGGATGTGCTGCACTCCAGTACAGGCCGCAACATCATTCGGGGTAGCTGCACTCGCGCGCCCCAGTTCAGCGCATCGGTAACGTCGTTCCATGCCCATTCCTCATTATCAGGAACGGGCAGCGTCAGCAGGCGGAACGGCACCCCCATACTTCTGGCAAGGATTTCGCCTAATTCGATTACCGGATCGTCACGTTCCCCCAGATCACAACAGGCAATAAATTCACCATCAAGATAGACAGCTTCATCACCGTTATCGAGCTGAATAGCGGTTACACCTCGCGGCGCATTCTGGAGATAATATTTTGGCATTTCTGAATTCTCGGATATGTGGTTTAAAAGCCGCCCCGTTACGGGGCGGCGTCTGTCATGCGCTTACACGGGTTTGTTCCGTTGAGGTGAGGAAGTGCCCCAGCTCTGCGCAACTCATAGCCGGAATACGAACGGGTTTATGGCGGCGTTCTGCGCGTACCACAATTTTCCCTAGTGCCTGAATACGGCGTGCGATCACGTCAGCAGGAATGATCTCGGCGGGCTTACGCTTGTGAGGACGCTTGTTTTTGTTATTTACAATGTAATCACGGCATGCAATGATAAAGCGGTCTTTCATGATGTATCTCCATCTGAGACAGTTAGTTATCCGGTCTGCTCCAACAGACCGGGGTGAATGAGCAGAGCTTTTAGCTCTGCTTTTTTATTTCTGCTTTGCGTACACCTCCTGCTCTATTCGTTGAATAATTTCGCTATGTTTCATGCTCACACGGTCACGAAAACGGAAGTAGCGGCCACGGTAATAGGCGTAAATATCGGTCACGTCCTCCGCGTGCATCTCAGCTAGTTTGAATGACTGATCGTCTCCTTTTCCGTACCAGTCGATAGGCGGCATAACCTCAAGCTGGTCGTTAAAAATTTCCGCAGTGATTTCTTCAACTGGTTTACGCGCGGCTTCACGGATCATTTCAATTGCTTCATTACGGGAAACCAGTACGTACTGTTCGCCCTGCATGTTAAGAACATCCAGCGGCTGTTTACCGTAGCGAGTCACGAACTGCTTACCGTCGTGAATGGCGTCCTCAAAAAACAACTGCCCTTTCGGGTAAAAAACCATATCGTCCATAACTTTCTCCTCGTTGGTTGCCTCCGGCTCCCTTCTGGCGTTTCCCTTTTATTTCCGTTTTCGGAAGCGGGGAGCCTGGGGCCGTGACTTCAGACCGCCCCGGCCGTCCGGGCCAGAAACAAGGGCGATGCAGGAAGCCGCAGCGCAAGCGAGCGACCAAAGGGAGTGAGTGCGAACGGGTGAGTGCAGCGGGCTTTAGCCTTACCTTGTTTATGGACCAGGACGGGGCAGCGTCTGTCACGGCCACAGGAGCACCGCGATGTGAGGTAAAAGGGAGGCGCCAGATGAGCCGGGCTTTAGTCCGGCTTCCTTTGCGGCCGCAACGCGGCCAGTGAAGCGGCTGCTGCCGTGAGGCAGCTGCAAGCGTGGTTTTCAGGCATCGCTTGCTATCCGTAAGGACGGAGACGCGTGCGGCTCCGCGGAGCGCGGTGGACACTCTGGCCACCACGCGGAGTGCAGGCGACGACCCGGCTACGACGGGGAGCCGAAGGTGACCAGAGTTTCGCCCTTAGTCCTGGTTTTCTGTCTTTGAGATCATCTACCAGCGACTAACGCCGTTCCGGCACAGATCCTGGTAAAACTGGATCACAACCTGACGTGGAACTTGGTCCGGAATACCATTTTATGACAAGTAACTTGTTGAACTTTCGAGCCAAAAATTTTCGTAGCTTGTGATATTGGTTGCAGAAAACCCTTTTTATAACTCTGTTTAAACGTTAAAATAAGTGCAATTTCTGCACTTTTTCGAGAGAATTATGAACGGCTTTGAGTTGCGCCTCTGGCGAAGAGGAATGATGTGGAGCATGGATCGTGCAGCTGAAGAGCTGGGTGTGAGCTTGCGAACCTACAAGGATTATGAAAATTCGCCGAACTTAAAGCGCAGTGTCGCCCTGGCTACCGTGACATTATCGCTCCGGGAACAAATGAGCCATCACGCCCGGAACCAGACAAGTGGAGAAGATCTGCGCTTTATGATTCGCGCAATGATAGCTGATACCTTGCGCAGCAGCTGAAGGTGGGCACTGAATCCCCGGCGCTCGATGCGCTGGGGATTCAGCAGGGCAGCAGATTCAGGCGTCACGCTCATCATCATGATGCATCGCAGCAACCGGCAGCAATCCCGAAAAATCAATGCTCATACGGTCGCACAGGTGCATCAGGTTCGCCAGCAGATCCACCATGATGGTTTCGACAGGCTCCCCATCGCGGGCCTGTCCCGTTCTCCTCGCGAAGATACATAACACTTCCGCAGCCAGTGCTGATCGTTCAGCATTATTCATCTCTGCGCCCTCTACCGGCTCAGCCTCTATTATCAGCGAGACCAGCTCAGGAATTGACGCAGCTGTTTGTGGTTGTTCGTTATTCATTGGTGACTCCGGCAATCATCGCTTTAAGGTGCTGTTCCTGCTGTGTAACGGTCATTTCGCCATTCATCAGCACCTGGGCAAACCAACTTGTTCCCTTTAACAGAACATATTGGTTCGCATCACCCTGCGCCCGGATTTGTAGCGTCTGATTTTCCTCCGCGGCATGAATGAGCGCCAGCGCCACCTCAATGCAGGGCAGTAACATAGCGGAATCCGTACCTTCTTCCGGGTTGTCGAAAATCAGGTCGGTTTCACAGTTGATATTGTCCTCAAGCCAGCGGGCAAGTATTTCAAGGCCTTCCGATACTGCTAATTTTTTTGTCATGATGATTTCCTTTCATGCCCGGCCAGCTGGCCGGGCTTTTTTATCAGTCGATTGCACGGAAAATCTGGCTGCGTTCCGGATGTTTGATGATGCTGACATAGTCCTTAAGCGCATCCTGTCGATCGACAAGCCCCTGACACGTCATTGCATACTCTTCACCCATTTCGAATAACTTGCATGAGAGGAAATTGAGCACAAAAAGCGTTGCGATGATCCCCACAGCATCCGCAGAAACTTCCTCGTCAAAGTAGTTACCGGGGATGGTCAGGCGATATGTGCCATCAGGCGGCGTGATATACCCGGTAGGGCGGGTTGTGGCAATTTCCGTCCATCCTCCGATCTGGCCAGTAATGCCACGGGGAACCTCAAAGTATCGCCACTTGCCACCGTCATAATTGCTGTGTCGTTGCAGGAAGTTAGCAGCCATCTGATCGCCAAGCGGAGAGGCAAACAGACGGGGGATGAAATTCAGGCGCTGGCGCGGGTGTGTAATTTCAATGCTTGTAACCTGTTCAGTCTGGGCAGTAGTGGTGGATGCGTTCATTTTTATCTCCTTCGGCTTCTTTCTGGCGTCCCCTTTTTCCGGTTCCGGAAGGCGGGGAGCACGTTGCTGTGACACATGACCGCCCCGGCCGCCCGGGCCAGAAACAAGGGCGATGCAGGAAGCCGCAGCGCAAGCGAGCGACCAAAGGGAGTGAGTGCGAACGGGTGAGTGCAGCGGGCTTTAGCCTTACCTTGTTTATGGACCAGGACGGGGCAGCGTCAGTCACAGCAAAAGTGAACACCGCTGAATGCAGAGGAAGGAGATGCCGGGAGAAGCCGGTTCACCGGCTTTCCTCAGCGGCCGCCACCGGCGGCCAGTGAAAGCGGCGCTGCCGGCACGGCAGCTGCGAGCGCTGGGCTCAAAATCGGAGGTCAGGAAAAGTAAAAGGGACTGCCCGATTGCTCAGACAGTCCCTTCAAAAAGGCGCTTCAGGTGCAGAACGCAACACTATCAGCCTGAAAAGCGGGGGGTTACCCCCCCGCTCCAGGTTCCTACTTACCAGATTCGTAAGCCAGAGTTGCAGCAACCTCCCTGTTTCCATCCTTTAGCCGGAGCTCGCACAGGCGGGACCGGGTCAGGAGCGTGAATATCAGCAGTGTGAGACACACGATCAGTACACACCAGATTACAGGTTGTTGCGGCAATTTCATGGCTTGCTTCTCCTTGCACTAGGCACGGTAAGAGGCTATCCTGATGGTGTCGAATCATGCAGGGGCCTCGGTTAATGAAAATTAACTGGGGCTTTTGTCTTTCTGCCACACGACACCCAAACCACTGAAACATCATGAGGCAAAAAGCCTCAAGCGCCACGGTCATTATACCGCCATTAGTACCATTCTGACCAGGAATAACCGTTGAAAACCACGGTAATTCAGCGACCTGCATACTCCAGTTTATTCGGCACATAAAGCTTTTCCTGCGCCCGGATCACTTCGGGTGTTTCCCTGACAATCGCTGCCAGACTCAGGACGATTGCGGCTATGCTATCGTGGCTGTAGCGCAGCCAGTCCAGCTCCCGCAGGGAAGGAAAGCGAGCCTGCCAGCGCCAGAACATGCCCAGCCATTCAGCCTCTTCCAGCTCCTGATGCCGCTTATTCCACTGACAGAATGTGTCAGGACTCTGGAAGTTCAGGTCAATGGCGGCCAGCTGCACAACACGGTGATACTGTATTGCTGCCTGCTCGCGCTGCCGTTCCCGCTGGCGACGCGTTTTCACACTGTACTTATGACCGCTGAGACTGGCCCGCTGCCGGGCACGCTCCATCTGCTGAAATTCCACTTCCGGGAATAACCAGTGCCGTATCGAACTGCATAAAGGTGTGGGACAGTATTGCCCCCGCGTCCTGATCAGGGTATCAAACGCCATTTCATAGTCACTCAGTGTTGCCAGCCTCTCGCGGGGGTCCCAGATAATGCCGGTGACAGCGCGAAGCGCTTTTCCGGAAACCTTTCCGCGTCCCGTCAGGCGACGGAAAAAGGCCGAGGCATAGGGATATAAGCTGAACCACCGTTCACTGGCCCCGCTCTCCACATCATCGATCGCCTGTATTGCAGCCTGACGTTCGGGATTAAGTGGCACCAGAGACAGGTGGTTCGGGATACTGCCGCCCGTTCGGGCGGCCTCCTTCCTGTTTACTGTTGCCCGGGCTGTGGGAACTGTTCGCTCATCCACGCCCGCAGACGGCGCATGTTGGAAAATACGGGTTTCATTGACGTCTCTGACAGGGCAAGGCGTTCCGGTAGTGCGGATTTCAGCATTGCCAGATCGAGCTTTTTTTCCTCTGCCACCTTTGCGACTTTTTCAGCCATCTCTGCAACCTGTTCATCGCTGACGTCCTCATCAAAAGAAGGGCGCAACCAGGCGTGAGGATGTTCCGTACTCATGCCAAACACGTTCAGTAGCTTTTCGGCAGCGCGGTTCTGGGCCGGTGTATCGCATTTGACGGTATCGGTCTCCGGATCAACACATACGCCGTACCACTCCGCGTGTGCAAAAGGCTGAAGAGCTTCAATACAGGCTGTTGTCCTATGATTGAGCATTTCAGCAATGGCTCCGGCATCATGATTTTCAAGCATCATGGCAGTGGCGATGCCGATGGCGTTGACCATAACGCCGTGAGTACCGATATGACGCGTGCGATACATTGGAGGACCGATATTCTCTGCCAGCCATTCCCAGTGCAGCGCAACGCTCCACGCCTTCCAGAGGAGCAATGCGTCATTGCGCAGCGCATCGGTAATTTCATCACCTGCCCGCAGACCAAACATTTTGCGGGTCGCATCGTGAAGCGCCTTAAAACTGATTAGCAGAAAACTTTTGGCTGGCACAACGTTATGCTCATAGTCTACGCGGCCGCGTAGCGCAGGTGTGTCACTGGCAATCTGGCGAACCAGAGCGTTAAGAGGATCTTTGTGATTGTAGGCCATAGAAATAGCCGTTGCCGGTTTGCTGGCATTGTTATTGATATCGGAGAAAAACTGCTGGCGCGTCTCAAGAGGAAGCCCCACAGTGAGCAGTAGTGTGATGGTATCCGGAGAATCTTTACGCGCGCTGATATAATCAATGATGCCGCGTGAACGGGTCTGTCCGTCAAATAAACGGATATCCGCATCCATCGAGATGAAAAGCGTTCCCAGACCGCCCTTAACTCCCGCCGCCTCTTCAAAACGAACCACCCCGTCGATGTTACCAACCAGCGTCGGCACGATATAGTCCGTTTTCAGGTCATAGCCGGTCGTCAGATAGCGATTGATCCTTTTAGCGCGGCCCAGATGAACCTCGCGCTGAGAACGGGACATCACATCACCGGCGTCATCAAACGCCATAATACGCTTCAGCATGTTCATCGGTGTGCACAACATGTACTGCACGCGTCCACCCTGCTGGCATTGAATAGCCGGGAACTCAAAGAAAAATTCGTGGGTCTGGTTTGTCATCGTGGCCTCCTTCGGCTTCTTTCTGGCGTCCCCTTTTTCCGGTTCCGGAAGGCGGGGAGCACGTTGCTGTGACACCTGACCGCCCCGGCCGCCCGGGCCAGAAACAAGGGCGATGCAGGAAGCCGCAGCGCAAGCGAGCGACCAAAGGGAGGGAGTGCGAACGGGTGAGTGCAGCGGGCTTTAGCCTTACCTTGTTTATGGACCAGGACGGGGCAGCGTCAGTCACAGCAAAAGTGAACACCGCTAAATGCAGAGGAAGGAGATGCCGGGAGAAGCCGGTTCACCGGCTTTCCTCAGCGGCCGCCACCGGCGGCCAGTGAAAGCGGCGCTGCCGGCACGGCAGCTGCAGGCGCCGTAGTTCAGGCATCGCTTGCTATCCGGCAGGACGGAGACGCCTGCGGCTCCGCGTAGCGCGATGGACATACTGGCCATCACGCGAAGTGCAGGCGACGACCCGGCCCCGACGGGGAGCCGAAGCGTGCCCAAAGTCACCTTGAATAAAGTGCAGAAATTGCACTTTTTAAGCACGAGGAAATTTCAAACCCTGAGTTTTGAACTTGCTCTGATGCTTATCAGATCCTCAAAATAATTTATTGGTGGGTCGGGGAACTGCGCCGCAGGCGCGGTCGCCCTGCCACTGCAGGTGGAACCTGCAGAAGGTTTTTCTGCCGTACTGGCAGCGTTATTCACACTACCAGTAGGCAATAACCCGGACATGCTGTGGATAAATCGGTGCAGGGCGTATATTTACTGCCACGCCCTGATATGTTCAATATTTAACCGCCAAAGTGTGTGATGTTGTTTACCAGCCACTCAGGCCCGATCACGTCAGAGTAACCATCTTCGTCCTCTTCCGCATACCATAAACTGTCATCAATAAGCTCAACCATAGCGCCAGCCTCATACTCCCGGTACCCGCAAAAATCGCAACCGGCCTCGCTATACCAGTGCTTTACTGTGCAGTTCCAGCGCGCCGAAAGGGCTTCCATTACGCTCTCTTCAGGTGGTGCCCATGCGGTATCGGTATCGATCTGCAGGATGCCCTCCCCTGCCCACATTTCATAACGGTTTGCTGCAGGCCACTTCGTGCCGTACTGGATCGAGTAGAAGTGAAAGGTACTGGATACGCCTTCAAGTAGCTTTCCGTTAAATCCGTTTATTTCAGCTGCGAGGCGAGTAGGCAGCAGCATTCGCAAATCAAGCGTATCGCCCTCCGGTTCCTCACAAAGCCCGTTAAAGATATCCTCCGGGCTTCCCCCTCTCATGTAATATCCGCCCCAGTCATAGCTTTTTGCGCGGATCATTCCCTCCACTCGCGTTTTTTCCGTTAAGGTCAGACTCTCCCACTTCAGTTCTTCCAGCCCGCACGCCCTGTAGCACCGGTCAATCGTCTCGCAGTTTTCTTCACTGAGGGGGATATCTGCTTTAAGCATCTCTGTCCACTCACTGAATGCACGTCCTGCCAGTGACTCCTCACACCCGTTTGATACCAGCTCCGGATATGCTGGATAGTCCACTTCTACCGCAGGCTTAAGACGTCCTGCCACGCCAGCAATAAACATCCGCAGGCTCTGCTGAATAGCTCGCTTATGGAACGGGAATAACGTTCCGTTAATCCATGCTTCTATGTCGCCCTGCAGGCTGAGAGGCGCAGTGATTTCGATTCGGTTTGCACACCAGTTAGGCATGTGTATATCTCCCATATTGGTCAGTGGATACGGCTGTCGCCGTGACCACGAACCAGACCGGGCTTCAAAACGGGTGCAACAAGGGCGACACCAAAGCCGCAGCGCAAAGACTTTCCTGGCTGAATGCACAGGAAAGTCTGCGAACGGGTGAAGGTGACGGCGTCAGCTTCCCTTGTGGAGGCCGTGGCCCGGGCTAAGGTCTGGTCACGGCGTCAGCCCGACCGGAGTGAGAGACAAAATGTGTTTTTCGCCGGTACGGCGATCAATGTGCGGCCGTCAGGGCGCATCCTTTCTGTACCGTCAGCTTCCTGCTCAATGCAGGTAGCTGACGGCAGGTGCTGAACGGGGCCTGGAGTCTGGCCCCTGCAATCAGGCTGCTGACAGGAAACTGCTAAACGCCTGGGCCTGGGCGCGTATTTCCGCACGGGCCTCACCGGCAAGATAATTAATCTCATCAAGCGGTACCCATTTTCTGACCGGCTCATCGGGGCGAATAACAACGCCACTCGTCCAGCATTGCGCCATGATCGTGCCATTGCACTTCACATTAAAACGCAGGGTCAGTACCCGGGCGCGCTGCTCAAAAATCAGTTTCAGAAACTCTTTCAGCACCTCGTCCTCTACATCGCTATAACCGAACTCTGCAGGGTCGAGAGCTACGGCATTCAACTCAATGTATTGCGTGCGGCGGCAGAACAGCTCTTCTTCAAAATGTTCCGGGTGCGTCGCCTCCGTTACCTTATAGCCGCGCACTTTCACACTCTGGCAAACAGCCCGGTACTGCTTGTCCAGGGCGGCAATGAGATCCTGCTCATGCGAAGAGGCAGTATCGGGAAAACCTGATGCTGTAATCACCGCTTCACCGGTATAGGGATACCAGCGCCCGTTGTGCGTCAGTCTGATACTGGTGCCCCATCTGATGACAGCCTTCTGCAGTTCGTCCGCGCGCGACTTACTCAACAGGCCTTCCGCATGCAGCTGTGGGATGATGCGATGGAGATCTTCTGCTGACAGGTAGCCGGTAAAGATTACGCCATCGCCCAGGCTATGGTGGAGACTGTAGTCCAGTTGAAGATGCGGCCAGCTGCGTGCAGACAGTTCTTCTTTAGCCAGGGTATGGATCAGTGCATCGGTAAGCGTGTGGTACAGCATATTGAGTTTCCTTCTGGTGTTACCTTCCCCTTGAACCGGCCGGGAAGTGATGGCCGTAACAACCTCGCGAGACGGGGTACAAGGAGACGTGTCAATAACCCGAGTGAGGCCGCAGCGCCGCGTTGAAGACGCGGTGACCGGGGGAGTAAGGGGCTGTTGATACGTCTACGCACCGGCTCAGCGTGCGTTGCGGCCGGAATGTCCGGCCATGCAGGAAGGAAACGCCAGAAGGACGAGGATTAGCCCGTAGGGCTTTAAAAAATGCGCCCGCCAGGGCGCTGCATTATTCAGCCGGCGCAAAACGCGGACAGGTTTGAAAATAACCGTTTGCATCTTCCAGTCCAGGCCAGTGTCCGGCAGTATGATTCTGACATACGCTGTCATGCCCGGGGCTGTACCATAGATGCCTGCAGAAGGCGCACAGATCATCATCTGAGACTGAGCGGGAAAAGATCAGTTGCTCTGCCGGTGGCTCGCGGAATATCACGCCGGAAACAATCGGGATCGGTTGCATCAAAATATATCTCCCCTTTACCTCCCGGTTTCCCGGGAGGCTGCATTTTAAAATTTACGCCTGCCAAAACTTGCGGTGATTTCTCGTTCATTCGCGATATGTTTGCGTGCTTTCTGCATCAGTTCTGCTACATGTTCGCGGTTCAGCCAGTGTCTGACAGGTGTGTCCGGGCGGACTACGCAGACCTGCGGTAAACGGTGCTCACATACACGCAGCATGCCGAACTGGCGCCATACAACGAGGCCTATCGTCATTACCTCCGCTCCGTAAACGAGGATCTCAGTAAGCCATGCCTGCAGTAGTTGCTCTCCGGGATACATTGATGCCGGTATGTCGTACCAGGCTTCTGCCGCGACAATGAAATGCCGTGTTTCGCGTTCAAAAATATGGGCGCCGTCGTAGCGCGCGCCTGTCTGTTGCAGGATAGTTTCGGCATCACGCCTGAATGTGTCGCCCATAACCCACAGCTCGTCCTGCAGCGCTAATGTCAGATAGTCCTGGCAAATCTTCTCCGGTTCAGGAATGCCAGCCACTTTTACGTCTACAGAAATCTCGATGTAACCGATCTGCACGTAAACCTCAGCCGTAATGTCGTTTTCACGGCAAAGCGCCTGCAGGGACTTCACAGCACCCTTAGCAAGCCGCCCACGTTCTGCCAGGTGTGGTACCAGCTCGATCAGAACAGCCGCGCTTACAGTACCTTTCAGCGTTATTTGCTTGCCACATTCCGGGATATCCATACCGAGCGCCGGCCAGTTGTTTTCTGCAAGGATCTGGCGGCCCCGGGCCGCCGTCAGAAGGGAATAAAGATTCACAGGATCACCTCTCCGTCCCGGACGCCGGCAGCAAAGGCGGAAGCATCTTCAGGGCAGTTAAAGTCGTAACGCAGTCCCTTTGGATGGCTCCCGGAAAATACATCCACATAGAAACAACCCTCACGGCCGAAGAGACCCGCCCAGTCAGGATCGCCTTTCACCCCCTGATAGGTGGTGACAATGTCAAAATGCGAAAGCGCTGCGGCAAACTCAGGGGAAGAAACCAGCAGTCTGTTAGTGAGCGACTGCAGCAGGTTGGTAATAATCTGACGATCGGTCATTATTTTCTCCTTCTGGACGAATAAATTTTTTCTTCTGGCGTCCTCCTTTTAGGAGGCTGGTCGTTGTCTCCCGCCATGAGCGACGGACAGCAACGTGCCTTCAGGCAAAAGTCATGCCCCGGATGCAAAGCCGCAGCGCAAGCGATCGACCATAGGGAGAACGCGCGAACGGGTGCAGCAAACGGCGGCTTGACTTATGCCGGCACGGTGCAACCGTCTTAGCCATGGCAGGAGATAACGAGTGCAGAGAAAGAGGACACAGAACGTTTTTTATCCGGAACAGGCCCGCTTCAGCGGGCATCCTTTACGGCCAGACCGTCAGTCTGGCCAGATTAAGACCGGGGCCAGCGCCCCGGTCCTTCTTAGTCCCCGAGCAACGCTCGCATGTTGTTTAAGGTTGACCAGAGTTCAAGCCGATCACGCCAGCCGCCCAGATACCACAAGGGAGTCCGGTAAGTTCTCTGCGTTTTAAGGGTCAGCGTATTCGCAATGCTTACTTCCGCCGGGATACCCAGGTAGGAGAGCTGCAGATAGCACATGTGTACCGCGACGGGGGAAATATCGTTGCAGCTGACAAATAGTTGTTTCTGAGGATTAAGGCCTTTTTCAAACATTGCTTCAGCAAAGGCGATGACCATGCTGCCGGCGCCAACCGCTGGCTCATGAAACGTAATGAACGGCGCACTATCCAGCTGGCCGAACAGTTCATCCGTCGTCAGGCGTGCCATCAGGCTGGATAAGTAGTACGGGGTAAAAAACTGGCCCATTTCCGCCGAAGCTATCTCGAGTTCGGAGAAGATCTGCCCCAGAAAGTCCCCAGGCTGGCAATCCAGAGCTGCCGCCATACACCCCAGCAATCGGGACATGTTAAGGAGATCATCTTTTTTATAGCGGCGCGCCAGGTTCAGGTATTCATCTTCCAGAGCCTCAGACCGCAGAAACACGTTCTGTACGGCCAGGGCGCCCATTTCCGCGAAATCGCGGAATACTTCATAACGGTTGTGATACCGCGCAGTGTCCCGGAAGAGGGTTATAAACTCACGGCGATAATGCTCATAGCCGCTTTTACCGGCGTGCTTTGGATGATGGGAGATATTGTGCGCAGGCAGGTTAAGTGTCAGTTGGCTCATTCTGGCGTTCCTTTTTAGCCGGCGGTCTGCGTTGTGCTTCCGCCATACCGCACACGACGCAACGTGCCTTAAGGAAAAAATCACGCTCCGGCGCAAGGCCGCAGCGCAAATGACTGACCAGAGGGAAGGAATGCGAACGGGCGCCGCGGTCGGTGGCTTGAATTTTTCCGGCACGATGCGACGATTAAGCGGTGTGGGGGTAGCAACTCAGAGATAGCTGGTTAAACAGGAAGACGGGTTGAGGCGGCTTATTACGCCGCCAGTGATGGAGACTTAACGGAGATCGTGATCCTTGTCGAGCAGTCCAAGGCGAACCATATAGGCGAGAACAGATTCCGGGCGTCGCTGATACTCCCTTGCAAACTCTTCAACATCGAGCATGCCCGCCTCGGCCAGGGCGATCAGGCGTTGTTTCTCCTCCTCGTCCCATTTCGCGCCGTGGCGCGGATACTGCTGCTTATAGCCTGCGCCAGGCGAAGAACGACGCGTAAGCTCCTCACGCAGCTGACCCAGGGTCATGTTTTCCAGGCCATCGACCACATTCAGGGATTCGAGCTCACGAGCCGTTTTGAGGAACTGGCGGACAAGCTTTCCGTGTTCCCGCAGATCAGACATTGTTTCCCGTCCCGCCGAACATGCTCCGGGCATTATTTCGGGTTTCGTCATCAGGCGATACCGAATCGCTCATCTGCTCTTGAGACTGAGGGGCCGCGATTACTGCCTCTCGCGCCCTGCCCTGCAGCAGAGCCTCGGTTTCGCGTGGGTAAACGGCTTTAAGCAGCTGCAGCAGGTCATCAAATGACGTATCGCGGTTAAGCAGCTCGCTGAAGAGGAACGGCAGCCGTTCATCCTGCTTGCCAAATGCAAAGCCGGTAAGCAGCGCGGCGCGCCATAAACGCCCCCTGTCCCCCTGAGGCGTTTCGTCCGTTTTCTGGCAGACAAAGCGGTCCGCTTCGTTAGTTTCAGGATTCAGGTAAAACGTAATTTTGCGTCGCGTATCCATGGTTTTTATCCAATAAGGTACATACCGTTAACGAGGTCGAACTGAGACGTACTGGTTTTGTAGAAACGTTCTTCCCTGACTGCACAGTGTTTTTTTACTGCCTCTGCAATGAGTTCGGCGCCACCGCCAATGACCATTACATGCGAGTATCCCTCAAAGCGACTGACAGCTTCAATAACCCTGTTAACAAGCCGGCTGTGAGCCGATGTCATTGCTTCACAAACAAGATCGATGCGTGAGGTATCGTTAATACGTGACGCCAGGTAGGCCGCATCATTACGGTGAATGATGATATCGTCGGCCAGATAGCTGCTTCCCTTCGTGCGAGCCAGCGAAAGTGCGTCTCTTACGGCACCGGTCATCAGAGAGACTCCCAGCGTGGAATCGCCGTAAATACGCGATATTCCGCGCATTTTGCCCATCACCTGAGAAATATCGAGCGTCGTTCCGCCCAGGTCAACGATCAGCAGTGAATCAAGCTCGTTGAGGTTTTTAACGACTTCGAAACCAGCCGGGATGGATTCTGGCATCACGTCAACATGACGAACAGAGAAGGTTTTCCCCCCATTGAGTTCGACCGGCCGCAGCAGGTTTGTTTTCTTACGTTGAATGTTTGCTTCGTTGGGCTGGTTGTTCTTGTCGTAATACTCCGCCAGCGGCAGTGTGACAACGATATCTACTTCGCACGGCTCAATACCGCTGTTGAGAAGCGCATGATGAACAGCAACAACGTTCACATCGCTGTATTGCCACGCAACGTTAGTCGTCACAACCGCCTCTGGGCTGATCGGGTCGAAAGAATACTGCTCCCCGTTCAGTTGATAGTTGAACGCCTGCTGAGAACCGAACGCCACAGCCCATTCACGTTTGAAGCTGTTAGGACTGATTGACTGCCTGACCTGTCCGGCTTCGTTCCACTGCAGTTTGATATTGGTAGAGCCGTCATCAATGAAAATTTTCATACCTTTCACCTTGGAATAGTTTGGATTGAAACGAGCACAAACAAAAACAATATAGAGAACTATTGGAGAACAATATGAGAATTATACAAATCACGGACACAATAACAACCCTGAAAGAGAAATATTTGAGAACTATTTGAGAACTAAAAGGGAGGAGATAGGGATTGAAGCTATTCATACGCTAGCTATTTGCGCCTAAAAATCAGCCGGTTGAAATAAAGGGACCGAGAATAGCTTGCTTAAAACTGGGTTCATAAAAATAATACTGTATATATAAACAGTAATAAGGAGGGGTATAAAATGGTCAATATCAGCTTTATCGCACCGGCAGAATCACCAGATAAAATGCAGCTGCCGTTATTCGCCGATCTCGCCTCATGTGGTTTCCCTTCACCTGCAGCTGACTATGTCGAGTCCGATCTGGATCTCCATGACTACTGCATACGGCATCCAAGCGCGACTTACTACCTTCGCGCAAGTGGAGACAGCATGGCCGACGGCAGCCTGTACAATGGCGATCTGCTGGTTGTGGACAGTGCCGAGAAGCCCCGGCATGGCGATATTGTGGTGGCCAGCGTGCAGGGGGAATTTACGGTTAAACGGTTGCTACTGACGCCACGACTGACGCTGCAGCCCATGAACGCGGCCTGGTCGCCAATTTATCCCGACCCGGACGATCTGGATATCTTTGGCGTCGTCACGCACATCATTCACCGTCCCCGGGAGATGTACTGATGTTTGCCCTGGCCGATGTGAACAGCTTTTATGCCAGCTGCGAACGTGTTTTCCGCCCGGATTTGAAAGGAAAGCCGGTTGTGGTGCTCAGTAATAACGATGGCTGCGTAATCGCAAGAAGTGCCGAGGCAAAGCCCTGGATCAAAATGGGCACGCCGTGGTTTCAGATGAAAAACGAGAGATACCCGGAAAAAATATACGCGTTCTCAAGCAACTATGAACTTTATGCATCGATGTCGGCGCGCGTGATGAACTGCCTGGAGGAGCTGGCCCCCAGGGTGGAACAGTATTCGATTGACGAGATGTTCCTCGATCTGACCGGCGTGGAGCATTGCATGGACCTGGAGGACTTCGGCCGGCAGCTGCGCCGGCACGTGTATGACTGTACCCGTCTTACCATTGGCGTGGGCGCCGGACCGACGAAAACACTCGCAAAATCAGCCCAGTGGGCCTCAAAGGAATGGAAACAGTTTCGTGGTGTGCTCGCCCTGACCCGGGGGAATCCACAGCGAACGCGGAAGCTGCTTTCACTGCAGCCGGTCGAAGAGATCTGGGGCGTGGGGAACCGTATTGCACGCAAGCTCAATGTTCTGGGCATCAAAACCGCGCTCGATCTGGCCCTGACGAACCCGGCCTTTATCCGCAAAAATTTCTCCGTCGTTCTCGAGCGAACAGTACGCGAATTGAACGGGGAAAGCTGCATGTCGCTTGAAGAAGCCCCGCCAACAAAGCAGCAGATCGTCTGCAGCCGTAGCTTCGGCGAGAAGGTCACTGAATACGATTCGCTGCGGCAGGCTGTCTGTCAGTACGCAGAGCGGGCCTCAGAAAAACTGCGTAAAGAGCGGCAGTATTGCCGGCATATTTCCGTTTTCATTAAAACGTCCCCTTTTGCCGTTAAAGAGCCTTACTACGGCAACGTGGCCACGGAGAAACTGCTTACCCCCACTCAGGACACCCGGGACATTATTGCGGCCGCTACAACGGCTCTGGAGCGTATCTGGAAGGATGGGCACCGGTATGCCAAAGCCGGTGTGATGCTGAATGACTTCACCTGCTCCGGCGTTTCGCAGCTGCAGCTGTTCGACGAACGTCCGCCACGTCCTCACAGCGCTGAGCTGATGAAGGTTCTTGATGGCATTAATCATTCTGGCCTGGGACAGGTCTGGTTTGCAGGACGAGGGATTGCACCATCCTGGCAGATGAAACGCGATATGCTCTCCCCTGCTTACACTACCCGCTGGAAAGATATCCCCATTGCGAGGATCAGTTAAATTTCGCCTTTCAGAGAGCCAGTAGTGCTCGCCGCAGCGAACGACAGGGCGCAGCCCGCGAGTGAGCGAGGAAGCACCAGGGAGCCTGAAGCCTTTTAAAGCACCTTACGCTCTTAAGTTGTATAGATTCTATAATGAGTTATCCACATATCCTTTGAGTAGATCCAATAACTTATCCTAATTTACCCGAATAGATCCAAACTGATCCCTTTTGCTGCAAAGCCTTTGTCTACGGGCTTCTTAGCGTTTTCTGGTGTGTCGTAGTGGGAGAAAGGTGTTTCGAAGCGGGAAAAAGGTGTGTCAAAACGGGGAAAGGGTGGGTAGAATCGGGAAAAATGGTGTGTCGAAACGGGAACGAATAAATAATTCAGGCACATATCGATCATATACTGGAATGGATATAACTATATGAATGAAAACGTTTTTATCGGAGAGGTTATAGGTCCAGATTGTGAAAGTGTTAACAATAAGCTCACAGTAACTAGTAAGGCAACAGTTCAGCCTGTAGCCCTGATGAGATTAAATGTTTTTGTTCCCTCAAGCAGACCTGCAAAAGGAGCCAGAACATCAATAGATGCGACCTCTGTTCTCAAGGATTTGGAATTCTCAAGGCGAGAGGGCTACGACGATATTCGTATTACCGGCGAACGGTTGAGTATGGCCATCGACTTCAAGGTATGGGTCGGTATCATTGAAGCTTTTAGTAAGTACGGTTTAAAAACGAACAGCATTAAACTTACTTTTCATGAGTTTGCAGGAATGTGTCGCTTTGAGTCTAAGAGATTCGATTCTCGTCTTAGGAAAAGTATTTCAGAAGCTTTAACCAGGATACGTGGCAAGACCATTACCTTTAACCGCAGCGGGTCAGAGGGCCTTCAAAAAGTTTCCGTGACAGGTTTGCTTAAGACTGGTGAATTGGATTTTGCAAACGACCAAGTGGAACTTGAAGCTGATCAGCGTCTATGGGAACTCTACCAGACTGATTACACTGTATTGCTTCGACATAAGCCTATAAACGCTTTAACTCGCAAGGAAGCTGCTCAGGCCCTGTATACTTTCATCGAAAGCCTGCCTACGAACCCAGTCCCTATATCTTTCAAACGAATACGTGACAGGCTCTCACTGCTCTCTCCAGTAAAGGAACAGAACCGTATCATTAAACTGGCCCTTAAGCAGTTACAAGATATTGGGTATCTTGACCACAGCATCACAAAAAAAGGTAAAGAGACTTTCGTTCTGATACACAGTCGCTCCGCAAATCTGAAACCAGGATCAGCTGTATAAGGTGTGTCAATACGGGAAAGCGACTCGATTAAGGTGTGTTGAAACGGGAGGTCTTATATCAAACGTCTTGATAGGTGTGTTGTAGCGGGAATCCTCCTCTTAAACGTCTTAATAGGTGTGTTGTAACGGGAGGATTACTCGTTAAGTGCTTTTTTCACTGCTGTACATTCCCACTTCAACACACCTTTTGGATACAAGTGAGAAGCTATCCCGCTTCAACACACCTTTATCCCAAATTGCCTCACCCTGCCCCACTTCGACACACCGAATCTGCAAAGACTTCCCATTACGATCCACTTTTTGCTTCCCGGGGCCATTTCTTTCGTTAAGTGCGGCTGAGGTATAGCCCATACTTCAGTACATGCTGTACAAGTAATGCATAAAATCATGCTTACCATCACATAGCAATCATTGTGATATGGTTTTAATATTAAAATACAATCATAAAGATATCATCACACTGTTAATTTTACTCATCCAAGACTTGACTTAGATGAGATGCACTTACTACTATGTTGATAGTTTTTTAATATTAAAAAGAGATGAAAATGATACTAACGATTGCCAATACGAAAGGAGGAGTAGGTAAATCTACTCTCGCGGTTAACATCGCAGTTGCAAGAGCTCGGCAAGGCAGAAAAGTATGGTTAGTTGATGGTGATAAACAAGGGTCTTCTCAAACAGCTATCCTGGTTCGTTCAGAAGACGGGGTTGAACCAGGTATTGCTTGCTCGCATTACCCAGAAGGCCCGGTGTTAAGGAGCCAGGTTCTCCAACAGAAAGATAACTTTGACGATATCATCATCGAATGTGGAGGCCGTGATTCCACTGCAATGAGAGCTGCTCTGACAATCACAGACGTCCTTTTAGTTCCTTCAGCGCCTGGAAGTTTCGAAGCCTGGGCCATGGATGCCAACGCCGATCTAATCAAAGAAGCGCGAAGTATCAGAGATGGCTTGGTCTGTTATTCGCTTTTGAACAAAGCAGATACTCAAGCCAGATCCTCCGACAACAGAGATATGCTGGAAATGATGGAAGAGTACAAAGAGGACATCCCAATCCTAGACAAAATCATCTATCAAAGAAAAGTTTATGCCAATGCTGCGGGCAGTGGGAGAACCGTAAGTGAGCTGAAATTACGTTCGCATGAAAAGATTGCAGTGCAAGAATTAGATGCTCTCATATCAATGCTATTTAAATAGTCAAATGCAATCAAAATGATATTAAAATAATGTTTAGGTGATATGAAATGGCAATCCAAAAAAAACCCAAAACTCAACCACCCGTTTCAAAGAATGATGCAGTAGAGAACTTTATAAACTCAGCACCTGATGCAAAAGTTCCCGCTTCGAAGGGAGTGGTAAAAGGAAAAAAACAGCAGATCACAATCACAATGGACCCTGAACTGATTCAGCGTATTGACGAGGCTGCTGCAGAGAACGGACAATCGCGCGCTGCATTCATAAATATGTCTTGCATCAACATACTGGACTATGGTTTGCAAATTGCGGGCAAGAAGAAAATAAGCGAGTAGGTAACATCAAAAAACAATCAAAGCAATCTCTTTTTGATGTTGTTTTAATATTAAAACAACATCAGATTGAGATGTTAGATACTTTCAGCTTTCTTAGATTTTTTTTAACAGCGCCACTGCCTCATCGCCAGGCATCTGGAACTGTACCCTGTGCCGTGCCGCCACATCGAGCGCAAACACCTTCGTATATACCTCCGTCGAGCTGATGCTCTTATGTCCCATTAAACTCTGTAGCACCTTGAGTGGTATACCGGCATACAGCATGTGCATGGCGTAGGAATGACGGAACGTGTGCGGTGTCACCGGCACGGAGAAAGTCACCCCGTCGGCCGCTGCCGCTTCAACCGCTTCGCTGAGCCAGGTGCGGACCGTCCGATCGGTGATCTCCCAGATACGCGCCTTCTCGATTCTGCCGCTTCGCTTGTTGCGTCGTTCAAGAGGTATTTTCAGCGTGGCCACCATCATCTCCAGCTGACCGACATAGTTCGCATCGGAAAGCGGAACCAGGCGATGCGCCTGACTGCCTGCAGGCGAGCGGCCGGCCGTTCGTGCCGCTTTCTCCGCCCGCTGCTTGAGTGTGGCCAGCTGCACGAACGGGTAGGGCGGCGCCAGTGAAAAATCACTCCGGGTCAGGGCCAGTGCTTCGTTAATACGGGCGCCGGTGTTCCACAGGGTGGCCAGGAGCATCTTACGGTGCAGATCGGGTACGTAGTGGAGCAGGGCGCTCACTTCCGGCGCCAGCAGGTATTTCGGCAGTTCGTCCTGAACGAGCGCCATCTGACGCAGGGCAAGTGCGGCAGGGTAGTCGATGGCCACCGGCAGCTGCGCGGCCGAAAACGAAACGCTCTGGCCTGGTATTGCCGGCATCATTGCTTGTTGTCCCTGCCGGACAGGTATTGCTCTGTAAGTCGTGCCATTGCTTTCTGCGCGTAATCCTCGCCCGGGAGCACACTGATATCTCCCCGGCGTTCCATCCCGGCGCCGATGGCGCTGAGGGTCGTCGCTAACGGCAGCAGCCGGCGAAGCTGCAGGGCGTGCCCGCATGCGGAACGGATGCGATCGGCAAAATCATCCTCATCGCGGGAATATGTTCCGGGCGCCGGCCGTTCCCGGCCATCCTTTTCTGACTGCAACTGCTGGCACAGCGACAGCAGTTCAATGATCTCTTCTGCCGCACGGGCAGCCACCAGGTCATGGTTCATTCCGGCTTATCCTGATTTGCCAAAGAGCTGAGGCAGTTCATCAAACAACATCACATGACGGGTCCGCTTTCCGCGAAAAATGCGCCTCATCATTGGCGTGAAATCCGCAGGCTCCCAGCCGTAGGGCCAGGTATAGTAGATTCCGGCTTTCAGCGTGTTATCCGGTCGCTCAGGGCCAGCGACGATTCGTCTGACCTCCCTGCTCAGCGCCTCACCGCGCAGGCCGTACTGTCCCAGGTAACGACGCAGCCGCGTTCTCGGCATCCGCGGATCGGATTTCACGTAAGCATTAGTATCCATAAACTGCGTAACGTTGATGATATTACTTCCGTACTTTCGCGTGGTGCGCAAGGCGGTGGCCATCACGTCCGTTTCTGTCACTGGTTCATCATCGGTTCTGTTCATCTGGTTTCCTGTTTACAGGGTCAAGGGTTGTTGTGTGGTCGTCTAAGCTGACGCGGTGCCTTCCCGCAACGATCGGAAGGCCCGCATGGCATACGTCCTGGAGGGCAGCTCGATACAGTCCCCGCACTGCGGGTTAATCTCTTCGTCAGTGGCCTCGTTATACCGCATACGCAGCCGCCATCCCTTCATAGGAGGCGCGTTCTGTATGGCCAGCACCATCCCTTCCGGCGACAGCAGTTCACGGAGGGTGTAGCAGGCGCCGATCCGGGTCGAGTCCCGCAGCCACATCACGGGGTACTCACTGACCAGCTGGTCATACACACATTCCGGCGTATGGAAGTAATTCCCGTCCGCCCTGCATAAATCACACATAATCTTTCCTCTGCTTAGAAATCCCGCCCTTAGCTATCGTTGTTCAGCTACAGCAACTTTGACGATGGCATCTATTGCCTTTTCAACTGAAAACGGTCTCAGCTCACCGTTGCTCAGCTGGACCTTATAGCAGGGATGTGACACCCAGCGGCCATTCGTAAAACGAGGTTCATTCTGAACCGTGAAATGTCTAATCAGTCGGCCGTTCAGTTCCCACCCCGGACAACTGTCACAATAGAGGGTGAACAGTTCTTTCAGCTCTTCAAAATAGCCGCCTTCTGAAATGACCCCGACGGTTTTCACGTCAGGCCGTTGATCCATGTAATAGCTGCGGGCTTTAGTTTTTGATGCAAATTCCTTCTGACCAATCTTCACCGGTACTGAACGTCCCATCCTGATCTCCTTTCTGGTTTGCTGGCAAATAGTCACCAAGAGTAATGATGACGCCCGGCACAATGTTCTGAGAACAACCCTGCGTCTGTCACCCGGATAATTTTCTCCTGCTGTTATCATTTTCAGGCTGATAGTAAGCAGCCATATAACCACACCGGTAAATTACTGGATGGCCGTTTCGGTGAGATCCGACTTTCTGGCTTATACCAACTTTCCGGAAGTGTACCACGCTCTGAGAGTAAGCGAAGCGCTCTTTTCTGCTGCTGCAAGCCGGGTCACAGGGCAGGGAGATAACACAACATATAGGATGAGTATCCGTTGGCAGAGTGGCACATGTTGTGTTTCAGCGCCGCAGTTCAGAGGGGTGAGAGAAGAAGATCCGGAACCAGGGGTTTTCGGATCCGCGACAACGAAAAAGGACACAATTGACAGGAAAGCAATAATTATTTTAATTAGTGCATAATCTGCATAAATGTAAGACAGCCATCTTTACATTAAAAGTAAAGCAAGATGGCTTTACACCATGGAGTAAAGCAATTAAGATTTACGCACCCAAGTAAAGCAACAACGCTTTACATTTCCAACCGGTTAAGGAGCTACTGTATGGCTATGGTCAATGCCCGCATCGATGACGATCTGAAAGCCCGGGTCGATGCAGTCCTTCAGCGCAGGAATATAACGGTCACCCAGAATATGACAGATCTGTACCGTTATATTGATCAGCATGAGCAGTCCCCCTTTTTGCCTGCCCCCCGGCCGCACACTGCCGACGAGGTTGTGGCAAAGTGCTGTTCTGATTTGATGAATATCCGCGATGCACTGCTGCTTATCCGCGGCCATGCCGAGCGCCAGGCTGGCTCCGGGGAGATGGCTTCACTTTATCAGTTATTTACCCGTTCCCGCCTGGCGTTTGCCGATGGGCTGTGCTGGCTGCACAGTGCCCCGGCGTTGCCCTTCACCGTTGACCGGCTGCTGCTGCCCCTGGCTCACGCTCAGGCGCAGATCGCAGAGTGTGATATTGCGCTGGGTGGCGGAAGCCGCGATGCACTGGTGCTTACCGGCGAGAGGGAACAACACCTGTCCACCGCCATAGCCAGCCTGGATGAACTGGTCAGCAATTTGTGCCAGAAAGCAGGGTTACTTCGCCGGCAGGTACCGGTGGTGCAGGAAGAGCAGCGTGCAGACGGCGAATTCTGTACTGCTATCGCTGCTGACGTCACTTTTCCGGGGGATATTGATGTCACTGTCCTGCTCCGACCAGATCTGCTGCGACTGCTGACGCCACGTCTGAAAGAAGCAATCCCCTGCCCACGGCTGCCTGGGTGGCAGGTGGGTGTTGATATCAGCAGCGGCTATAACACCTTTATCACGGCACCGGCAGACTCAGCCCCGGTGAGCCCGACATCCGCATTTGCTCGAGCTGCCTCCGGCGGGGCAATGGGTAGCTGCGGTCTGCTTTTCATTCAGGGAGAAACCCGGATTCATTACTGGCAGCAGAAAGATGCCGGGACGGATGTCGTCCCCAGAGACAAGCTTGCTGAGGCCGTCTGCGAGAACATGGACAGCTTGATCGGGAAAATTCTTCAGGGCGCTGTAACAGAAAAAGGGGAATGAAAGGACACGGTCACGTAATTTCTTCAGCGCAGCATACGGACTTTGCGTCGCCTGGGAGATGAAAATCCGTTTCTGCTCAAAAGGTGGTTTCAGAACTGATCAGCAGCATCGAGAGCTGCATGTACCCCCGCCACTGCCGACCGTCCCGCTACAAAGCTCCCTCCGGGAGCTTTGTTTTAAAAGTCCGTAAGGTTATCAATGGGCTCGTCAGGGGCAGGTTTTATTATAGTTTCCCCCTGCCGGATCTCAGTTTTACTGGTTCTGAATTTTACGCCAGTAATTTTATGGTACGTCATTCCGTCGGTTTTCATCTGCAGTGTGTCTTTCTTTTCATTAGTGGCCGCTAATAAACCAATATAGCGTGATTTTTTTGGTTCCTCAGCGATCAGCTGAATATTCGGGCTGAAAACATATATATCATCTTCGACGTTTTCAAACAGCTCAACCTGATACCGCCGGGTATTATCAGTGGCATGCCTGACGCCGGAAGAACTATTAAACAGAACAACATTATACCCGGTTTTGGCCCCCCTGCCGTCAGCGTAGTCCTGCGTGGATTTAAAGCTGACGCCGTCAAGCTTAAATTTATTCCGGTCACTGAGATAATCGGCAACCACCTGAGTGATCAGGTAATCACTATCCTGCCTTTTTCCAAACGCGGGG
The DNA here is from genome assembly GCF_014982425.1 of Enterobacter cloacae complex sp. I1M. NCBI lineage: Bacteria > Pseudomonadati > Pseudomonadota > Gammaproteobacteria > Enterobacterales > Enterobacteriaceae > Enterobacter > Enterobacter cloacae complex sp. I1M. The sequence continues at coordinate 72,378 of NZ_JADCLG010000017.1, read as the reverse complement.
AGCGTCAGTTTGCGCGAAAGCGTCCTGAAGAACACTGCACGCTCGCTGGTTTTACGGGTCAGGGGATCAAACTTACTGCCAGAGCCGAAACTGAGCGAGTCAAGGGAAGATATGTCCAGCACCTTCAACTTACGCAGCGGGACAAAAGGCACCGTCACCACAATGCTGCCGACTGGGGGTCTTACTTCAGCAATTGCCACATCCGCTGAGGTGGCACCGTAAAACACGGAGATCCCCTGTGCATTCATGCGGCCTGATCGCGCCAGTAATGGCGGGGGAGGCCCGAAGTGTTTCTCAGGCTGCGTCAAGGCCTGCTTCACGTCTTCCAGATCCTCAAAGACCCTAGCGCGATGAAGATGCACATCTTCAGACAGCATTTTTACAGGTGAATCGCGGTTCCTAGTTTTCAGCTTATCGATATCACTGAAAAGCGAATCCAGAAACGCATTAACTTCACGGTTGAAATATCGCGTTTCCTTAAGAAGTGAATTGGTGACTGTTCCCCAAGTATAATCCAGCTCACCTGAAGAGTAGTTTCTTGAACGGTATACCAAATCATCATTATATTGCACAACATCATAATCATTATAAGGATTGTATTCATCGCAAAGGCCGGAATAAATATCTTCAGCCACTTCAAACTCAACCCCTAGCTCTTCGCAGATGACATCCTGTGCGGGATTCCCGCGGCCTGTGTCATAAATATCCATATGAGCATCATAATAATATTCAAAGACATCATGCATCCGCTTTACAATATCTCCCAAATGGATATTTTTACGCTTCAGTTTGCAGTAAGAACATATCTGTTCGTTATTACCGTTATGTTTTATTTGCTGACTGACATATTTGTCCTCCACACACTTATGACAAATATATTTTTCATCCCACATGATTAAGCCGCCCATTATGTGCTGATACAGGGTAACTTTCCTGCATTTCCCAGCCTGAATCAAGAGGGGCGGTGCATCAGCACAGGACTGAGGATGAATAAACTGAGCGGTCAGTCTTCTCCAGGCTGTCTATGGGGCGTACCGTAATCACAGGGAAATAACCTACCATCCATCCTGGTTTCTGCTTCGCACCTCAGGCATCAAGGCCCTGAAAAGAGGAGCGCCACTGGTCATTCCCAGTAACTTAAAAATGTAACGGGAAAATTATACGTGGAGTGTGGTACTGCGCAGGATTTCTTTAGACTGAGACCAGCTTAATGCAGGTCTCAGATGTTGATATGCTGAACCGCTTAGGAACGGATTAATCGTGCTTTCAGTTTTGACTCAGACCTCGTGACTATCCGCCCCTTGCGACCAAGCGTACCCGTCTGCTTCAGTTCGGTAACGAGCTCTGCCTTCAACGTCTCATGAATGGACTGATTGCGAGACACTTCCTGAGAGGTAAGCAGACGCGGAGTAAGACGCGTAACTTTATCGTTTGTCGGTTTCGAGTACATAAAAATTTACCTCCTCTCGAATGTCTTCTCTATATGTATAGTTTACATCAGCTGCATATTTCTTCAACAGTCGATGGTAGTAGCGCGCCAGCGTCTCCTTATAAGGAGCGGCGAACACAATGGTTGCCCCTGTGCGTTCGACAACATCTAAAATGGCTTCAGCAATACCTTCTACAAAAAGTCTTTCAAGTTCTTCTGCGTCGTAATGCATGTCGGTGTACTGTTCAAATTTCTGAACGCCACTGATTGAATAGAGAGCCTGAATATCAAAAAAATCCACCATCAAGGTGTTCTCGCTCAGTTCTGCCTCGGTGTAGTAGCTTTCCAGATATGGGACAAGAACAGTTCCTCCCTTGAATTCGACAACGTACTCACTCTGTAATCCTCCTGGCTTATCCACGGTGACCAAATAGCGCAGGGGGTTCTTAACCGACGCAAACTCACGAACCTGTATTCTCATAAATTAACTGCCAGTCCAGAAAGTTATGGTTTTACCAGAAGAATAAAACAATCGATTCAAAAATGTCACCACCAGTCGTGTTCCATCAGTCGGAGTAGTATTTCCGACTCCGGGAGTTTTCGGATCTGCGGAGAAGATGAGAGGGACTTATGCAAGGACAGGCACTAATTGAAGAAGATTGTTGCGGAATATGGATTATTGTCTTTCGGGAACTAAAAGGCGTTGATTATTGCACTGAGTGGACAAATCATACTGAGGCCTATATGCGACGAAGCGGCAGGCAGTATTTTCATCCTGAACGTTCTTCCCGCCCTTTGTTATCGTGTCCGGTCAGTAGAGTCCGCTTTGTGCCAGGAGCGGACATTACTGACACAGACACAACCAGCAAATGGATTACCAGGCAGCCCGGGGGCGACATTTCTGGGAGACAATCAATTGGAAACATTTTAATGTGAGAGTTTAGGCAGGCCACAGCGTATGTATTACCTCATGCCATCTGAAGAATGATACATGCTACCTGTGAGTGTGGAATAACCAGAAGCCTACTGCACCGGAGGATGTCTTGCCATGTTTACCGATCTCAGCAGAGATGAAAGTAAAAGACTTGCGGCAATCGACTTGTTGAAAAATCCTGACAAGGGCCGGGATGATGCGTTAAAAAAATATACTCATCTAATATGCCACTTGCTGAACATGCCGATGGGCTTTGTTTCTGTTCTCGATGAAGAAAAGCAATACATCAGATCCGCCCAAAATGTTGCCGTCACGGAAACCAGCCTGAGCGAGGCATTTTGCGTACAGACCCAGGAACAGAGTAAGACCTTCATTTGTCATGACACTCATCAGCACCCTACCTTTCGTGACTATCACGCGGTAAAAGAAGCTCCATTCATTCGCTTTTATGCAGGGTGCCCACTTAAAACCCAGGAAGGAGTACCCGTAGGTACCTTGTGTATCCTCGATACTCAGCCCAGGGAACTTTCTGACGAGCAGCTCGATCTTTTTGAAAAGATTGGAGGACTTATATCGGATTTTCTGGCCTCGTGGCACTCCGTCGGCTACCTCGATATAGTCACGCTATTACCAAACCGGCAGCGACTACTGAAGGATATAGAGGTTTCAACTGAAGGCGCATTCAGGCTCGTCATTATCGATTGTATTGATATGCCGTTAGCCTACGAAATGGCTCGCTCACTCGGTATGATTGCCGTAGAAAATCTACTTCGTAATATGGTCGCAGAACTGCAGACCCGCCTGACTTTAAAAGGGCCGCTCTACGCCGTGGCAGTTGGACGATTTGCCTTTTTTACCCATAAGGAAAAAACTCGGACATTAGAAGATATCTCTCAAAGCCTTCAGGGGATCCAGGCCAGGATCACCCCTGAAGTTCCCCTTGATCTGGATATTCACATGGGTGACTCCGGGCTTTGCGATAAATCTCTGACATCGAATGAAATTCTGCGCCGTGCAGTCAGTGCATTGCATGAAGGGATAAGTCAGGGGCGCCGGTTTACAGTCTATGATGATGCATTGGATAACAGTAAGAAGACTGATTTCAGCCTTCTTACTGAAGTTAGACAAGCGCTACAAGAAAACCAGGGCTTTTATCTGGTTTATCAGCCGAAAATCTCACTGGTGACAGGACGTGTGACGGGAGCCGAAGCTTTGCTTAGATGGCAACATCCTAAAAATGGCGAAGTGTTGCCGGGTGTGTTTATTCCTCTGGTCGAAAAGACCAGTCTGATGCGTGAACTCACAGCGTGGGTTATCGATCACACTATTGTGCAACTGAGTGCCTGGCAAAGCCGTGGACTTTCTTTACCCGTGTCGATTAATCTGGCTGCAAGTGATTTTTCAAGACCAGATTTCTGCAATGAGCTGGAACAGAAAATGCTGGATGCGCGTCTGGATCCCGCCCTGCTGGGGGTGGAGTGTCTGGAAACCGAGAAGATGCTGGAAAGCCCCGCTGCACTTATCGGCCTGGACATGCTCAAACTACGCGGATTTAAAATATCTCTGGATGATTTTGGTTCCGGATACAGCAACATTAATTACCTGAGACAAATCCCGATGGACATCATCAAGCTTGACCGCTCTATTGTGAGTAAGGTTGCTCGCGACAAGGCCAGCCGCATCATTGTTCGCAACGTTATCACACTCCTCAAGCAACTCGACTATATCGTTCTGGCTGAAGGAGTCGAGGATGCCAGGACCGTTGATATTTTAAGAAGGCTGGGCTGCGATGAAGTTCAGGGTTATTTTTTTGCCAAACCGATGACCCCCGATGCTTTTGAAACCTGGTATCACGGCAGAGACGAAGCCCTTAAGTGAACGAGTTAAGTAAATACGTATGCTCGCCTGCCCGTAATATATAAATAAGAAGGGAACTGGTCATCCTGATCTGCTATCCATTGATTATCGGAGGCCGATGTTAGTCCTGCATTCGGGTAATCATGACAAATTCTCACTTCCGCTTCACGCTCATAGCAGACGTTTGGCCCGGTTAACTTGTCCGCTGCGTGCCATAAGCGGACCAAAACTAGAGCATTACGAATCAGGAGAAGAATGAAATGGCTATCCCTGCGATGAGTAACCCAAAGCCTCAAAATTGAATGACACCACAATTAGCCCATTTACCTAAATGGCCCAAAAATATTAACTACAGCTAGAGATTTTTACAGTTGTAGGTAGCGATGAACAACCAGAGTGATGAAATTTTAACGACACAGACCCTGTGTCGTTAAAATGCCTGAAAGCTAGCTTGATGTAGGATTGCTGCTTAAACGCAGAATCAACATACCTGTAATCACGGCCAGAAGAGATCCCGCCAGAACACCTACTTTCACCTCGTCGATAAGCAACTCATTCCCGGCAAAAGCAAGATTTCCGATAAACAGGCTCATCGTAAAGCCAATCCCGCAAAGCACTGATACGCCATATACCTGTATCCAGTTACTGTTTTCAGGTCGACATGCGATGCCAAGTTTAACAGCAAGCAGGGAAAGGCCAAAAATACCCACCTGTTTACCAAGAAAGAGTCCCATAGCCACGCCAACCGGGACGGAAGAAAGCAGGTCGTCCATTGTCATTCCCGAAAGCGCGACGCCGGCATTAGCGAATCCAAACAAAGGAAGAATCAGGAAGGTGACCCAAGGATTGATAATGTGTTCAAGTCTGTCGAGTGGCACTCTGCCATCTCTGTCCTTTGTTCTTAACGGAATGCAGAAAGCCAGCAGAATGCCTGCTATTGTAGCATGCACGCCGGACTGTAACATGAAGTACCAGAGTAGTGCCCCTGTCAGAATGTAGGGAAGTAACCGGGTTACGCCGGTGCGGTTGAGTAGAATCAGAAGCGCGACCATAACTGCGGCAGCGCCCAACATTACAAGTGAAATGTCGCTGGTGTAGAAGAGGGCAATAATGGTCACTGCGCCCATATCATCAAGAATCGCCAGTGCAGACAAAAATATTTTCAGGGATGGAGGGACACGACTTCCCAGAAGCGCTAACACGCCAAGAGCAAATGCAATGTCGGTTGCAGCAGGTATTGCCCAGCCAGCAAGCGTATCGGGGTGAGCGCGGTTAAGTCCGACATAAATCAGGGCGGGAACGACCATTCCCCCTATTGCCGCAAAACCCGGCAGCGCACGCTGACTCCAGGTTGACAACTGCCCGATCAGTAATTCCCGTTTGATTTCCAGACCGACCATCATAAAAAAGGCCGCCATCAGTGCGTCATTTATCCAGTGCTCTACTGACAACCCAACGGCTTTGGTATCCAGTAAAGCCTCGTACCCTGCACGCAATGGGGAGTTGGCTACTGTGATGGCAGCGAGAGAGGCAAGGATCAGCACGACCCCCCCCGCTATGGGTGAACTAAAGAAATCTGAAACAGGCTTAATGACCCTACCGGTCATTCCTGATGGATACTGCGACATTCATACCTCCCAAAGATATGTAAAAAAGTATTGAAACCAGTTAAACCATTGCAGCCTGGCAAAAAAGGAGATGACAGGCTGCAATGGTTTCATTTCATACAAATTAATCTTATATATTAGGGAGTTAGGGATACATAAGAATGCTTTATATTTTATCACGAAATCATCATGTCTCTTACCAGTAAAGGTAAAGTATCGTAAAGAGCTCGCTTCATTATATTTCCGTAACAGAACAAGGATTAAGAGATGGCTGTTGAGGTTCTGTTTATGTTTATCATGAGATGCTGAAGGATTAATTTCATACGACTAATTAATCAAAGCCGCTAACGATTAATGTTGCAGCCTCAAAGAGGACTGAAGGACAGATATCTCCTGTTTGCCCTCTATGAGTGGGGCAGAGTTTAACCTTCCCGATACTCAGGATATTTCGCCATGAACCCTGTAAAATCCACCACTCAGTTACCCCTTTCTCAGAAGGTGCTTTTTAGAAAGAGAGCCATGACAGCTTTTCTGTCAGTTCTGGTTATGACCGGGTTACTGCTCATTGTTTTGTGCCGCCTGATTCTTCAGTTTTCGGTACTCTAATCTATGGATTGCAGCAATCTCGCCAGAGTGGCCTCATTACGTATTGTATTTTATGGTCCGGCCCCCTCCACATCAGCCGGACATTTTATTTTCAGGTAATCACTATGACTTCTGATACTCCGCGTAAATCGCTGTGGGACAAGCTTCATATTGACCCGGTATTTATGCTCCTTATCCTTGCTCTGCTTTGCTACAGCGAAATGGTCATCTGGAGCGCCAGTGGTCAGGATGAAGGAATGATGATCCGTAAGTCAGGACAGATAATTGCGGGTCTTTTCGTCCTTATCGTCATGGCAAGGATTCCCCCCCGGCTTTATGAGAACTGGGCGCCAGCCCTCTACATAATCTGCATTTTGTTGCTAATCGCGGTAGATGCGTTTGGCGCAATATCCAAAGGAGCGCAACGGTGGCTGGACCTGGGTTTTGTCAGGTTTCAGCCTTCAGAAATAGCTAAGATAGCCGTACCGCTAATGGTTGCACGCTTCATCAACCGGGATACCAGTCCGCCAGGCATGAAAAACACATTACTGGCTTTAATATTGATACTATGTCCGACTCTACTGATAGCCATTCAACCTGATATGGGAACATCCATACTGGTTGCATTGTCAGGCCTGTTTGTTCTCTTTTTGGCAGGGCTAAACTGGAAATTGATTGCAGGGGCGATTGCAGCGCTCGGAGCGTTTCTGCCAGTGTTATGGTATTTCCTCATGCACGACTACCAGCGGAGAAGAGTATTGATGCTTCTTGATCCAGAATCCGACCCTCTGGGAGCGGGCTACCACATAATCCAGTCCAAAATAGCGATAGGTTCAGGTGGACTTCACGGAAAGGGGTGGCTGCATGGGACCCAGTCCCAACTCGACTTTCTGCCGGAACGGCACACTGATTTTATTTTTGCTGTGTTGGCGGAGGAGCTGGGGATGATGGGAGTGTTGATACTGGTTGCGCTGTATCTTGCATTGATTATGCGTGGACTATGGATAGCCTCTCAGGCACAAACAGTTTTTGGGCGCGTTATGGCCGGTAGTGCCATGTTAATACTGTTCGTCTATGTTTTTGTGAATATCGGTATGGTCAGCGGTATCCTGCCTGTTGTTGGTGTTCCTCTGCCACTGGTCAGCTACGGTGGGTCTGCGCTTATTGTTCTGATGGCCAGTTTTGGTATCGTTATGGCTGTTCACACGAACCGTAAGATGCTCTCTAAAAACGTGTGAACCCGGGCGAACTAGCCGCACAATTGTGCGGCTGTGCGGCATTTTCTTCGGAACGCATTCCGTTCCACCGAAATATAATCATTACCCTGCAATAGTGACGAGATAAAAGCCTGCAGCAGTCACCATATCCTTCACCTGAAAAGGTCCAATTTTCGCTCAAAGCGGACCTTCGGTTTCCACCTGCATTTTGCTTTTAACCCCTTTCTGCCGTCTCTCGTTCGCCCTTCCATACGATTAATCAGTACAGATCCGACTTTAGCTTTTTTCGGATCTGACCGGGAAAAGAGAGAAATAAGGATATGCTTTGCATATGCATATGTCATACATCTGCATATGCGTCCCCTATACATATGCTGCACATCTGCCTATACTCAGCATATGCACACACCCGGTGCAATGCACCTCATTCCGGATATGCACCACATATCCACACTTACCCGGGAGAGAACCTCATGAGAACCGTATCCATTTTTAAAAACGGCAACAACCGCGCCATCCGCCTTCCCCGTGACATGGATTTTGAGGGGGTGAGCGAGCTGGAGATCGTCCGGGAAGGGGACAGCATCATCCTGCGTCCCGTCCGGCCGACCTGGGGCTCGTTCGCGCAGCTCGAAAAAGCCGATCCGGATTTTATGGCGGAGCGCGGGGACGTTGTCAGCGACGAAGGACGATTTGACCTGTGAACAAAATGTATATGCTCGACACGAATATCTGCTCATTCATCATGCGCGAGCAGCCGGAAGCGCTGCTGAAGCGCCTGGAGCAGGCTGTGCTGCGGGGTCATCGTATCGTGGTCTCGGCCATCACGTACTCCGAGATGCGTTTCGGTGCCACCGGCCCGAAGGCCTCGCCGCGCCACGTACAGCTGGTTGACGCGTTCTGCGCCCGCCTCGATGCCATCCTGCCCTGGGACCGCGCCGCGGTCGACGCCACCACGGAGATTAAAGTGGCGCTGCGCCAGGCCGGGACGCCGATCGGGGCGAACGACACGGCCATTGCCGGGCACGCCATTGCGGCCGGCGCCGTGCTGGTGACGAACAATGTGCGGGAATTTGAGCGGGTACCGGGTCTTGTGCTGGAAGACTGGGTAAGATAACGCTGTAAAACAAAACAGGCGGTCTGCCACGGCCGGCCGCTCTTTCAGGCAGCGGTATAAAGGAATAAAAATGCCCCTGATCACGCGGCTTATGCTGCAAAACTTTAAAAAGTTTCCGGAACTGGACCTGCGCTTCACTCATGACCGTAACATTCTGGTCGGGGACAATGAGTCCGGGAAAAGCACCATTCTGCTGGCCCTTGACCTTGTGCTGAGTGACAGCCGGCACCGGGTCGAGGCACTGGGTGTGGAATCGCTCCTGTCCCAGTCAGCCGTCAGGCAGTTTCAGGAAGGTGAGCGCCGCGCCGATCTGTTACCCGTCCTGACAGCTGACGTTTTCCTGAGTAATGGGGGAGATCCTGACCTGAACGGCAGGCAAAATCTGGCGGGTACCGATGCGGATGGTCTCAGAATGCGCATTGCACCAATGACGGAGGAATACGGTCAGGATATTCACCATGTCCTGCAGCAGGATCCCGATAATTTTCCCTATGAATACTATTCCGTCCGGTTCAGCACCTTCTCCGGTGGTCACTTCGCCGGCTTCAGACGTTATCTGCGCCATCTGCTGTTAGACAGTGCACGCATCGATAACGAGCACGCCGCGCAGGAATATACGCGCACAGTTTACAGCGTCAATGTCCCGGTGGCCGATCGGTACCGGCTTGAAAACAGTTACCGCCAACAGAAATTGCACTTCTGCACCCGGCATCTGTCCGCCATAAACGACACGCTGGAAACGTATCAGTTTGGCGTGCGTTCCGGTGCTAAATCAGGTCTTGAGGCGAATCTGGACATTACCGAGGACGGTATTTCCATTCGTCACCGTGGAAAAGGAAGGCAGTGCTTCATCAAAACGGAGTTTGCACTGCAGCGGCATCAGCAGCAGGGAGAGCTCCACGCACTGTTGCTCGAGGAGCCGGAGAATCATCTCAGCCATGTTAGTATGAAGAGGCTGGTTAATCAGCTTGCCGCTGAACGGCAGACGCAGGTGTTTATTGCCACACACAGCAGCCATATCACCTCCCGCCTCGATCTGCGTAAGGCAATCCTCCTCGGGTCTGCCCGGCCGGTACTGATGAATGAACTTTCCGCTGAGACTGCCGCCTTTTTCATGAAAGCACCGGATAATAACGTGCTGGAATTTGCGCTGGCCAGACGCGTGCTACTCGTGGAAGGGGATGCTGAGTTTATCCTGCTCGAGGCCTTTTATCGCCGCCTGTATGGCAGGGCACCGGAGGACGACGGGATTCATATCATTGCTATCGGCGGAACGAGTTTTCGTCGTTATCTTGAGCTGGCCCGTCTTCTGGAAAATCGCGTCGCGGCCCTTCGCGACAATGACGGCAACTATCAGCAAAACTGCGATGAACGCTATGCTGACGTGCTTTGTTCCCGCACCCGGGTATTTGCTGATCGCGACAACACCCGATCCACATTTGAAATCTGCCTGTATCAGGATAATGCTGGTCTGTGCGATGCGCTTTTCCGCGGAACTCGCCGGACACTCACGGTGCAGGAATACATGCTGGCCAATAAGGCAGAAGCAGCATTCCGGCTGTTACAGCTGCACTCCGAAGAGCTGACAGTACCTGATTATATTCAGGAGGCACTGGCATGGATAAGAGAGTGATATTTGCGGTTGCCGGATCGGGCAAAACGACGCTGCTGATACAGCGGTTAAGGGAGGACCGGCGGACGCTGATCCTGACCTTCACCGTGAATAATGAAGCGCACCTGCGGGCGCAGATTATCAGACGCTTTGGCTACATACCGGACGGGATCCGTGTGATGACCTGGTTTGAGTTTCTGCACGGTTTCTGTTTTCGCCCTTTCCTGCAGGAGCAGCTGGCATCGCGTGGCCTGAGCTTCGACCAGCCTCCTCCCGGAATACCGCGCACGAATGCCCGGCATTATCAGGATCCGGCCGGAAGACTGTATCACCGGCGGCTCGCACACCTGCTGACAGCCCGGGGGCTGCTGCCGGATATCCGTACCCGGCTTGCCCGTTACTACGATGAGTTGTTCGTCGATGAAGTCCAGGACTTTGCCGGACATGACTTTAATTTTTTGCTGGAGCTCTGCCGCGCGGAAATCTCTGTGCTGTGCTGCGGCGATTTTTATCAGCATACCTTTGACACAAGCCGCGACGGTAACGTCAATGCGACGCTGCATGACGACATAACCCGGTACGAGGCCCGCTTCAGGGCTGCGGGTATCATGGTGGATTGTGAGACGCTCAGCCGGACATGGCGCTGTTCAGCTACAGTGTGCGAGTTCATTACCGGACAACTGAACATCCGTATTGCAGCCCATGGAACCCATACCACCCGGATTGAAACAGTCACGGATACCGAGCGTACAGCGGTCCTGCACGCGGACGACACGGTGATCAAGCTCTTCTATCGCGAACATCACCGTTATGGCTGCCATTCACTGAACTGGGGCGCCAGTAAAGGACTCGACCACTTCCAGGACGTATGCATCGTGCTGGGGACCAGTCACTGGGAGCTCCTCATCCGGCAGACGCTGGCGGCACTGCCGCCGTCGTCCCGTAACCGATTATACGTAGCCTGCTCACGGGCGCGAGGCAACATCTATTTTGTCCCGGAAAGCCATCTGCGAAGGTTCAGAAACTGAGTCAGCTGCTTGTCTGTAGGCGCAGTCAGGCAAAAAAACTGTACGGTCAACGACGAAACTTCATGCCGGAAAAGTGCGGATCAAGTTTTGGTAATTTCCGGATCCAGGCGGAGGAGAAAAAGAATTGTTGCTGGGAAATTACAAAAAAGGGGGGGGGTTGTTAATTCGATATTATTGCCAAAAATGGCGAAATTTAAACTAATTATAAACCCCAGTGCAATTTAACAGCGACCCCATCAGGGGTCACCGTAATATTGATCAGCGATGTTCAAACCGCGCCACTGGTGTATCGGTGATTTCCATCTCCATTTCCCAGAGCGTTTTCATCACACCTTCGAGTGGATCGTCGCTGCTGCGGTAGAAGGTGTTGAAAAGGGTTCCATCCGGATACCTGAACAGCCTGAGTTCACCAAACGATTCAGTACTGACCATAAGCGAAAATTCCTGTTCGGAATTGAGAACAAGGTAAATAAGACAGTTATTGACCCTGAAGGGCAGAGAACGGATATCTCTGGCGTGCACATCAACATGTAGGCTAAACGTATCATGCCTTTCCGGCTGATGGACCAGCTCCCTCAGTTCTTCGCTAAAGCGGGAACCATAAACCACCAGAATGTAATTTTTCTTATCAGCGGACCGTTGCACTACTTCCATTAACAGCGTATCGAGTTTATTGACCTCAATCGTTAATTTAGCCTGAGATTTCCACAGTAAATAATGAAGTCTGTGAAGAATATTTCTCTTCACTTCTGATATCGCGGGGAAATCTCCGTAGACATTCTGATTAATTTCCCTGGCAACATAATCCCTGGAAACACCAACAGGAATGTATCTCACCAGCCAGTTGCGATCACATTCAGAATTTTGAGACAATGTGAAGTTTTTAAGTAAAGTATCTTCAGACAATGCTCCCGGAAGTTCCTTTGTCAGACGATTATCGGTGTTTCTGAGACGTTCAAGATCTACTTCGGCAGCAACAATATCTGCTGATTTGCTACGACTGAAGACTTCAATATATTTATCCAGAACATTATTAAAGAACACCACATTCGTTGCATACTCCACTTCTGAAATGATATAGCCTTCATAAGGGACTGATGGATCCCGCTTCAGTCGCTGAAGAACAGATATTATTCGGATCTTACTGGAATAGGAAAATATACCGCCAACCAGAGCCTCACTAACACGCTGCGTAACCTGTTCAGCTGATCTCGCGAGCTTTATAGCCAGCAAAGAAAACGCTCCGTAGAGGCTCCCAACATCCTCATTTACTCCTGTATACACCCGCCCGGGAATGTAAGGCCTCTCATTATAAGAGTTCATGACCTCAATGGTTTCTGATAACTCACTGTGCCAGTTTGTATTCGCATGAAGATTACCGTTCTCAATTCTCAGTATCATATCAATGATATCGACAGAATATCTGAATGCAGGCGTCAGCGTATCGTGAGCGTCTCTTTTTTCATATAGTTCAGACATAATGAGATGATTAACAAGATCAGCTAAGCTTACATTTTCCTGCGGTTCGAAATGCGCGATAAGATAGCCTGCCATTAACAGTCGCAAATCAGATAAGGCATTGGCAAATATAATGGATAAGGCCGCATTCTTTTTATAGGGGCTTCCCCTGAGTAACATGTCCCACTGCGGATCTGTTTCCTCCAGAGACAGATAATCCGGAGTCAGGAAGAAACTGTGCCAGCGGTACTCTTCCTCCCAGTACCGTGAAAATCGGCGCTGGTTAAACCAGAGACAGAGAACGTCATGAGCATATCGCACGGAAGAAGCATTATCGGCAACCACTGACGGGATAAGCAGCCTGGCGGTGTTATGCAGATGATACATCAGACGACCGGGAGAATCTTCACTCCCGGGGCTGCCAATGATCCTGCCCATACTCCAGCCCTCCCACAGGCCGATAAAATCACGGATAAGCGCCTGGTGAGTCTGCTCCTGGCTGGCCGACAGAGGCCCCCCCAGTCCCGCTTTCCACTCGTTTAACACATGCCATACCCTGAAAAGCGAAAGTATAAATTGTCTGAAATCAGTAAAACGAGAGCTCTGTGTTTTTCTGTACACATGTAATGGAATAGCCATAGATTCACGGAAATATTCGCCAGAATATTCTGTTGACTTTACGGTTTCACGAAAAAATTTTCTCAATTCATAATGGAATGAATCACTGAATGCATGGCTAAAACCTGATTCTTTCACTTCATCCAGATAATTTCTGTCGCTCCCGTAATTGTAACTTCTTTTAATAGATGTATAGGTATCCGTTAATCGTTCAACACCAGTCCTGAATACACTGATGTTTTTATCGTTAAGTGCATCGTAAGCCTCACCAAAGAAATCAAAAGTAATATCATCCAGATCCCTTTTGTTCTCAGAAGCCCCTGTCATAAAGCAACGCCTCAATAACCACCGCCATACTCCTGAAACAGGTATGACACCTTTCAATGACAATAAAATCAGTTCACCGGAACGAACACCGAAAGAGGGCAAAATGATAATTTCAGCATTCTGTCCATCCACTGCTTTTAGCCTTCTCAGCAGGAATAAAAGTGGCTTAATATAGATATCTTTAACAACATCAGTTTTACTGACATGAAATTTCAAATGAGTCATTTCTTCCTCTTCAGATATTGAATAAGGAAGTATTTTAATTCTACCGGGACAAACCTCACCGATGTGAACCCCCGGATATCGCAGCCTCGCCACAATGCATGCACTTTGAATGTAACCATCCACCACCTGTGACAAGAAATATTTATTCATAAGACGATCGCGCTTATTCTCATCCAGAACACTCAGGCTGGAAACAAAGAACCAGATAGACAGAAAAATATTGAAAAACATCCACACAAATGCGGTAACGGCGAAAGCTGTATTAAGATATCTGTCACCAATTGATAACGTCATACCGCCTAATACAATAAATGCGGCAAGAGACAGACCACTCAGGCCAGCAAACATATATCCGGAGTGAAGTTGATACGCTGACTGGATATGGATCCTTGCTGATTTTTTTTGAAACAGAACACTAATAAGACCCACGACCAGTGGAAAAACAATACCGATAATAGTCAACTGGCTACCCAGTAAATTAGACATCCATCCTGAAAGGAGAGTAATCCCCTTTAGATGCTGAAGAGCGAACGGATGCAATACAGGGCGAAAGTATTCCGCCACACCAACAGCACCGACGGCCGCGAACCAGAGAAAAAGCATAGCCCGAATGTAATGGGTGGAGCAGGAAACCAGAACTCTTTCTATCGGGTTCCATGTGAGTTTTTTGTAATCCTGGTTCGATTTCAGGCTACGGCGCAACTCAGCCCTGACCTGCCATGAGACACTTGTGAGGAGTTTTCCAAACATAGTTATCCTGCATTATCCATAAGAAATTCCAGGAATAATAAGCCACAGAGACCATTTTTTCTTTGAAAAATGTCACCCGATAACCTTCATGCAAGATTCGTCATCCCGTTATTCTGTTCTGGTATTTTTGGGGGCCTGACGTGAAACGTGCGAAATGGGTAAGCGTACAGCGAGCGCCATCTGGCCATAATCTGATGTTCCGGACAAAGTGGAGCCCACCAAATATGTCGTTGGTCCAAGGTGTCAGTTATGCAGAAAAATGCTGACTGACAGAGTCTTTTTTCTGACTTATACTGGTGTCAAGGTGATGGCGTTCCACCTTTCCCAACCGCCCCGTCCGGGGCTGATGACGCCTGATATGACTCTTGAATTTCAGGAGGTATGTCAGGCCGTCCGTAAATCCTTCCGGCCTGTATACTTCCCTTAACGGGGATACATCGTTGATTAATGTTTTTGGTCACCTCAATCCGGACAGTGATGCCATCTGTACCGCCGCTGTCACAGCTGACTGGCTTTCCAGACAGGGCCGTCCTTCCCGTGCGTGGAGGACCGGTGAAGCGAACCCGGAAACCCGCTATATTTTTGAAACAGCCGGTCTCCCCCTGCCACCCCTTCTCGATTTCCCCCTGAAAGGGGAACGGGTATGGCTGGTCGATTTTACCGAACCGGCGCAGGGGCCTGCTGACCTTCCTGAGAGTAATGTCATCGGGATTATCGATCATCACCGGCTGGGGGGACTGATCACGTTACTGCCGCCGGAGGTCTGGATAAAACCGGCAGGCAGCAGTGCGACGGTACTCTGGTCGCTGATGGATGCAGAAATGCGCCGCACCATGCCCCCGACTCACGGCATCCTGCTTCTTGGTGCGCTGCTCAGCGACACGGTAAACCTGCGCTCACCCACCACAACTGCAGACGATATTCGCACCGCCACTGAACTTTTCGTGCTGTCGGGAATAAAACGAAAAGCTTTTGTTCACGGTCTTCTGGCCGCTAAAACTGATATCACCGGACAGACGGCCAGGCAGCTTCTGAATAAAGATCTTAAGACCTTTTCGATTGCGGACACAGATGTGCGTATTGCCCAACTGGAGGTGAGCTCAGCTGATCAGGTCGCTCCTTTGCTGGATGAACTGCGCAATACGATGGCGCAGATGGCGGTAAATACTGGCGCCGGGCTGATCGTGCTGATGGTAACCGATATCAGTAAATGTTTTTCAACACTCTATTTCGCCGGACCGGAGAGCAGTAATGCCACTTCATGCTCCTTACCGGGCATGGTCAGCCGCAAGAAACAGCTTCTGCCCTGGCTCGAGCATTTCCTCAGGCAACGCCGTAGACAGCCATGAAAATCTATACTCACGCACTTGTTCTGGTTCAGGGGAAAGAGGATGGCGTTCCCCTTCTCGCACTGGCGGCGACTCTGTCCCGTCTGCTTGAGATGAAAATCACGCTTGCCCACATCTGTAACGACTACCGGGAGATGAACTATGTCTCGGACAGCCTGATGGACGATGCCGTCTCCAGGGATGTTGTCCAGGCGAAGGCGCTGCTCAGTGAGCTGACATCCTCGGTGGATGAGCACGTTGATGCCCGTGAGCTGGTTACCATGCGGCGTTTCGAGGATATACAGAAATGCATCACCGACACCGGTGTCGATCTTGTGATTGCAGGACACCGTAACCGGTTTATGGGCACGCTGACCTCACGTTCAGCTGAATACGTTAACCACCTGAACGTGGATGTTCTGATTAAACACATTTACGACTGAGTTACAGGAGATTGCCATGAATTTTATACTGGAAAAAGTCACCGCTCGCGAAATACTTGATTCCCGCGGTAACCCCACTGTGGAGGTGGATGCCTGGACTTCTGACGGGTTGATGGCTCGTGCATCAGTGCCCTCCGGGGCCAGTACCGGTTCGCGGGAGGCAACTGAGCGCCGCGATGGTGACCCGGAACGTTTTGGTGGCAAAGGGGTGCTTGATGCTGTTAAGGCCGTCAATACAGAAATCTGTGATGCCATCAGGGGAACTGATGTGCGGGAGCAGCGGCGGCTGGATAATAGTATGCGGGAGCTTGACGGCACGGAGAACAAAAGCCGGCTCGGTGCCAATGCCATTCTGGGTGTATCGCTGGCAGTAGCCAGACTGGCTGCACAGGTCACCCGTCAGCCGCTGTACCGCTATCTTGGGGGACTTAATGCCAGTCTTCTGCCTGTTCCGTGCATGAATATTATTAACGGTGGCGTTCATGCCCGGGGTCAGGGCGCTGACTTTCAGGAGTTCATGATAGCACCGCACGGTGCATCAACGCTCACTGAGGCGGTTCGTCAGGGCAGTGAAGTCTATCAGGCCCTGCGTCAGATCCTTGTGTCGAGGGATCTCTCCGCCGCGGTGGGGGATGAAGGCGGATTTGCCCCGGCCGTCTCCTCAAACAGAGAGCCTCTGGAATTCATCGTTCAGGCCATTGAAAAAGCCGGTTACCGTCCGGGGGAAGACATCAGTATCTGTATGGACCCGGCTTCCAGCGAATTTTATCGTGACGGGAAATATCATCTTCGCACCGAACACAGCGCCCTGAGTGCTGAAGAGATGACGGATTATTACAGGGAACTGATGAACCAGTTTCCCGTAATTCTGCTTGAAGACGGACTCGCAGAGGATGACTGGGCTGGCTGGAAATATCTGCATGACAAACTGGGCGGGCGTGCTGAACTGGTCGGCGACGACCTGTTCGTGACCAATGTGAAGTATATCCGCCGTGGCATTGAAGAAAACCTTGCCAGCGCAGCCCTCATAAAACTGAATCAGATAGGCACGCTCAGCGAGACATTTGACGCAGTTTCACTGTGTCATGAAAACGGATGGGGGGCTTTTATTTCGCACCGCAGCGGTGAAACCATGGACACGTTTATCGCCGATATGACGGTGGCGCTGCGTGCGGGACACCTTAAAACCGGCGCCCCCTGCCGCGGAGAACGAATTGAAAAATACAATCAGCTTATGCGCATCGAGCAGGAACTGGGCAACGAAGCCCGGTATGCAGGTATAAGCGCCTTTGTTCGTCATCTCTGACGGGCATATCACGGGCATCAGAGCAGCGTATACCGGATGAGCCCGGTATACGCCTTATTTTCTTTTCCTTAGGTGGGGAACGCAGCATTGAGTCAGCTGGCAGCAATTATGATTGGTGGGGCCGCGGGATGTATTATCCGTTGGTTTTTGGGGATGAAACTCAACAGTTTTTTCCCGTCTCTTCCACCCGGAACCCTGGTAGTGAATTTGATGGGAGCATTTATTATTGGTGGCGCAATGGCATATTTCATTCGTCATCCTCACGTGGATCCGGCCTGGAAACTGCTGATCGTCACCGGTCTGTGTGGGGGGCTGACTACCTTTTCAACATTCTCTGTCGAGGTTTTCACCCTGCTGCAGGCAGGAAATTACACGTGGGCTTTCACCTCCGTACTGGTGCACGTGATGGGATCGCTGCTGATGACCGCGGCGGGTTTTTATCTGATAACGTGTCTTATATGATTCTCAGGTACCAGGCAGAATCAGGCACTTAATTAATGGTGTACCCTGAGAACAGCTGCGCCGGTGAAGGGCTCCGGAGGCAATGCCGGTAATCCGGCTAAAGACAATCGCAGCCCGTGACATTTACCTGGGCAGACATTCAGCTACTCAGACAGAGGTGGGTTTACAGAAACCCTCCTCAGTGGGCTCCTGACGCTGACACCGCAGGTACCCTGAGATACTAAATACTGCGCTGATTAACTCTCGCAGAAAGTGCCTCTGCACTTTCCTTACGTTCACTGTAGCGGTCCACCAGGCAGGCTGTTCTTCCCCGGGTAAGCAACGTAAACTTCATCAGCTCTTCCATCACATCCACGATCCTGTCGTAATAGGCTGAGGGCTTCATCCTGCCTTCTTCATCAAATTCCTGCCAGGCTTTGGCGACTGATGACTGATTCGGGATGGTGATCATTCGCATCCAGCGGCCAAGAATACGCATCTGGTTTACCGCATTAAAGGACTGGGAGCCACCGCTGACCTGCATCACTGCCAGTGTTTTCCCCTGAGAAGGGCGAACAGCACCTTCGCTCAGTGGGATCCAGTCTATCTGTGTTTTCATAATCCCGGTCATTGCCCCATGACGTTCAGGGGAACACCACACCATTCCTTCCGACCATCGCACCAGTTCACGGAGCTCGGCAACTTTCGGGTGAGTATCCGGAGCATCATCTGGCAGGGGAAGCCCTGACGGATTAAAAATACGGACTTCAGCCCCCATGGCGGTGAGCAGGCGTGCGCCTTCCTCCGTAGCCAGGCGGCTGTAAGAACGTTCACGTACAGATCCATACAGCATCAAAATACGCGGTGCATGCCCTGGCATCCCGGATACGGGGTAATCTGTGAAGTCCGGCACGCTGAAAATGTCAGGGATAATATTTGGCAGGCTGTCATTCAGTTTGTTCATTGCAGGCTTTACTCACGGGTTGATGTAACTGTTGAAACACTGGCTGCGCTGCCCATGCAACACTCATCCAGCAAAAATCCGACGATCTGGCTCAGTTGCTCATACTGTGGCTGGCAGTACAGGGTGCGTCCCTGCCTTTCCTGGCGTATAAGCCCCACAGACAACAGCGCCGACAGGTGATGGCTTAGCGTCGACGCCGGGATATCGAGACGCTTCTGTAACTCCCCGACAGGCAAGCCTGTATATCCAAATTTAACCAGTTCCTTGAAGATGCCGAGCCGGGTCGGATGACCCAGCTCCTTCAGCGCATCTGCCGCCTTAACAATATCCATAACACCTCCTGAAATCTGTATTTCCAGAATAATGGAATTTTTAGATATAGCAAACCTGCGAATCTGACAGCAGTAATGTCCAGGGGACATATTTATCGGCTGTTCAGAAAAAGAGATAAGCTGTGTAGCCTGCCATTATCGCCATCGAAATAATGACCAGCACGAATGCTGCCACTAGCCTGAACCTGAAAAGGGCGCGCAACAGGATCAGTTCTGTCAGGCTGGCACCTGCACTGCCGATGATAAGGGCCAGAACCGTACCGGCCCCCACCCCTTTGGCCAGTAATGCAGCCGCCAGAGGAATAACCGCTTCAGCCCGGATATAAAGGGGCACACCAATAATTGCCGCAACAGGAATGGCAAAAGGATTTGCCGGTCCGGCATACCGTTCAAGTAACGTCGTGGGCAGGTAACCATAAATTATACTTCCGATAGCTATCCCGGCGATCAGGTAGGGTAAAACACCTCTGAAGTCAGCCCAGGTATCACGCCATAAGCCGCCGTAACGGCGGGGGAAGGCATTAACGTCAGACTGCGGTTTACAACAATTCTCCGGTACAGTTGCCGTCATGTCAGCCTGACGGGAACGGATTACGGACAGGCGTTCGCCACAGCAGGGGAGTTCACTGCCCACATGACTGCCGCGTTCAACCGTCTGGCAGGGAGCCTCCCCCTCATACACCCCGCTGCGTATGTATTTATCAAACCCCATAATCTGCAGTAACCATCCCGCGATAAGTGATACCAGAAGCGCGGCGCCGGCATAAATCAGCGTCAGGCTTAACCCAAATGTCGCAGCCATCAGGGCAATAATGACCGGGTTCAGTAGAGGAGATGCAAAGAGAAACACCATCATCGGGCCAAATCCGGCGCGGGCGCGGATGAGTCCCTTCAGCACCGGAATGGTTGAGCAACTGCAAAACGGCGTGATGGCCCCCAGGCCCGCCGCCAGAAAATAACTTCTGAAGCGGCCGGCACTGAGCAATGCCTCGATACGAGCCGGCGGAACATGCCTTTGCAGTACACCAACCAGCAAACTGATAAGTAAAAATAAAGCCGACAGTTCGACGGCGAGCAAGGCAAACATGCTGGCGACATCCTGCAGTTCTGCGGACATATAACCCTCCTGTACTTCCGGATATATCGAATATTCAGAAAGAGTAATACAAACAATCATGACTGTAAACTATATTTCTGGAATTATGGAAATATTAATCAGGAAAAGAGAGGGGGCACTGGCGTACCGCCAGGGATCTTGACGCCGGAACAAAGCGCAGTGTCCGGCTTCCCGGGCATCTGAAAGACACATATCACACCACCGGACCATCAGGGGACAGGTTTGCCCCTGACGGATACGTTTCGACTGGCAGAACAGTCTGACCATTACAGCGTTGTTACTGGTAGCCGTATCGCCTGTTAAGATAACTGACCTGCACCGGCGAAGTCAGTGATTTTGGCCTGATTTGCTGAACCTGTTTTTTCACCTGAGCAGGCAGATACCCTGACTCGAGCATCAGGATAGCGGCCATCATCCCTGTCCGGCCAGAACCACCATGACAATGGATAACCATCGTTCCGCCGGACCTGACGATCGCCAGCAGATTCGTTTTTTCCCGGGCAAATGCCTGTTCAAATGGGGCTTCAGGTGCACAGCTGTCTTCTACGGGGAGGTGAAACCAGTCCATATAAAGGTTAGCGCACAGTGAAGGGAGGGCATCAGCCTCATTTTCACTGAGTTCAGCCAGCGTCATCATGGTGATTACAGCCTGTGCGCCGGCTTCTTTTAAGGATTTTAATGAATCAGCAAGGGACACCCCTCTGGTTCCCGGGCAGGGAGTAAATATCAGCCTGGCGCCATTGTCCAGGGTGAGAATATCAAACGGGTGAAACATCAATACAGACTCCGTGCTATTAGTTTATTAATCTTCAACGTTATGCCGTTACCTTATCCGTGCTGTCTGTATCAGCCGGGATAACGTTTTCAGGGCACAGTCAGGATTTGTAAGAAAGGGGGCCGGGCGGTACCGGATTAATGTTCGTCAGATCCGGTATTACCCATTGCCTGCAGCTGATGCTGTAATGAAAGCCGGTCGATTTTATCCAGGGGAAGGCTCAGAAAAAGCCGGATGCGCGTGGCTATCTGTTTTTCAACCTCCACAAAGGCGTGGTACTTCTCCTTATCGGTACCCTCTGCGGAAGCCGGATCCCTGAACCCCCAGTGAGCCGTTATGGGGCCACCCGGGAACACCGGACATCCTTCTCCCGCCATCTGGTCACAGAGCGTAAAAATGAAATCCATTTGCGGTGCATCCGGATGCTGAAAGTTTTGCAGGTGTTTGCTTTTCAGGGATTCAGTACTGAATCCCTGATCATTAAGCACCCTGAGCGTCAGCGGGTGAGGTGAACTGGCTGGTTGAGTACCGGCGCTGAATGCCCGGAATGTTCCCCCGCCGAGCTGGTTCATCAGCACTTCTGCAAACAGGCTTCGTGCCGAATTCCCGGAGCACAGGAACAGGACATTGTATGTTTTACTTATCATCGTGGCTTACCTTCTGTCAGGCCGGAAAGGTATGATCGGGCCGCTCAGGTACTGACAGCCCGACCGCTGGGTTACTTCACGACACGCTGTCCCTGGGCATCAATCACCTGTTCGCCGTCCTCTTTGCTGAACGCTCCCTTTTGTGCGTCCGGCAGAATATCCAGCACCACTTCAGACGGGCGGCACAGCCGGGTACCCAGAGGGGTGACCACAACAGGACGATTGATCAGGATGGGATGCTGCAGCATAAAATCAATCAGCTCATCGTCGCTCCATTTGTCCTCTGCCAGACCCAGTTGCTCATAAGGCTCCACATTTTTTCGCAGCAGGGCACGCACGCTGATCCCCATATCAGCAATGAGCCTGACCAGCTCAGCACGCGCTGGCGGCGTCTCCAGGTATAAAATGACCGTGGGCTCCACACCACTGTTGCGGATCAACTCGAGGGTATTACGGGACGTACCGCAGGCCGGGTTATGATAAATCGTAATTGCGCTCATAAATCACTCTCTTCAGGTTTGACAGGCACAGGTCCGTGACGACCGGTGCCAGGTTAATCACAACGAAATGGATAAACGTAATACCAGGGCTACCAGCGTTACAAACAGCACGGGCAGGGTCATTACAATGCCGACCCGGAAGTAATATCCCCAGGAGATCCGGATATCTTTCTGCGCCAGCACATGTAGCCACAGCAGGGTGGCCAGACTGCCTATCGGGGTGATTTTGGGCCCCAGGTCGCTGCCAATAACATTGGCGTAAATCATGGCCTCTTTAATCACCCCGGTCGCGGTACTGCCATCAATAGACAGTGCCCCCACCAGGACGGTTGGCATGTTATTCATGATCGAGGAGAGGAAGGCGGTCAGGAAGCCCGTGCCCAGCGTGGCCACCCACAACCCCTGGCTGGCAAA
The DNA here is from genome assembly GCF_014982425.1 of Enterobacter cloacae complex sp. I1M. Classification (NCBI taxonomy): domain Bacteria; kingdom Pseudomonadati; phylum Pseudomonadota; class Gammaproteobacteria; order Enterobacterales; family Enterobacteriaceae; genus Enterobacter; species Enterobacter cloacae complex sp. I1M. The sequence goes on along the minus strand of NZ_JADCLG010000017.1, from coordinate 49,347 downwards.
CTGATTAAGCACAGCTGACAGGTAGTCAGTCAGTCCGGCATTACGCAGCCCGTAGACCACCAGATACATACCCAGGGAGAAAATCACAATCTGCCAGGGGGCTCCGCGAAGCACCTTTCCGGTATTAATCGCATGTCCTTTTTTGGCGACCAGAAACAGGACGAGAGCACCGACGGCGGCAACCGCACTGACGGGGATCCCCAGGGGTTCCAGGCCAAAGAATCCAAGCAGCAAAAGAGCCAGAACCCCCCAGCCTGTCCGGAAGGTACTCCGATCACGGATAGCCTCTTCCGGCGTTTTGAGGCGCGAAATTTCATAGGTTGCGGGAATATCTTTCCGGAAATACAGATGCAGCATCACCAGGGTGGCAATAATGGCTGCGATATCAACCGGCACCATAACAGATGCATATTCATTGAACCCGAGCTTAAAGAAATCTGCAGAGACAATGTTCACCAGGTTCGAAACGATGAGCGGCAGGCTGGCGGAGTCCGCGATAAATCCTGCCGCCATGACGAACGCCAGCGTGGTGCCTTTACTGAACCCCAGTGCGAGCAACATGGCGATAACGATAGGCGTCAGGATGAGCGCTGCACCGTCGTTGGCAAACAGCGCCGCGACCGCAGCACCCAGTAAAATAATCCAGGTAAACAGCCATCGTCCACGGCCATTTCCCCAGCGTGCGACGTGCAGGGCTGCCCATTCAAAGAACCCTGATTCGTCGAGTAACAGACTGATAATGATGACCGCAATGAATGCAGCTGTCGCATTCCAGACGATATGCCAGACGGTCGGAATATCACCGGGGTGAACCACACCAGTAATCAGTGCAAGTAAGGCCCCGAGCATCGCGCTCCAGCCTATTCCCAGTCCCCGGGGTTGCCAGATGACCAGTACAATGGTCAGAATAAAAATAGCTGCAGCCAGCCACATAAAGCCTCCTGTCGGGCAGGACCCTTCCTGCCCGTATTTATTATTTTCCAGCCTGACGGGTAAGACGTTTGAGCTGTTCAGTACCTGTTGGCTCTTCCTGCTGGAGAGGGATCAGCGCCATGCGTGATGCCAGCTCCGTCCTGACCTTATCGATCTGAGCAGCTTCGTGTGCGGCTCTCGTGAGCAACAGGGGGGATGTTGTTTCTGTCGCAACCAGGCTGTTATTGATGAGCCATGCCCAGGGTTCAATACCGGCCCTGCGTAAATCCTCCTGTAAGCCGGCAGCCTCGAGAACAGGGGTGGTTTCAGGCAGCGTTACGAGCAATATTTTTGTTCGCTCAGGATCCTGTAACTGCATCATTGGCGTCAGATAATGCCCTTTTTCACCCATTCGTTTAACCACTTCCCGATGGTAGGCTCCCGTGGCATCCAGCAGTAACAGGGTGTGGCCGGTAGGGGCGGTATCCATGACCACAAAACGCTTCCCGGCTTCCCGGATCACCCGGGAAAATGCCTGGAATACGGCGATTTCCTCCGTGCAGGGGGAGCGTAAATCTTCCTCCAGCAGCGCCCGTCCCTGTGGGTCCAGATCCTTTCCTTTGGTGGCAAGAACATGTTCCCGGTAGCGGGCTGTCTCGGTATGCGGATCGATACGGCTGACCTGGAGATGAGGCAATTGTCCGTTAAGCGTGCTTTCAAGGTGCGCAGCGGGATCCGATGTGGTGAGATGGACATCAAATCCTTTGTCTGCGAGGGCTACGGCTACCGCGGCGGCTAGCGTTGTTTTACCCACGCCCCCCTTTCCCATCAACATCACCAGACCATGTCCGTCACGGGCAATATCCTCAATCAGCATTTCCAGGGACGGTACAGAGAGAGGCTCTGACACGGATTTCACTGCAGGCAGTGAGCATGGCTTATTTTTTCCCGTCAGCAGGCGGCGAAGCGCCGTCACGCCAACCAGATTTTCCTGCTGAAGACTTAACCTGTCCGTCGGAAGCGATGCCAGCACCTGCGGCATGCGGGAAAGAATACGTTGTTCACGCTGATACAGTGCGCTGGCCAGACTGTCCTGTGAGGCTTCTCCGGCAGGCATGAGCCCGTTTATGACCAGGTACTGGTGCTTCAGACCGACATGCAACAGTTCATCATGCGTGCGGGCAACCTCAGCCAGCGTTGACTGTTGCGCGCGGGCCACCAGGATTAACCGCGTCTTTTCCCCGTCTGCCAGTACCGACAGGGCATGCGCGTAGCGCTCCCGTTGTTTTTCCAGCCCGGCCAGCGGACCAAGGCAGGATGCACCATCAGGATTTGTCTCGATAAAACTGCTCCAGGCACCCGGCAGCTGTAGCAGGCGAATGGTGTGTCCTGTAGGGGCAGTATCAAAAATCACATGGTCAAAATCATTCAGTAACACGTCATCGGTCAGCAGACCGGTAAACTCATCAAAAGCGGCAATTTCTGTTGTGCAGGCACCGGATAACTGTTCTTCAATGCTGCGGACCACCTCGTCAGGCAAGACTCCCTTAACCGGATCAACAATACGGGCACGATACTGTTGCGCTGCCGCCTGCGGATCGATTTCCAGTGCGGTGAGTCCGGGGACAGCCGTGATGGACGTCAGGGTATTACCAATCTGCTGCCCGAAAACCTGGCCTACATTGGACGCGGGGTCGGTACTGACCAGCAGAATGCGTTTACCGTCATCAGCAAGGTGAATAGCCGTTGCGCAGGAAAGCGAGGTTTTCCCGACCCCCCCTTTCCCTGTAAAAAAGAGAAATTTCGGGATCGCGTTGAGATAATTCATCATAATCTCCTGTCCGGCTGGTTCAGCAACATGACGTTTTGCCACCACAGCAGCTTTTCTCCGGTGCCACGCCTGTTTTCTCCTGATTAATCTCAAACCAGCGAGCCAGATCCTGCCGTGTCGGGTAGCGACCGGACAGGACAAATTCACCATCCAGCAGAATTAACGGCAGGCTTTCAGCCCCGGAGCGCTCAAGAAAGGCTTTGACTGACGGATTCTCGGCAAATGCCAGAGGCTGCTGCGACAGGTTAAAGCGTTCCACCGGCACACCCTGCTGTTTCAGCCATGTGACGTCTGCGGAAAATGACACTAAAGCCTGGTCCACTTCCGTCCCACACACGCCAGAACTGCAGCAAAGTGCCGGGTCGTACACTGACAGTGTTTTCATTCTCTATTCCCTCAGGTTTCAGTTAAAAAATGGTTTCACCGATCCGGTTCAGCTCAGCCTGAAGACGCTCTTCAGGACCGGACAGGACCGATGGCGCAAGCAACAGAAAGGCTTCAATCCGGCGACGAAGAATATGCCAGGCCTGTTCGAACGCAGCATCTATCTCTTCTTCACTTCCGGTCGCCTTATCGGGGTCCTCGACTCCCCAGTGTGCCCTGACCGCCGGAGCGAGATACGCAGGACAGGCTTCACCCGCCGCATTCCCGCACACCGTGATCACCACATCCGGGGTTACCGGGACGTTGTCCCACGATTTGCTGTAATACCCCTCCGCAGGTATCCCTTTCTTCCTGAGCAGGGCAAGAGAGCGGGGATGGATTTCTCCTTTTGGCTGGCTGCCAGCGCTGTAGGCATGATGTGCTGCTGGTGAAAGCGCGTTAAATGTCGCTTCGGCCAGGATGGATCGGCAGGAATTACCGGTACACAGAAAAAGAATGTTCATAACATCACCATATAAATTCGTAAAAACATATATGTATGGGTAAATTTTTAGAATGTGTTAAAGACAAACCGCTCTGCCACCGGTTGTCGCGCTGTTACGGGCTATCCGCCCGGCCAGAAGCGAAATGTCCTCCTTCTGGCTTAAATAAGCCTGCTCAATGACGGCTGCCGCCCAGGCTGGCATATGCGCAGAAAGCCGGTAGTGGATCCATTTCCCCTCCCGGCGGTCAACAAGCAGTCCACTTTCCCGCAGCATGGAGAGATGGCGGGATATTTTGGGCTGAGATTCCTCAAGCGTTCCGCAGAGCTCACAAACACAGAGTTCTCCTGATGCCCTGAGTAACAGAACAATTTTCAGGCGAGTTTCGTCCGAGAGATTCTTGAAAAGCTGAAGCGCGGTAATCGGGGGCATAAATACTCCGTGGTGTCGTTCGGTTTCATCTTAGACTTCATGGGATTGATGTCAATAACATATTCGATTTTATGAATATGAAAGACTATAATCATGAGACAGAGCAGTGGAGGTTACCATGCGTATCGAAAACGTCACAGGCTGGTTATTCAGGCTGATCCCGGAACGCGTTTTTGACGCGTTATCCGGGATCGTATGCGCAGAAATGGATGGTATTGTGCATGATCCTCTGCCGGAAGAGACAGAGCGGAAGGCCACACGCCCCGCAACAGGACAGATGCGGCGAAAATGAAAGGTCTGGCCGGATGCTGTCAGCCTGTCACATCGTCAGGGCCCCGGGTCCACCTCACTCTGCCGTGAGGCCCGTCGGCGACCCGACAGCAATTACGGAGATATCAGGGGAACGCTTTAATGGTGCAACAGACAGACTCACTGCCTTGCCTGATGAAGGCATGGAAGCTGCACGAACACGAACTTTATTGCTGGTTACTCAGACAAACGCGTAATCAGGCTGATACCGATGATCTGATACAGGAGATCTTTCTCAGGGCAGTACGGCAACAGCGGAAATTCTGTGCCATCGTGAATACCAGAGCCTGGCTGTTTGAAGTTGCCCGCCATCTTGTCATTGATAAAAACCGCCGGCGGCGCGCATACCAGCCGCTCCATGAGGGTATATGTATACCGGATAACGTCACAGAAACAGTCGACTCACTCGCCGAATGTCTGCCCCGGATACTCAATAAAATGACAGAAGCGGATCGGAATATCCTTATACTCTGCGATCTGGAAGGGATGAAACAGGCTGATTTTGCTGACCGAAAGGGTCTCACGCTTGCTGCAACCAAATCGCGATTATTACGGGCCAGAGCAAGATTGCATCAGAAACTCTCCACTGAATGCCAGGTCAGACTGGACGAGTCCGGTCGGGTATGTTGTTTTACTCCCCGGTGAAGACCTCAGGACATGCAGGGAACCTGTTTCTGCGGCATTTCATCCGTTGATTGCTGTGGTGATGACGTTATCAGAACAGAGAATGAGGCGAGCCGCTGCTCAGGTAAATCTTTCCCGCGAAATCGTAAAAATCAGCATCCTTTTCTGTCAAACAGCGTCTTCCGTGGAAACAACCATCGTGAGGCCTGTCCGTTATGTTCCAGATTTTCAGTGATTTTGCCACCTGGCTGGTCTATGAAAGGCTTAATCTCATTCCGTCAACCAAACTCGGGGACGCTCTCCATTTTTTTGTCGAAGACGTGAGCAAGATTTTCGTTCTGTTGCTGGTCTTAATCTACTTCGTGGCTATATTGCGGGCCTCGCTGGACGTCGGTAGGGTCAGAGATTATCTCGCGGGTAAGCACCGGGGGGCAGGATATTTTCTGGGCTCCTGCTTTGGTGCCATTACCCCGTTCTGCTCCTGCTCGAGTATCCCTGTATTTCTGGGATTTACATCAGCGGGTATACCGCTCGGGATCACCATGGCCTTTCTTATCACTTCCCCGCTGATCAATGAAGTCGCCGTCCTGCTTCTGGTCAGCCTGCTCGGATGGAAGTTCACACTTGTTTATATTGTTGTCGGAATGGCTGTTGGTATAGCTGGCGGGGCTTTTCTTGATCATATTAAGGGAGAACGATGGTTAGCCGACTTTGCTGCTGACGCCCTCAGGGACGGGCAGCAACATCCAACTGATGGGATCCGCCTCTCCGCCGGGACACAGCACATGTCTCTCTCAAGGCGACATGCCTTTGCTAAAGATGAAACGCTCACCATTTTTAAACGAGTCTGGTTCTGGGTCATTCTCGGGGTCGGGATTGGTGCGGCGCTCCATGGATTTGTGCCGGACGGATGGATCGCGTTGCATCTTGGTGCCGGTCAGTGGTGGACCGTTCCTGTCGCCGTACTGGCTGGCATTCCACTCTATTCCAATGCGACCGGTGTCATCCCCGTAATGGAAAGCCTGATAACCAACGGCCTGCCAGTGGGTACAGCACTGGCTTTTTGCATGAGCACTGTGGCCGTCAGCTTCCCTGAGTTCGTTCTGCTTAAACAAGTAATGAAGTGGCAATTACTTTGTATCCTGCTGCTGATGTTGCTGACCGCATTCACACTGGTTGGCTGGGTTTTTAACGTGGTATTCCCACTGGTTTCCTGAAGAGGATGATAAAATGAAGCATGTAAAAATCCTGGGTACAGGGTGTTCCGGTTGCAAAACAACCCTCCGGCTTATCCGGCAGGTCGCTGATGAGCGTGGCGTCGCTGTTCAGCTTGAAAAAGTGGATTCATTACCTGAAATAATGAAATACAAAGTGATGTCGACACCGGCAGTCGTCATAGATGACATCGTTGTACATGCCGGAGGAATACCGTCAAGAGATCTGATCGAAAGCTGGCTCTGATCTACCCTGCAGAGGGGAGCCGTGAGAGGCGTAAAGGTCTGGCCCGGAGATGATGACTTCACCTCCGGGCGCTCCCCAGCGCAGGTAACATACAGACGCTGATTCTTCACTTTTCAGGGCCGGTTAAGGACAGTGTTTTACTCTCCGGATACGGACAGGCTTTATGCCGCCTTTGTTCACTCCTTATGAGACGGCTGAAAAATTTATTCGTTCGCGCTCTGACGTTTCGCTTCAAGCTCAAGGATCCGGATGCACATCTGCTCAATAAGCTCAGGGGTCATCGTTTTTTTAAAACGGGCAATGACTTCAGCATCTGTGTCATCCATATATTTTAAGGGCTTCTCAAATGCCAGGGTGGCAAGCCGGGCAAGTGCCAGAATTTCATCAATCATAAGGGGGTTATGCATCTTTCCGCCTTCTCTTGCAGATTCAGGGGGAGTGCCAGTCAGGCACCAGGCGTTCCCGGAGTTTTCTCCGGGAACTGAGTTATCTGAGCATTAACAGGGGAACACGCGTTTGTTCGAGCATCGCAGTGGTGTTACTGCCGATGAAAAAGCGTCTCAGGGAAGAATGGCCATATGCCCCCATCACAATCAGATCCATATCGTTGTCCGAGGCATACTCGCAGAGTGCCTCCGTGACCGAACGTCCTTCCGCTAACCGGGATATCGCGCTGATGCCAGCGCTCTGCAGACTACGCTTCGCCTCTTCGAGGGTATGAGCATCCCCGTTAACCATCACGATATGACACTCCATGCCCTGCAGCAGAGGGCTTAGCGTCAGTCGACGCAGGTTTCTCCGGCTTTCCTCACTGCCATCAAACGCAAACATGGCTCTGGAAGGGACAGAAAAAGCTTCAGGTACAATCATTACCGGCTTTTTCTGCAGGCGGATGATGCTCTCCAGATTGCTGCCAACCGGGTGCTGTGCTCCCCGGCGGCCGAGCACCATCAGACGAATACCCTTCAGGTCAGCCAGGATGATATCCAGTGCGCCATGCTTCTGAAGCTGCTGAACATCCGGGATACCAGTCTGACTGAGCAGTTCTGCGCATCCGGCAAGAATGGCGCGTCCCTGCGTCATCAGCAGACGGTTACGCTCCCCCTCTATCCGGACAAGTTCCTGCGTCAGTTGCTCCCGGCTGTCAATACCGATAGCCCCCGTCAGGTCAGAAACTGCCGGTTGTTCATTTTTTTCAAGCACATGCAGCAGGGCAAGAGGCGCGTCAAGCTTCCCTGCAACCCAGGCCGCATACTCACACACGGAGCGTGTTGATGACGAACCATCCACGCAGGCAATAACGGTGTTTTCCATATCATTAATTTCTGACATTAATGACCTCCCATCAGTTTTTCGACTTCTTCGGGTTTATCGTGAACACCAAAGCGATCAACGATTGTACGGGTTGCTTCGTTCATCCCTCGGATCTCAACGTCTGTTCCTTCTCTGCGGAATTTAATAACCACCTTATCCAGAGCGCTGACTGACGTGATGTCCCAGAAATGAGCATGCGTCACATCAATGACCACTTTCTCTACGGCCTCGCGAAAATCAAAATACGCCATAAAGCGGTCGGCAGAGGCAAAGAACACCTGCCCGGTGACCTTATAGATCCGGGTTTCTTCCCTGAGTTCTGAAGAGACAGCCAGAAAACGCGCCACTTTAGTGGCGAAATTCAGGGAGGCGATCAGCACACCGGTGAGTACCCCGAATGCCAGATTATGAGTGGCCACCACCACCACCACCGTTGCCAGCATCACCACGCTGGTTGAAACAGGATGGCTTTTAAGATCCACAACTGAACGCCATGAAAAGGTACCAATTGAAACCATGATCATCACGGCGACCAGCGCGGCCATAGGGATTTGCGAGACCAGGTCCCTGAGGAAGACCACCATACACAGCAGGACCACCCCGGCAGTGAGGGTGGACAGACGGCCCCGGCCGCCGGACTTGACGTTGATAACGGACTGACCAATCATTGCACAGCCCGCCATCCCCCCGATAAAGGAGGTGCAGATATTGGCGATGCCCTGTGCCTTGCATTCCCTGTTTTTATCACTGGGGGTATCTGTCATATCGTCCACGATCGTGGCCGTCATCATTGATTCCAGGAGTCCTACAACGGCGAGCCCAGCGGAGTACGGGAGAATAATCAGGAGTGTATCAAGATTCAGCGGGATGTCCGGCACCAGGAAGACCGGAAGGCTGTCAGGCAGTTTCCCCATATCCCCGACAGTACGCACATCCAGATGCAGCCACATGGCAATAGCCGTCAGTACCACGATACAGACAAGGGGGGAAGGGATTGTTTTATTCAGATACGGGAAGAGGTAAATAATGGCGAGCCCCCCTGCCGTCATGGCATAAACATGCCAGGTCACATTGGTGAGCTCAGGTAACTGCGCCATGAAAATCAGGATCGCGAGTGCATTAACGAAGCCGGTGACCACGGAGCGTGAGACGAAGCGCATGAGGCCGCCGAGCTTAAGATAGCCAGCTATCAGCTGGAATATGCCGGTAAGCACGGAGGCAGCCAGTAAGTACTGCAGTCCATGATCCTTCACCAGGGTCACCATCAGGAGCGCCATTGCCCCCGTTGAGGAAGATATCATCGCCGGGCGACCACCAAAGAAGGCCATAACCAGCGGGATACAGAAGGCGGAGTAAAGCCCCACCTGAGGGTCAACACCGGCAATGATGGAAAAGGCGATCGCTTCTGGAATGAGTGCGAGCGCGACAACGATACCAGCCAGCACGTCACCACGGACGTTACCCAGCCAGTCCTTACGCGTCGAGGACAGCAACATAGTAATTTCTCAGTTTTCAGATGTAGTTAGCCCCGGAGGACATAAGTTTTAAATACGATAAAACACATCCGCAGACGGGATGTTATTGCGTGCGTGCTGAGGCTCGCTCAGTACGGCGGAGGAAGGAAAAACTCAGGGTGGCGTAATGCGCATGGTCAGCAGGTAAATCCTCGAAATCAGGCACTCAGCCCTTAGTGAACAGAATAAGCCAGCGTGATATTTAGTGCTGACCACATACTCTGCATGGTACAGAGTCTTATTACTATAAACGAAAATACAGCACAATCAATGCACAGCGCCCCATACGGGTTGTTCAAACAACTTTATGCAGTCAGATTAAGCCTTCCGGGCATAAAGGAATTCTAAGTATCCAGTTGACCCTGTGTATCAGTTTCCCCCCGTACACGTATCCAATATTTCTTTACGGCCTCAACCGATTCGTTTTGAGAGATCCAGTTTAATGAGTTTTCGGATCTCATAAAGAGAGAAGAGGGATTATTGTATGAATGGCACAAAAAGCGACGGATTGTTGCGGTGAATAGATTATTGCGTGAGAGGCAAAATTTACGACAGAGCTTGCTTGTAATGGCAATAATTGGCGAAAGGGAATTTTTTTCGGTTATTTTTTCACTAACCGGCCTTAAAGGCCGCCCCGCGAACAGTAAATACCTGCACATCAACCAAGACATTAAGGAGAACATTATGTCTACATTTTTAGTTGCAGTATTTGCTGTAATCTTTACCCTAATCGGCATCGGCCACTTCATCTGGACAATCGTTGTCGCATACCGTGGTCTAACCTGGTTTTTGACCAATTTTGACGACCTTCCACATATCTGGAAGCGAAACGGGGAACCGCCTGACGCGCGTTCGTCTTGCCGGCATCGATGCGCCGGAAAAGAACCAGCCCTTTGGCCAGCGGTCCAGGCAGGAACTCACATCAATGGTGGCGCAGCGTAACGTAACCATCACGGGTGAAGAAACGGATCGCTACGGGCGGCGGCTGGGCACCGTGTGGCTTGGCGCGATGGATGTGAATGCCGCGCAGATCCGCAAAGGGCTGGCCTGGGTATACCGGTACCACGAAAAACCAGCCCGGACTGACTACGCTCAGCTGGAAGCCGAAGCCCGCCGGCAGGGTATCGGGCTCAGGTCAGTTCCGGGTCAGACAGAACCCTGGCGCTGGCGGAGCCAGCATCAGGAGAGAGGTTCTGTCAGAGACGCTCCCTGATTCCGCACGTTGCCGACCGCCGGGGAAACCGGATGCCAGGTGAATGCCTCAGCAGGCACCGCCCCCTGTTTGGCTGTCCTGCCCGCCTCGTCACCACTGAGACTCTCGCGCAGCCAGTCCCGGGCGGCATCCGGCGTCAGCACCAGAGGACGACGATCGTGGATATCGAGAAGCCCTTTGTTCGCAGCTGCCGTGACAATAACAAACCCTTCCCCTTCATCCCTCAGCCCAAACGGCCGCGCACCAATGGCAGCCATGAACACGGGCTGACCGTCCCTGCGGTAAATAAAATACGGCTGTTTTGTGTTCCCCTGGCGCTCCCACTCGTACCACCCGTCAGCAAACACAACGGCGCGGCCGCGTTCCCACAGCGGACGAAACATACGTCCCTCAGCTGCTGTTTCAGCACGGGCATTAATCAGTGGCGCTTTGTGCCACCACGGCGGGGAATATCCCCACAGAACAGGATCGAGCTGCAGCTGGTCATTGCTTTCACTGATCAACAGCACCCGGGTCCCCGGCGCCACGTTGTAGCGTCCGATAGGCTCCGGTACTGCTGAAAACCCGGCATCAACCTCACCGGCCAGATAAGCCAGGTATTTAGCGCGGGTCTGTGACTGAGAAAAACGTCCACACATAAGCGTTTCCTGCCGTTAAAGGGTAAGTATAGGAAAAATGGGAAGCATGGATTGTTTAACGGCAACGGCACAACGATCCGGACAGGGGGCAAAAGCAGGAAGGTACGGGACGTCTAAATAGTGTATTCTTTTTATCAGGTTAAAGGAGACGTGAATGACAGTGAAAAACCAGGAACTTATCGCGGCAGGATTCACCAGTAAGGATATCGAGCGAATCAAACGTCACCAGGCGACGGGGGACTCGCAGGAAAAGGTTCTGAAGGATCTGGCCGGTTATTTCCTGTCGGTAGCCTGGATCACCGGCGGGATGGCCATCATAACCCTGCTCACCGCGTTCTTTGGCAGCGCCAGCCATCTTATCTCCTGTGTGGTTGCCGTCGTCTTTCTGCTGATTGTGCTGCTTCTGGTGATGCCGGTCAGACTTGGCTATAAATCATGGAAGCTGATGAGATCACATATCAGCGATTCCGGTCATCACGGGTAAGGAGTTCCAGTACCACCTTTGCACTGACCCCCCATCCCAGAACCTTCATCGTCAGTTTGCCCGGAGACATGGTTTCCACCTTGCGGTAATAGTCTCCGGGAAGATAACGGAAAAGACGCCAGGCCTCAGCTTTCCCGGTCAGACCAAACACACCATAAACGCTGGCTGCAAGCGTGGTTGCATTAAAGATCCCCAGGCCTACATCGCGGCTGAAGCCCATAAACTCCGCTACGGACATGGCACCGTCCGCAAGGATCCCCTCTGAAGCAGGTTCATTCAGGAACTGACGGGCAGCCTCCCGTGATACCGTATTAAGGGCATCACCGACCAGAACGGCACCGGCAAGCATACCAGCAGGCGTCATCGTTGCGATCATCACACCGCCAAACACAGCCTGAACGCCGGCGAGAACGACCTTAATCCCGGATATGAAGTATCCGATAATTTTATTCTGCTCTGTTACATACTGAATTTCAGCGTAGATTCGGGCATAACCGGTTTTCAGCATGCGCGACTGTTCAAGCAGGAACTCATTCTCAGCCCTGAGGTTCTTCAGGCAGGCAATGCATTCTTCATCGCTCCTTGCTCTTCTCGCCGCGTCAAACTGTTGCATGACAACCTGTCTTATTTCATCCACGAATTTCAGACGGGTCAGTGAATCACTGAGGTGCATGGCCGCGACGGTATTTGCGGTATTCACAAGCTTACGGGCTTCCAGATTGATCATTGTATCAGCCCACTGACGCCGGCTCTGCCCGGGAAAAAGCGCGATATCCATTACACATTCCTTATCTGTCATCAGGACGAAATAACATTTATCGACCAGAAGAGTAATATGTCTTCCCCTCTGGCGTTACCGAAATCAATCCACCCGAGAACCTCACTGTAAACTAGACCGCTACGGTTAGTTACCAGCCATTCATCAGCTGTTCATTCGGCATATCCATGTTTCAGCACAGATTTAAACTTAATGAAATACGTCAGGGCAGGGGAAGAAACTCGAGCTAAGCGGCCATAAACTAGAGCGAAATGTTACTTCGAGTTCATTGCTTTTCTCAGCTTTAGTATCTTTTCCCTGGCGCGCTCCCTGTGCTCATCGCTGATAAGATCCACCGGCTCACCGTTAAGGTTGAAACGGTGAGTTCCTTCCACAACCGACATGACATAGCGCGCACTCTGGGTATATCTGACCAGATATTGCTTAATCTGCACCTCTGAGATGGGCAAATCACGTTCTCTGGCATCGTTCACCATTGCTTCGGATATCTTGAGGGCCAGCGGCTTGTACTCAGAAAACAACAATGGCCAGAATTGGCTGAGCCTTTCCTGGGTCCTGGTATTTTTCTTGTAATTCCGCCTTGCGCTGCCGCGCAATTTTGCCGGAATATCCTCGCGCATTCCTGGGGGACAATGTAGTTTTTGAACGTCCACTTTTCCTACCTCAACAGGTTCGGCCGGAGCTTTAACCTTAAGCTCTTTCGGCTCAATAATAATGCGCCGACGTTTTTTAATGATGATGGTGGTATCGGCCATGGCTTTACCTCTGCTGGGATAATTCTGCACGGGCAAGTACAGAAGGATTAAGTACCGGTTAAAAGACAACAACTACTCAAATTATAGTCTATTTTCAAAGGGTTAACTATGCCCTGGGCTGAAAATCAAGCAAAAATATGCTCACATTTTATTAGCAATATCAGCTACTTAAAAGGTTGCTCGAGGGTTTACAATATTAGGAATATTCTTTTGCGCAGTGCCGGAAACGGCGGCAAAAATTCTGTGCATCAGCCAACATAAGAACCGGAAAATGACGCTCCTGAATCACGAAACTCGGTACTATCTGGAAGTGACCACGTTGCTCAAAGAAGACATTGATGATTATAACTTCTATTGTCGCAGCAATAATGTGCCCAGCATTACCATATGGCGTTCAGTAAGTTACAGAAGATTTGATGTCGTATGTTCTTGGGAACATCTTGAACATAAAAATCATGAAGTCGTTTGCCACCCACTGTTCGGGCCATGCATAACCGCATACGCAGAAAAGCAGCTGAAAAAACTGATAAACCAGCATGACTGGCGCGGGCCGACCCCTCCTACCCTGGAACTCTCAAAGTGTCGCCAGCTGGTGACCTTCAGGTTGATTCAGAATATAGAATGCGCACGCAAGCTGGCAATCGACAGTTACCTGTTTATTACCTGCCTCATGGAGGAAGTACGAAATCTTCAAGAAGGGGAGCGGACTCTATGATGCGCGTTAGCGCATGTAAGGCGCCAGGAAGAGTTTCATAATAAACAACAGTCAGAGGCGCCGATACCCGGCGCAGCCGGCTACTGTTTTGATAGATTCCGCCAATCTGTCCCTTCACCCTGCAAAGCCATACCCGCTAAAAGCTACGCAGAAGCTGCTGTAAGCGGTCGGAGTGAGCACGTCAAGGGTTTACCCGCTGACGGGCTGTATCTCCGCGTTAGCGCCGTTAGGCGCTTACGAGCGCACTACTTTTTTACCTCTCGCGATATATAACCTCCAGCGGCGCTGATGACTAGTTACAACATCCATTATTAAAAGCGACGTTGTTCCGGGCCTTCGGCCCGGGGCGGCCTCGCTTTTCAGTGGTGGGTCCCGGCTCGGAAATTACAGATTTGCACCCACGCAGTTCAAAAATACAAATAGTATGTTGTAACTGGGTAGTCCGGGGCCCGCCGCTTGCGGTGGGAGGTAGCTTTGAAATCTGAGCGGCGCGACCGTAGGTCGCTGCAAGTGAAGTCATTCTTGAGTCTGACCACAGGGCAGACGACGAACAGGTTATGTTTTTATATGAAGTATTTATATGTCTTTAACAGAGAGTACAGAGCAGGGGTTTAAAAGGATCCACGCACTTTAAAACAGTAACGTTTAGCGCTTTATAACCATATCGAGTTTAACTTAACAGAACGGTCCCTTGCAGTTATGTGGGGACAATTCATTTTGCCGTGCTGTGACGTCATCCTGGGTGCAAAATTTGTCGGTTTTGATGATAAGGAATGGCCTGGTTCCGGCGCCTTGCATATCGGAATGTACATTAAATGTACGATGGTTTTTGACTGACGTGAGTAATCCTCCGGCGCCAGCCGGATTATATACAGGTAAGGCTTAAGTGGTGCCGGTGGCCAGCCGGGTGTAATTATTACCGCGGGACATTAGCATTCGCTCTTTGACACGTCGCGATACTTCTCTGCGCACTGCTTCATGATTACCGGTGAACCGTCCCTCGGCGATTTCACGCGTCAGCTGTTGCTTCACGATCGATTCAATATCACGGCGGGTGCGGGTAACGTCCTTGCGAGCACGCGCACGTTTCAGGCCGTGTAGCTTACGTTCCGACTGGTAACTGCGGAAACGTTCGCGTACATAACGCCAGGCTCTTGCTATTAACTCATCCATTTCCAGGCGCGGCTCATTCTGTTTTTCACGCTGCTTATTTTCCCATTCAACGCGACTGCGCCGCGCAGCTGCAACAGCAACGTCGGAGACATCAAGAGCAGAGAACAGCGCCGGGGTGAACGTGATATCCGTTGGAATATTGCAACCGATCTGCGGATCATATTCAGTCTGATACGTGATAAGCCCCAGTTCTGCCATGAAGCGCAGCGCCCGGGTAGCCCTGGTGATGGAGAGATTACCGTTTTTAGATTCAGTGGCCAGACCGCACTCGATAGCAAGGTTTGTAATTGACCTCTGTACACGGTTGGCCAGCGGATCATAGTGGAAACATAGGGCCTGGAGTAAGGCATCAATAGCCCGTCGGCGAAGCAATGGCGGCATTCTGCGACGAAGGCCTAATGAGCGCATAAATGCGACGTGCATGGAAAAATCGAATCTGGACGTGAAGCCTGCAGATTTTTCCATCAGCTTGCGGCAGAAAGGCAAAGTTTTTTTGCCTTCACGGGGCGTAAATTCTGGATTAGGGTTCCGGACCTGCAGATATTGCGAGACCAGAGCTGGAGAGTTAGCCACCGCACCCTGCACTTATGACTGGCGCGGTTAAAATGAGTTGAAATGGGCAATACATAAGATATAATTCTTCCTAGGTTATACCTATCGATACCCTCTCGTTCTACGGCGGCCGGTCAAAGCACCAGTAGAACAGAGGGTTTTCACTTTCAGAGGCTTCGTTCACCTCTTCTGCCGCAGATATTACCCCATCTTTTCTAAGTTGCAAATCCTAAGATCTTCTAAGATCTCGTTTTCCTGTCAACGCGATGTGATCTCCTTCACACCAATTTTTAGCACAACGCTTACTGTCCACCTCATGCTGTCAATGCGTATTAATCCTAATCGCTCCCTTATACGTTCAAAAAACACTCACTTAATCACTTTTTTTGTAAACGTCACCTGATCAAAAAACAAACACCATCACGATCTTTTATTCTGCCCATTGGATCTAACGCAGGAGATATGATCGAAGTGAGCAAAAACAACGATCATTTATTCTGATTGCTCTGCATGTTATCCACAGGGCAGTGTTATTACACTGTTTTACAGGATGTTTACAGCGTTAAATATTGAGGTTATAAAGCAACACAATATGACTGAGCCAATACGGCAACCAACCAGTCAGGCCTTACTGAACTTTGTTCCTTCGGGGAAGAGTGAGCACGCCTCTTCTAATTAAACTGCAGGTATAAATATCAGTACAGTAATGTTCACTGTGAACGCCTTACTTTCTTGACCACTTCTCCCACGGTCAAGAAATGGCGGAGCTTGCAAAATTATCCATACCTCTAATGCGAGACACTTATCATGGAAGCGTGGTATCTGCTTTGCTACCAACCGGGCAAGGGAAATTTGTACAAGGCGCAATTAAGCCTCGACAGAAAAAACATCAATTTCTTTTGCCCAATGTTACGAACCTACCGGGAACGCAAGGACTGCAACAGTTTCAGAATGAGCGTTGAGCCGCTATTCAATGGATACATATTTGTTGCATTCGACCCGGAGGTAATTCACCCGGCCAAAATCGAAACGGAATGTCCCGGCGTTAGTAAATTTGTACGCTATGGAAATGAAATTAAAAGCTTACCGCCTCATGTTATTGAAAGTCTGATGGA
Source organism: Enterobacter cloacae complex sp. I1M (assembly GCF_014982425.1). Taxonomy (NCBI): domain Bacteria; kingdom Pseudomonadati; phylum Pseudomonadota; class Gammaproteobacteria; order Enterobacterales; family Enterobacteriaceae; genus Enterobacter; species Enterobacter cloacae complex sp. I1M. Next base: position 32,661 of record NZ_JADCLG010000017.1, on the reverse strand, counting down.
CCTTCCATTTTGTACCGATGAACTCGACAGATATCGCTTTACGTCTTCACCGGCAAAAACACGCCCTAAAAGGCCACCCAAAAAAACCAGACGACGAATGAACAATCCTCAGAAGGTCCAAAACAGCCTCTATAGCAAAATCAGAGAGATTGTGGAAATCGACGAGGAACCTTTACGTACAGCTATGTTCGTGGCATTTGCTGAAAGCCTGGCTGAGCAAAGGAGGACCGTTAATGGATATAATTGATCATCTTCAGGATGAAGAAGAGTTTTTATTGAATCTTAAAATTGAATCTCGTCGCGTTAAACCGGTTATACCATCTGCTACTCATTGCCAGCGATGTGACGCTGAAATACCAGAAACCCGACGGGAACTGGTTCCCGGAACTCAACTTTGCGTCTATTGCCAGGCCGCATCTGAAAAACTACAAAAACACTTTCACTAATTCCCTTTAGTACCCTTGCTACTCTTGGCCAGCTTATGCTGGCCTCTTTTATTTCAACGCCCCTTTTTTTTCTAAACAGACCTTCTTTTGAAGGCTCATCTTTAGGCCCATCATGAAAAATAAATATCTAATGCACCGCGTTACTCCAGAACGCAAAGATAAATTAAATGGCGTTGCTGTCGATCTTGGATATAAAGAACGGCAGCCTATTACCGTCAGTGATGTTCTTAATGCGCTAATTGATATGTGCGTAACGGGTGCTGTAAATCGCGATGATCTTACTAAACAGATCCTGGTCAACTTTGACAAACCCAAATCCGCGCCTGGCCGGCGTGTAACAGGGACAAAGCCATGAATAAACATATTTCCTGTTTAATCCCATTTTGTCTGACTGCGTGTCAAACCACCCACGTCAGCACCCAACCCGATGCATTGAGTCTTGTTGACCAGTTGCTGGATGCTCAACTGGTAAAAATTCAGGTCGAACAGAAGAGCCTTGCGCTTGCAAGCGGCCTTAATTTCCACCCCTTAAAGACGAGTCAGCCAGTTACGGTACAGAAAGCACAGCTTACGCCTTCAGTTAAAAGCCTGCCGACGCCAAAAAGCCTGCTACCTAAACCGGTTACTGCTAACCCTCAACCAGCCAACATCCCCAACGTCAGTTTCACCGGGGAGGCCGACCCCCTTCCGGGCCTGGTGTCAAAAGCAGGGAACAAACAATCTCTTGATAATGCTCTGGGAGTAATCATCCCGTCAGGCTGGACAACGGTGAAATCGACCCGTTTAAAATCGGGCTTCAAAACTCTGGTTAGCTGGACCGCAGGCGATCAGTGGCCGCATACGTTGAGTAAGCTGGCACGCGAAAATAAACTCCAGGTGACGATTCAGTGGGCTTCGCGTCAGGTCCTGATTGATCTGGCTGACACTCAGCAGGGAACTAAAACTGTAAAATCAAATCCGTGGGCACAACCTAAATTACTGACCAAGCCGGCTATGCCGACTATGCCGACCAAACCTGCCGCTCCAGATAAATCCAAGCCTTCGCTTATGGCCACACAGAAAGGCAGTATCCAAAAGGCGTCATTACCACCACCTCAACCGACCAAAAAAATCTGGCGTGCAGAGACCGGGACCACCCTTAAAGACGCCATCTTTACCTGGGCGGCAGAAACCACCTGTGATTCTAACCCAGACAAAAAATGGACCGTCGCATGGGTAACGACCACAAACTATCGTATCGATGCCCCGCTGCAGTTTAACGGTACATGGCGAGACGCGCTTAATCAGGTATTCACGCTTTATTTAAAAGCCTCAGTGCCTCTTTATGCCGGCACTAATTCTGCCCAGTGCGTACTTAAAGTTGATGATAAGCCGGTTGTGGATGATAAAACTGTGCATTAAGGAGGCCACATGGGCTACCTGATATTGGCGTTATTCACATCGATACTCCTGCTTGCTTCTGGCTCCCTACAGCGTGATAACACTTCTTCTGCGGAAACCTACACACAGGGTACCGTTAACCAGCAAGCCACAGATACCATGCGGTACCTGAACTCCCTTGTTGACTACCTTTACAAACACCCCATCAGCGATGGCTCGGTTCCGGACGCGCAGCTGGGATTCGTTCCCTCTGGTGTAAAAAATATCATTCAAAGTGGTCGTTTATGGGTCTATCAGCCAGGACAGCACGGGCTTCTTCGCGCACTGGCCACAGCCTCGTCTCAGTCGGCTTTCATCGGAACAGTGAAATCCCGCCGGCTGGTTGACCTAAGCGGTCTCGATATGCAGGTCGCTGTACCATCACAAATTCCAGACGGCTATATCGTTTACCTCAACTAAAGCCCTTTACCTCCAGGTTCTCCTGGCTTCCGACACGACGAGAAATTCTCATGAAACAACACTCCATGACCCGGGTGGCAATCGCAGTTGCCGCCCTCGGGCTGCTGGCAGGTTGCTCCAGCCTTCAGCGAATCGACGAAACGCAAAATACCGCAGCTGCCGATTTCGATACGGCCAGCCGCAAAATGGCCGTTCCTCCGGGAACACAGCCGGTAAGCGAGATCTCAACGCAATGGATAAACCCAGTCCCACTTAATTCAAAAGGCGGGCAGGAGTTACTCCCTGGATGCTCTGTCACGCTCATGCGTCCGGGCGAGATCAGCCTTGCTGATGTCAGCGCGTTTATCACCCGCACATGCCGGGTTCCGGTAGTCATTACTCCGGATGCTCGTTCGGCTGCAATGTCCGGAGGCGCGACGGAAAAGATATCAGGACCAATACCGGCGCCAGTACCTGCACCTGATGCAACGGGAATGATTCCGCTTAATCAGATGGGGGCAACAACACTGCCCAGGGCTGTAACCGGTACGGATGTTCTGAAGGGGGTTCACTGGCAGGGCGCACTATCCGGGCTGCTGGATCACGTTACCACCCGTTTGGGGCTTTCCTGGCGCTACGAACAGGGTCGAATCGCGATTTTCTACCTGGACACCCGCTCGTTTCCTATCACGTTCCAGGATTCACAGAACTCGTTCTCCTCCAAATCAGTCTACGGTACGACCTCATCCTCCGGGGAGGGGTCTTCTGGGGAAGGTAATACATCTCAGACAACCACGACTGATATGAACACAAACCGCTATAAGGAGCTTGAAGCGACCGTTAAGTCGATGCTGACGCCGGAAACAGGAAGAATGTCCATCGCCGGTGGAATGCTAACCGTAACTGACACTCCGCGGGTTCTTAATGCAGTACAGCGTTATATTGAAGGCCGTAATACTGAACTCACCCGTCAGGTTGTACTGAGCGTGAAAGTGTGGTCGGTAACCAAGAAAAGGCAGGATCAGCTGGGTATCGACTGGGATGCTGTTTTCCGCTCCGGAAGCGTGGGCCTGTCACTGGGTAATACGATGTCCGGTGTGGCTAACACAGCGATGACCGGCGGGTTATCCATTCTGGACGGCAAGTTTGCTAACTCAAATGCCTTTATTCATGCCCTTTCTCAGCAGGCCAATGTCTCGGTTGTCACACAAAATACCAGTGCGACAACGAACCTTAACCCTGTTCGTGTACAGGTCATTACTCAGCAGGACTACATCAGTCGTGTCAGTACCGAAAATACCGCGAACGTGGGCTCCAGCACTTCTGTAGAGAAAGCAACCATCTCCACCGGCTTTAACATGACCATGCTGCCGTACATCATGCCGGCATCTGACCGTATGGAACTGCAGTATTCCATATCGATGAGCGACGATCCGGAAATGCAGCCAGAAAAAGTCGGTGACGTAACGTTAAAGCTGCCAAAGACGAAAATGCACAATTTCGCTCAGAACGTCATTCTGAAATCCGGTCAGGCATTACTGCTCAGTGGTTATCTGCAGGCTAACAACGCATCAAATAAGCAGGGTGTGGGTTCTCCAGGCTTCTTTGGACTTGGCGGCGGCTATAACGCTGAGAAAGGAGACACCATTCTCGTGATCGTCATTACGCCGACTCTGCTGGGGTAAACAATGCAGCACAATACAATCATCCATTCTGGCCGTAACGTCTGGGTCGCTGGACTGCTCTGGAAAGTGGCTGAAGTGGCCAGGAAACTGGATCACCGCCGACAGGCACGAAAAGAAGATGCAGATCACTTCATTTCATTTGTTCAGCCTTCTGGTGTCCTTATTGGAACGGCCAACCTCAGCCTCACGGGGCTAACGCCACGGCAAGCAGGCAATGCATATGCCCTGGCACCAGGCTTACTCCCGTTATTAGGTGACAATGCGTGGGCGGTCTTTGAGCTCGACGATGGTGGCTATTATTTTGTGGCCACGACCGGCGGTTCTCTGTCCCTCCTGTCTGATATTACTGGCGACCTCGAAGAAATCAGAAAGGCAGTCGAACGTTATCTTAGTTATACCGGCGCTGAAGCAACCACCGTCGCATTTTGCCCCGTAGGGTTTATGCCTGGCCTGAGCGCGCCGAAAGGAGATATACATCAGTTACTGGCATCCCTCACTCGCGAACGCGCCTTTCGCCTAAAACAGATATCCACACGGCGGCCAATGGCTGTCTGGTCACTCACTCTGTTGCTGGCCATCGCAGGATGGTACGGATACTCAACCTGGCAACATAACCAGGAGCTGAAAGACCTGGAGTTAAAGCGCATCGCTATAGAGAACGCTCAGCGCATTGTGAAGAAAGATCCCCCAAAGCCCTGGGAAAACCTACCTGATGCAAAGGCTTTTATACAGACCTGCAGTGAGGGCTGGAACGTTCAGTTGAGTATGGCAGGATGGCCATTTAAGGCTGCGATGTGCGGCAAAGATGAAAATGGTTTATTCGTCAGGTTAGCGTGGGGAAAACCCGAAGGCGGCACACTGGCACCATTCCGTCAACGCCTGGCGTATTTTTATCCCGATCTGAAGCCATTTTTTAATATACCCGGAGAAGCCGATACCGGTGGGGTTAAAAAACCGCTAGTCGCGGCTATTGGCGCAACTTCTCAAGAAAAAATTGGAGATGGTGATGAAATCACTCAGCGTTTAACAAATTATGCACAGCAAATACAGGCAAAACTGGTACTGAGGGAGGACAATAAAAGCAATGTAATTGTGGATGGAAACATTGTCGATTTACCCTGGCGTACTTATTCATTTCAGCTCGACACAGACATCCCACCTGAAAATCTGTTTGGTTCAGACATAAATAAATCAGGCATTCGTTTAAATACAATTACAATGACTTTAAGCAACGCCAGGCTGCATTATACCCTGGAAGGAACACTCTATGCGACTCGCTAAATATTTGCTTACCGCTCTGATTATTCAGAGCATTGGGTTTTGCGCAAGCGCAGCGGAAGACGATACCGGGAAAATAATCTCAGCGCCTTCAGCTACGCCAGTTCAGAATCTGACTATTAGTGAACTTGAAAGAATACAGGCTGAGACAGTGCTTTATGAGGCTCGAGCAAATCGCGCGAAAGCAATACTCAACTGGAAAACTAACGGGAATGGGCTTGATGCACCAGTTCCCGAATTGAGTGCGACAGCCTCAGCAGAGAAGGCAAGAGAGCAGGCCAGGATTGATCGTTCTGAAAGTATTCCACGAATCCTGGAAATTGCCGGCAGTGGAGGTCAGCTAACCTGCAGAATGCTTATGCCGGATGGGACTGTGGTTGAGGCAAGGAGTGGTCAACGGCTTCCAGGTTCTGCTTATACAGTTGCAAAGATAAGTTCCCAGGGTGTTCAGTTAAAAACAGATGATGGGAAATTAGTTTCTCCATCTTTTACGGAGTAAAACCATGACAGATATTACTCTTCCGGTTGCTCAGCATGACGAAATTCTAATTCCTTCAAAAATAGCGCATCGCATTCATTATAAAGAAGCAGAGCAACCATCCCTGTTTATTTCTGAAAACGATCGTTACGATGTACAGATTCAGGCTTTTGTAAGAACTATCACTGACAAAAAGCCGGACGCTTTTATCAAGTTCCTCCCGCTTGATGAAATACACGCCCTGAACAAAGGTGACAAGATTGTCACTGATCTGCAGCTTACTGGACCGCAGAAAAAGGTTGTGGAATTATTCAGACTTGCGGTACAGCGCAAGGCATCTGATATTCATATTGCTATTGGCGAGGAAGGCCTGGCATTTATTAGTTTGCGAATACACGGCAGCCTTATTCGTGTTGATACGATCCCAGAAGAGGACGGGATCACTCTTGCCTCGACAATTATCCTTTCCATGTGCGATGTGACGGAGTCTCAGTTCAACAGCCGCCGTCCTCAGGACGGACGAATTGAGTCCAAGTATCTTGAAGGACTCAATTTATTTGGAGCTCGCTATTCACACACACCGACGGTTCACGGCATTCATGCCGTGATGCGCTTAATACCTGATGACAGTGAAAATCCTCCAACACTCAGCAAACTGGGGTTTCTACCGGAACAACAGAAATTGCTCGAGAAGATGTTAGTCACTCCAGAAGGAATGGTCATACTAAGCGGTCCCACAGGTTCAGGGAAAAGCGCGACCCTGCGAACGATGGCCAACATGTATCTGAATTTCCATGATTACGCTCTGAATCTTGTGACGTATGAAGATCCCCCGGAAGGGCGTATTAAGGGAGCCATTCAGTGTCCTATTGTTGCCAACAAAAATAACCCGGACGACGTACTGCGCGCATGGCGCCTGTATCTTGCGAATACCCTTCGTATTGATCCAGATGCGATCCTGGTGGGTGAAATGAGGGACCCTTTCTCTGCGCAGGCATGTGTCACAAACGCAATGACAGGTCACCTCGTCATGTCAACGACACACGCGAATGATCCTTTCAACATTCTTGAACGCCTGATGACGCTTGATATCAGACCTGAATTATTAACTGACCCGCAACTGTTCATTGGGCTTGTCAGCCAGCGGCTGGTACCCGTTCTCTGCGAACATTGCAGGCTGAGCTGGAATGATGTGGTGAACGATCTGAGCGATATTCAGCAACAACTGATTTCTGAAACCTGCGATACCGGTACCACTCGCTTCAGGAATCAGACGGGATGCAATTGCTGTGAAGAAGGGATTATCGGCCGTCAGGTCGTGGCCGAAGTGATACATCCGGATGCGCAATTTATGCTCAATTTCCGCGAACGAGGAAAACTGGCAGCGCGCGAATACTGGATAAAGAAAATGGGTGGCATAACCCGTAATGCCCATGTCCTGAAATTGGTTAATCAGGGGCTGGTAGACCCAAGGGCAGCGCAGCGTATTTGCCCTCTTGATGAAGATCGGCGATTACTGACAGAAGGAGCACAGAATGAAAGCTAGGCTGAACTCCTTTATGGCCGGTTTATCAGACCTGTCTTCAAGCCCGGTGATTAGTAATTTGAATGCGCGGCGTAAAGCCTGCAACCGCTGGATTTACAGCAAAACGTTTTCGACCGCCGACCGCCTGAAACTCTACGAAGAACTGGCCTTCCTCCTGAGTAATAATCAGCGTCTGAATGTGGCGCTGGAAAATATGTTATCAACTGCATTGAGTGGTGGCCCCTCAGCTGCACGCGCTGCGGTCTGGCTTGAAGATATTCTCGAAAGCCTTAATAACGGTCTTCCCCTCGATCAGGCATTGTCCGAATGGGTTCCGCGGGGGGAATGCGCAATAATCAGTTCAGGTTTGCAGGACGGTAATCTTCCGCAGGCACTGGAGCGAGCCTCTACGGTTGTGCGTGGAATAGCCGAAATGAAGTCGAGTGTCTTCAGTGTTCTGGCGTATCCCTTCTTTCAGCTGGCAGTCGTCATCGGCCTGCTGAAGATGATCCATGATTATTTTATGCCACCGATGACCCGTATGTTTCCTAGGGAAGACTGGAGCGGCGCAATGTGGTGGCTCGGGTTAAGCGCTGACGTTGTAGCCAAACAGGGGATCTGGCTGGGACTTTTCTTCCTGTTGTTCTGTGGCTGGACAGTGTGGTCTCTGCCAAACGTAGGAGGACGGCCGCGACGCATTCTGGACTATCTGATTCCCTGGTCACTGTATCGGGACTTCCAGGGCGTCGTATTTTTACTGAATGTCGCTGCACTGCTGGGGGCAAACGTAAAAACACTTGATGCCCTAAATAAACTTGCAACCCATGCGTCACCCTACATGCTGGAGAGGCTTAACGCTATACGGCGAAGAGTGAATGCCGGTGATCATCTGGGGCTGGCCATGCGAAATTCCGGATATAATTTCCCGTCGCGTGAAACTATTAACAAATTAGTGCTTCTGACTGCAGGGCAAAATAGTGATAACAGTCAGATACTGATTGAGCGATACGCAATGTACATGCTCAAAACCACTATTAAATCAATGAAGCGCAGAGTTATTCGTGTATCCCTCGCATGCTTCGGTCTAATTGGCGCTTATATGGGTATGTTGCTGGCAGTAATACAGCAGCTAAATGACCTTGCAGATCATATAGGCAGATAAATTACTTTACTGAGTTTTACATCCCTCGGGAGCCCCTCTGGAGCGCCCGGTTCATCGCTGGTCGCTAGACCTGTCTGTTACACAAGGAAATATCAATGAGTAAACAATGCACATCGCCTGCCACACAGGTACATCGTGGTGTTCTGGGTATTGAGATGGTAATTATCCTGGCTGTACTCGCAATCGCAGCCATAACTATCTTTCTTAATTCCAGTGGCCTTTTCAGTAAAAACGAAACATCTACCGAAATGGGCAATGCCCAGCAAATTACCGTTAATACCCGTTCGTTGCTTAAAACCGGTGGGATTTATAATTTCAACGGTGCCGCAGATATGACCGGATTGTTAATCAAATTTGATGGCGCTCCGAAAGCTATGTCGGTCGTCGGTGATGCCTCAAGCGGAACTGCAACGCTGATTAACGTCTGGGGGGGCGGGGTAACCATCGAGCCTACCGCATCCACCGGAGGCAAAACAGGGTTCACTTTGACGTACAACAAAGTACCTTTGGCAGCCTGCACTGTTATGGCCTCTCAAATGTCCTCTTCGTACGGTGAAACGTCAATTAACGGCAGCAAAACGGTAGGAACCGTCAGCTCCGCAACTGCAGGAAGTCAGTGTACGAAAGATAACGGTTCCACAGGCACCAATATCCTGAAATTTACCAGCATGACCTAATCAACCTAATCCGGGCAGGCCACACCTGCCCGTTCAAGGAGGCATCCGATGAAAGTTATAACTGGACTGCTGGCCCTAGTGATTGCTGGCGCTTTTTCATTATCGGCGGAGGCCTTTTGTTTTAAGGAGGCCGGCGCCCGATACCAGATTGACCCGCGTTTATTGATGGCCATAGCGCAGCAGGAAAGTGGAATGAACCCAACAGCTGTTAATACCAACCGAAATAAGTCGGGAAAAGCGGTGAGCTACGATTATGGCGTCATGCAGGTCAATTCAAACCATGTGCCGAAATTAATGGGAATGGGGATAATAAAATCTAAAGACGACCTGCTGAATAATCCCTGCCTGAACGTTCAGATCGGAGCATGGATACTGGCGACACATTTACAGAAATGCGGTGTGAACTGGTCCTGTCTGGGCTCATACAATGCTGGCTTTTCTGAGAATGACGTGCAGGAAACAAAACGTTTAAATTACGCCAGAAAAATATATCGGCGTTATAACATCCAGCTGGCGGGGCATCCCTGAATGAACCTGACAGCATTGTACTTATGTACCCTGCCAATGATTTACCCCGCGGGAAAAGCATTACTGCGCATATCCGAATCCTACATTGAGCGTATGGATACGGTACGAAAGCCGGAAAATCAAATGCACCATGAGCTGTTTAAGGTTTGGCTCATACTGTGTGTTGTCCTGATAGCGGTAGGTCTGGTTGGTTTTCTGGGACCGGAACAAATCATCAGAGGCCTTCTTGTGGGGGCATGGTGCCTTATTCTTGCCGCCCTGGATTTAGCGCGCTTCTGGCTCCCATTCCGTTTTACCGCATCGCTGGCCATAACTGGCGTTATGTATTCGATTTGGGTCCTCCCGGAGCGTAATCCCGCGCAATTGCTGGCTGAAATCAGTTTCATTTTTATTCCCCTTGAGTTAGTTCGCCTGTTGGCAAATTACATTCAAAAAGATGAGGTATTTGGTAAGGGAGATGTTTGGTTAATTACAGCGCTCGTTTGCTGGTATCCGGCATTCGATGTACTTGCTGTCACGCTAATCGCATTATCCGCAGCAATTTGTACGGGTGCCATGACCAAGCAGCGCTACCTGCCATTTGGCCCGTTTCTCTGCCTGTTCGCCGTCATCCCGGCGTTCACCACACTGGACATAATCATATGAAGAAGAAAATTCACCGTGGCATGGTGAACATTGAGGTTGCCATTGCCCTGGTTATCGTCATGTTCGCCGGTATATACGGCATGACCAGGTACAGCCAGTATGTAACTGAGCTTGAATGGTCCGTTGAAGCGCGCCATATGGATGCTGTAACCGCGGCCGCTAAAAGCTACATTCGCGATAACCGTGAGCCCCTCCTGGCTCAGGTTGGCGCGGGTGGAAGTGTAAAACTTACCGGCGCACAGCTGCAGCAGGCAGGCTATTTACCTCAGGGTTTTACGCTGACCAATACCAGTGCTCAGACTTTCCAGGTGGCAATAGTCCGCAACCCTTCAGACAGTACAAAACTGGTTGGTTTTGTTCTTACTCAGGGGGGAAAAGCTATTCCTTATAAAGGCCTGAGGTATATCGCCCAGTCAGTTAAAGATGCAGGTGGGTATATCCAGACTGCAAATCAGGCCGAAGGTGCCTATGGCTCCTGGAAAATGAATTTATCAAGTTACGGCTTATCCGGTGAATCAGGACGCCTGGCCGTGTGGCTGTCATCGGATGTTCTCGGCGCAGATGACCAGGAAAGCGATCGTCTTTACCGTTATGCATTAGCAAGCCGGCCCGAACTGAATCGCATGCACACCGCGATAGATATGAACAGCAATAATCTGAACAATGTGAGCACGATTAATGCAAAAACAGGGGCGTTCACTGAAAACATCACGGCCAAAAATGGCGGTTTCAGTGAAGGGGTAACAGCCAAAAATGGTACGTTTTCAGAAAACATTAAAGCCCAGAACGGAACCATTACTGAAACGCTTAACGCGAAGAATGGCATGTTCTCGCAGGGGGTAACAGCAGGATCAGATATTCGTTCTAATGACGGCTGGGTGATAACGCAGAACTCCAAAGGCTGGATGAATGCAACCCATGGCGGGGGATGGTATATGTCCGATAACGACTGGATGCGCAGCCTTAACAACAAGAGCGTGTACACCGGAGGGGAGATTCGTGGCGGTTCAATGACATCGGAAGGCAGACTGACAATCGGTGAGTATTCCTTACACCAAAAAGTGGAAGTTGCCGGCACGGCCTGTCCGCAAAACGGGCTTCAGGCCCGTGACTCATTAGGCGGCGCGCTTTTCTGTAAATCAGGTATTTGGGGTAGCCTGGGTGCTGATGAGAAAGTGACGACCTACAGCTCAACGTTTCCAAAGAACAAGATCGACATGGGTCAACATGCTATGTGCGCGCTCAGCTACGTTCGGGTCATTAAAATTGGATACGACGACGATACTTCAAGCTGCGAGATTTCAAAGTCGGGTAGTAACTGGATACTGACCAGTACCCCAGCTCATTACTCCAACTATCGTTGCGACGCAGTTTGCCTCAATTAGAAATGACCGTTCGTCTGGTTAGCCGGCTTCTTCATACATCAGTCCAAACTCAGCCCCTTTAAATTCAACCCGGCCGGTTTGTTCGGCTCTATTCATCTTTTCTCGAGAATGACCTATGAAACGACACGTACTCGCGGCGCTGCTGCCCCTGCTGCTTGCTGGTTGTCAAACAGCCTCTGAGGTTGATTGCAAACCAGCCACCTCAAACAGTAATTTACAAGCCAATGCCAGCGCCAGTCAGGCGGGCATGACAGCATTATTGAAGTCTGGCGCCATTAACCAGAAAGCCTTCCGGCTGGGAAATGGAATTACGGCCAATAGCCAAAGGATCAGCATTGAATGGGATGGCGATGCAGTTGAGTTATTAAATACTCTCGCCAGGCAACGTGGCTATCGATTTGTCTATACCGGTACTCGCCTGCCGCTTCCGGTCAATGTTCATGTGAATAACATGACGTTTGAACAGGTTCTCGACCTTGTTCGGGTCCAGACTGGCTGGCGAGCGAAATTAGTTCAGGAAGGCGTTGAGTTGCGGCTTTACTTTAGTCTCCCGGATAAAGGGGGCCGCCTCGCATGAAACAATTCGCACTGGCAGGCCTCATGCTGTTCTGTGCTTTCTCGGCTTATGCAGATGAGGTGGATACTCCCCCGGGAGATATTTCCTCTTATTTGAATCCTGAGATAAAAGATTTCAATGGCCTCAGCGAAACCGTATGGCAGATGCTTAATGATGCCGGCCGAACGATCGGATACCAGGGGGGAAAGGCACAGCGTTCATATGAACTCAGGCAGGCGCTTATTACCAGGGACGATATCCTGAGCAAAACTTATGACTTTCGTCCTCTGATAAGTCGCCAGGGATACTTACCACCGGTCATCGCAACATCAACCGACCTTGCTCATATCACTGCAGATCAAATCCGTACGGCTTACAGAACCTACAACATCATTGTCCCGGCACGGTTCGTTAGCAACCCTCCGGGCTGGCGTTCATACCTTTTACTCGGTCTTTCAGGTAAACGCATCGAGGCCCCGGATGCTGCTGTTCGCCCCAAAAACAGCAAAGAAAAAGCTGTCTGGGAGGAAGCAATTCGTAAGGGATGGGAAGAAGGACGTCAAAGTGCAGACCGGGCGCTTGAATCAAATTTTAATCGTCTTACTCGCGATTATACCGGCATGCTCCGTTACTCCACGCTTCTGCAGCAAGGGATTATCCAGGCACCTGACATCAAAGAAACCCAGCAAAGTGTAACCGGCACCAGGGATGAGTTGATGATCGGTGACAAAGTGAAACGCATTCAGGACCCGGCTGGTTTTGTTGTTGATAAGAACCGCTGGAAGCCCTCAGTTCGTAAGGAACCACAATGACATTCCCTTCATTCGACTTTCATGCTCATGGCGGCATTACGGGAGATGGTTTGAGATCATTTCTCGTCCATTGCGCCAGAAACAACGTGTCAGATATTTTTCTGCAGGGGGGAGGACCGCTGGTTGTGGATTTGCACGGCCGCAAAATTCGCGCCAGCGAGTTTCGCATTGAGCCACCGCAGTTAACCCGGTTAATGGATGACGTCTTTTCGGAGCAGATCAAAGGCGACCTGAAGGCGGGAAAAGGGGTAGATAGAGCACTGCAGCTGACAGGCGATATGTATAACCGCTACGGGCTTGGGCGCGGTGAAAGCCAGCGCTTTCGCTGTAACTTTGTCCAGGCCACGATCGGCGATTACGACACAGTACCGGCACTGACACTAAGGACCATCCCAACGGTCATACCGGAGCTCGAAACGTTGGGGCTTGAGGATGATTTGCTGCCTTGCCTGATGCCTCACAATGGGCTTGGGTTGATCACCGGCGAAACCGGGTCAGGTAAATCCACCCTTATGGCGTCGATTTATCAGTATATCGCGCTTAACGATCCCGACCGCAAGATAGTCACAGCAGAAGACCCAATCGAGTTCCTGTTGAACTTCCCTAACGCGATACTGATGCCTGAGCAGTCACAAATCGGTCGCGACGTGGCGTCATTTGCGGAACATCTTCGTCTGACATTGCGCCGCGCGCCTGGCGTGATTGGCGTAGGTGAGATTCGTGATCTTGAGACACTGAGCGGCGCTATCGTGAATGGTCAGTCCGGGCACTTCTGTTTATCCACCATGCACACTAACTCCCCTGGCGAGACCATTCCCCGCGCACTGATGCTGGTACCTGAAAATCAGCGTGAAGCGATGGCATGGAACTTACTCAGTAATCTGCGATATGTCGTAACCCAACGTCTGCTCCGCACCACTGATGGCAAACGCCAGTCGATCAGGGAATATCTCGTTTTCGATGATGAGGTAAAAATCGAACTCGGTAAGCTGAAACATACCCATTGGCGTACGTGGATCGACAACCATCTGAGTGAGCGCGGTGAGCGAATGAGTGATAAAGCCTGGGCTCTTTTTCAGAATGGGCGTATCAGCGAAAAAGAGTTACTCACAGTCATTTCACGGCGTGAATTAGACAGGAGGGCAGCGATGTGAAAATAAGCCAATGGCGTGACGCAGGGCGACGGCTTGAAATCGCGGGTGTGCCGGTCGTCCTCTTCACATTGTATGCCGCCTGGTTTCAGTGGCCAGAAGCAACAACGTTCTACACCGTTACCGGCATCATTCTTTTTTTCCGCATCCTCTCCTTCTTCGGTTTCACCATCACCATTTTGTGGCAACGCCTTCTCCGCCTGCTGCGGGGCCTGCGACTGACGGGTCGTCCATGGTGGTACCGCAAGTTCTTTGAGTAACGAGGAACAAAACAATGCAAAAACGCACTTACCTGGCCATTACCAAGGAAGCGAAAAAGGAAGCCCTGCGCGCTGCAGGCCGGCTTCCTGACGGAGATTACGCGCTCGAATATGACAGATCGCAAAAAGTCTGGTTTGCGAAAGCCGGGGCCGATCTTGAAAAAGTTAAGGCCTGGCTACCTGAAAATATCGTTTCAGGCCAATCCAATACTGCCAGAGAAAATTTATCGCCTGTAGAAGAGTTTGCCCAGAAACTGGAGGATGCCGGTTTTATTCTTCCGGATAACGGTTTGCCTGAAATGGATGGAAAACGGCACAGGGTCTCAACAGAGGGAGATAAAGCCGGGACCAAATCTGGCGTCTACCAGGGTTTTCTGGATGGCCGCCCTGCTGGCTGGTACCAGAATCATCGTTCCAGTGAGGGGAAGGTAAACTGGACCTCGACTGGTACATACCAGTATGACCCGGTAGAAGCCATTAAACAGCGGGCACTCGCTGCACAGAAACGCTGGGACAGAGAGATTAAAGCGCATGATGATTATGCCCGCATCGCTAAAACACTCTCAAACCAGTGGTTGAAAATGCCGGATGCGCCAGACACGCACGCGTATCTTGCCCGCAAAGGTGTTACCGCCAGTGCAGGAGTAAAACTGGATAAGTACGATAACCTTGTCATTCCTCTGCGTAACACTGATGGCGAGCTGCGGTCGCTTCAGTACATCAAACCGGACGGCACCAAAAACCTGAAGAAGGGTGCTGAGAAGACTGGAAATTTCTTTGTCGTTGGGGGGGAGCTGAATCCGCAAGTGCCTCTTCTTTACGCTGAAGGATATGCCACCGCGGCAAGCCTCCATCAGGCCACCGGTATGCCGGTAATAATGACTGTTGACGCCGGCAACATGGTGACAGTGTCACGCAAACTTAGTGAATTGTACCCCGACTCTGCACACATCATTTTAGGTGAAGATGACTTCACAAAAGATGATAACAAAGGCCTCAATAAAGCCCGCGAGGCCGCAGAAGCTATCGGTGGTACTTACATCATTCCGCAGTTCACCGAAAGCGAACGTGCTCTTGCTTTTGCCGGCGCAGGTTCATTCAGTGATTTTAATGACATTCACACCTCCCGCGGTATCGATGCCGTTCGTGATCAACTTGCGCCAGTGCTCGCCCCGTTGCTTCCTGACTGGCGTCAGGCCTTTAGCGAGAATAACTCTATGCCAGACAATCAAATCTTACCGGAGCTACCAGCAGAGCATGACGCTGGCCCTGCACAAGAAGAGGTAGATCTTTCAGAATATGCAGACTTCATGAGCCATGTGCCTGCCAGTCCAGCACCAGAAGGCAGCATTCCTGGTAACACCCACGCAGAACCAGTTATTGAACCAGGCCTGACCGCGGATACTGTTACGGTATCACCGGCAGCAGAGACCTCGCCAGAATCAACAGCGCAGCTCTCTGAGCATCACGGCCATATTCCTGTTCCTGATGCCGAACAGCCCAAACCAGAAGTCGAATCGATTAATAAGCCAGTGCAACCTGAAGAGGTTGTTGAAAAACTTCGGCCTGTCGATCCGGAGCCTGTGCCAGAACAGCCTGAAGAGGTGCCCACACCAGGTGTGGTTGAAACTTCAGAAAAAGAGTCAGTCATTAAACCGAACGCACCGGTAACTGACGAGCCTGTTAATTCTGGTACCGCTGAACCTGAGAGTATGGCGCCCGCCGGCGACAGTGAACCAGCTGCAGCCGAAAATGGGTTTAGCTTTACCTTTGGGCGCCATGCGGGTGATATCAGCCCGGGCGATGACCCTAAACCTCTTGTAAATCTTGATGAACTGCTCCAGGGGCTGACAAGCCGTCAGGAAGGCAGAACCTGGATTTATTCTCTCGATGGGCAGGATGCGTTTCGCGATTACGGCGACCGCATTGTGATGGCCACTCCAGAAGCCAGCGAGAATGATCGAATGATCCTGGCGGCGCTGCTTTCAGCTAAAGCGAATCAACGTGGTGCAGTTGAAATTACGGGTAGTGACGAGTTTATTCAGCGAACCATGGTGCTGATTGCCGATCACAACATCGATGTTCATTTCAAAAACCCTCAACAGCGTGAGCAATTTGAGGCTCTGCTGAAGTCCCGGGCTGAGAATACCGTTCAGCAAAATGGCCTGAATATCGGTCCCGAATCAGGCCCTGAAACCCCGGCCCCGGTATCGTCGATACCTGCTCCTGGTGTAGCGGAACCAGCACTATCTGAGAGTACCACCAGGCCAATAGAAGCAACGGAGAAGACAGTCACACCAGAATTAAGCGTCCTGGATAAAGAAACCCTGCGCACCGGCCTGACTGGCAAACTACTCGATGCCGGAAAGGCACCGTACAAGTTTGATAAATCAAACTCCGAAAGCTTTTATGTACAGCTGCGGACCAAAAGCGGCAACAAAACCTACTGGGGCGTCGAGCTGGAGCAGGCGTTAAAGGACAGCGGTAATCAGACTGGCGATATGGTCAAACTACAGTATCTCGGGAAGAAGGCTGTCACCGTCAATGTGCCGGTGAAAGATGCCGAGGGCAATATTACAGGTTTTGAACGGCTTGATACGCATCGTAACCACTGGACAGTAACCCCTGCTCTCGACAACCAGCTGCTGGTAGCTGACAAGCATGCAGTGGCACCGGCGGAACTGGCGGCTTACGACGGCAATGCGTTCTGGAAACTGCAGCAGCAGATTATTCAGAATAACAATCTGCCACTTTCCTCTCCCGCACCCAGCGGACACGGGTTGCTCTACACCGGCCCAGACGGAAAGGGTCAGATTGCGCCTGAGGTACCGCCAGTAAACGCCCCCGTTCCGAATCATTCTAAAGCTGCAGGTTCTGTAGTGATGGCGGCGCTGGATGATAAGGGTGAACTGCTGGCGCATCTGGTGAAAGGCCACGGGGATTATCTGCAGGGCGTTATTCGTCATCAAGGAGAAATGAAAAATGTCCTTGCCCGTATCTGCACGACAGAGAAAGGCAATACGTATCTTGCCTTAAACAGCGTACAGGACAACGGCAAACTCCAGCTGATTGGCCACGCTTCAGCAGTTAACACGCTCAGGAACGCGGAAGTGAACTACGACACCTTTGCATTTCAGATGAAGGGCAAGGACGAGCACAAATTTGCGGTTCCCCTGATATCTCCCGAAAAGATCCCGCCGGCACTGCACAGCAAACTGGGTTTCTCGCAGGCATATACGCCACCTAAATCCGAGGAGCCGGTTCAGACACCTCATGTACAGGCTAAGCCGGCTATTCAACCACAACCGATGTGAGGTCATCATGCACAATATACGTCGTACCCTTTACACTACATTGCTCTGTCTGGCGTGCATCCCTTTTGCAGATGCAGCGTCCTGCAGGGCTGGTACTGCCGCGCAGGCAGGAAGTCAGGCAGGTTACAACCGGGCTAAAGAAGCAGCTGATGCATGGTCACAGCGGCAGAATAATGTCTCAGCATCTCTCGGTGATTGTCTGGGAAACATTTCAACGACGATTACCGCGCCAACATTCCCAAACCTGGCGGATGCCTTAAACCAGATCGGCCAGAAAATTTGTGCTGCAGCGCGCGATAAGATTAATGACTATGTTCCCCCAACTATCGACCCATGGGGTGATTTGCCTTCAACAGCAAGCTTGTCGTCTTACAGCTCATACATACCGGCCACTCAGTCCCGTTCAGCAGCTCAGCTGCAGGTAACACCGCAGCCAGCTGCAGGTGATTCCGGGACAGGCTCATCATCCTTCATATCACTGAACTGATGGAAGACTCGCTGAAATGAAAAAGAAAACAGCCTCCGCAAAGGAGGCTTCTCCTGTGGTAGATGAAGCCCCGCGCAAAACCGATGATCCGATGATTCCATTTATGGATGCGCTGGAATTACATAAAAAGAACATGCTTAACGCAGGCTTCGCCCGGAAAGCGCTCCAGGTTGCGCTTATCGCCTGTACAGTAAGCGCTCTCCAGTTCCCTGTTAACGCCTGGCTGGTCTACAAGGTGGCTAACCCGCCCACCAAATATTTTGCGACCAACAAGGGCAGTGTTCTGAAGCAGGTCCCCACTAATGAACCTGCCTACACCGATGACGATGTAATAGACTTCGGCGATAAGCTTATACGTTCAGCGTTCCAGCTCGACTTTAAGAATTACCGGACACAAATAAGCGATCAGCAACAGAAATTCTCTGAGGAAGGTTTTGTCAGCTACTACAACGCGCTGACGAACTCGAATCTTTTCTCCAAGGTGAAGACTGAAAAAATGCTGATGTCAGCAAACGTCACCCGCAAAGGGATGATTTACCGGCGTGGCCTGGAAAAAAACGGACTGTATATTTGGGATATTCAGTATCCGGTTACTCTGAGTCTTGACGGTCAAACCCGAAGCTTACCTTCACAAAACTTTATCTTCACCGTTCGCATTCAGCGCACGGATGTCACGCTAAAACCAGAAGGTATTGAAGCAGTGTCAATTATCACCCGAGACGCTGGCTAACTTTATTCAGGTAGAAAAATGAAATATATGATGATCCCGGCTATAGCGATCGCGCTATCAGCTGCGCCTGCGCTTGCCGCTGACTGGGCTCCAGCACAAACAGGAAATACCCCAACAACCGAATTACCAGCTGCGCCTTCTCCAGCATCGCCAACACCCCAGGCCAACAACCAGCCACCGCCAGAAAACGTACAGACAGATATCACAGCACCTCTTCGACAATCCGCACCGCCAGCCCCCCCAACCTCAGCTCAAGCCTGGGCAATGAGCCAGGCTAACCCATTAGGGGATCAGCAGGGGATTGAAATGGTCGGTGAAGTCATGGATGGCGCCAGCCGTGGTCGTGCCTGGCAGGCTGCAGATATCGTTCCCCGGATCTCCACACTGACCATTAACCTGTCACCGGGGGCTTCTTTACCTGTGTTAAGAACCACAACATTTCAGGCCAGTACAGTCATGTTCACTGACAACACTGGCGCGCCCTGGCCACTGGCTGCCCCGCCTTACAACGGGAATTCAACTGGTTTTGCGGTCAATTTCATTCCAGAAAGTAGTGTGATGACCGTACAGGCCAGACGCTTATATGATCGTGGAAATGTAACGGTCTATCTGAAAGGACTGGCGGTACCGATAATTATCGACCTGAACAGCGGTGAGGCCAGTAGCCAGGCGAAATCTCGCGTCATTGACAGCCGTCTGGATCTTCGTATTCCTCAGCGCGGGCCGCAGGCTAAAAAACTACCTACGGGACAGACGAAAATTGGCCTGAATAACCCAACACTTCAGGCATTTCTCGACGGCGTACCTCCGAAAGAAGCGCGCCGGTTAAAAACACAGGGTGAGTTACCTGACACGCAGGTATGGCAGATGGGTGACGATCTCTATATCCGCACGCGCAGCGAAATTCGTGACGAATTTGAGCTGACACAGGCCTCCGGTGATGGAACCTGGCTCTATAAATTACCTCTTACGCCTGAGGTTGCCTTTTCCCGCGCCGGCAAAACTGTCTATTTATCAATTTCTCTGGAGTAACTATGGGAGCAGATAAAGACGTCGGCCGGGACGTCAAAAAAACCGGCATAATTATCGTGACTGTCATTTTTCTGATACTTGCGGTTGGATTTTTACTGGTTTCCTGGATGAGCGCACCGCAGGCGGTATCCAGAATCAATGTGGACAAAGCTGCAGGAGGTTCAGGAAAAACGGCGCCGGAAACGCCGCAGTACCATAAAATACTTCGCGAAAACAATGAAGCTGGTGCAAAACAGGCCCAGGCCGAAAACTCAAGCTTTATTGCTTCAATAAGCTCCGGCACCGTTCGTCAGGTTCCCCCAATAGATGCGACCCCAGCGCCACCACCTGCGCCTAAGCAAGTTCAGGAAGTTCAGCTTGCTCCGCAGCAACATATGCCCCAGCAAGGCCTGGACCCTGATCGTAAAAAGGCACTGGAAGACTTATTAAAAAAACTTGTTGCGTATCGTGAAGCTCCCACTGGTGAACTGGCAGGCGTCGCCGGCAATATGACCGTAACCGCCGGAGCACAGGCAGGAAATGCCGGAGAAAGCAGAAGCGTTAACGCCTATTCAGGATGGACGGAAAGTCTGGCACCAGTAACTGTACAACCGGCATCTTATAACTCTGGCCAGAATGCTAATCGCGTTTTAATCCCCGCGGGAAGCCGCCCCGGGGCGGTGATTGATACTGAGATTGACTCCGACAATACCAATTCGGATGTACTGGCTCATATCCCCGCCGGTCCTTATCAAGGGGCTCAGTTGATGGCCAGAGGAATTCAGCTTGCAGGAGACGGGGTTAAGATCCATTTCAACCAGATGACCTGGAATGGAGACACATGGCGAGTCGATGTTTCGGCAGCTATGCCTGATACGCTTCGCTCTTCCGTTGCCTCGAGCGTGAATAATCGATACGGCAGCCGCGTTATATTGCCGGCAATCGCTCACGGCCTAGGGCTTGGTGGCCAGCTCTATGCCAGTGCCAATACTCAGATACTGAGTAATGGTTACAATCAGATTGAGGGCCGTGTTGGTATGCCAAATGGTGAAGCTGTCGCCGGTACCATTTTAGGTGGTGCAGCTCAACAGGCAGGCCAGGTGATCGCAAACGATGCTCAGAAGTTACCCGTGAAGCAGGTGATTGTCGACCGGGGCCAACCTGTAGCGCTTCTCTTCATGTCTGCTGTGACAGAAAACGACCGAATCACTAACTCCACTCCAACCAGCACAAACACAGGTACTCGCCAGCCTTCGGCCGGGACTTTACTACCTGCAGCACAACCCTAAGGGGCCATCATGAAAGAAAGTTATTTTGATCCGGACCTGGAGCCGGAGGATTCCGCATTACCTGAAGTTAATGCAATACCCGCAAATGAGCTGGATACCCCATCAGACACGGCGGCGGCAAAGGAAGTACCTGCAGCAGCTAAATGGGGGCTGTGGGGTTATGACCTTAAAACGCTATTGCTTGCCGGCGCTGCCGTGATTGCACTTCTGGCGTATGCATTTTGGCCAGATGAACCGCCAGCCCGGGCGCTTATTCCTGATTCACCCGCATCTGCTCAGCAGGAGGCGAAAACAGAGCAAGACCTGCACACATCCGGCAAACAGGACGAAGAACTGAATTCAGCCAGCCCAGATGGCATACCGGAGCCTATGCCATCCCGGTCACTGGCTGAAGACCCTGACCGGGAACTTATTGGTCTGACAGGTTCCGTTGATAACAAGGAGGTCAGTGAGCTTAAGGAATATGGCGAAGCCAACCGGCAGGCAATAACGCTTCTGAATGACAGGGTAAAGGATAGCGAAAAACGCCTGGCTGATATCGAGGCGAAGTTAAATACCCTCAGTACAAAGCAGGCGTTAGCGCCTCAGAAGGCCCCCACCTCAACGACCGCTCACCGGGTGAAAAACGTATCAACAGCCGGCAGTAGCGGCCTCAAAGGCTGGCGCATTAACACCGTTTATCCGGGCATGGCCTGGATAACTCACAACGGCAGTACATGGTCCGTCCAACCCGGGGATAAGGTAAATGGCCTGACAATTCGCAGTATTGATGCTGAGCGCCGAATTGTCGTAACCAGTAAAGGCGTGATTCGCCAGGGGGATTGATGGACGCCATCCAAATCCTGGTCCATGTAGCTGACAACCTGAAGACCAGCGGCATACGTCTCATTCTGGCGCTGGGGGTATTTTTTGGTGCTTTGGGCTGTCTGGCCACATTGATATCGGTCATCAAACGCTCCCGCAGTGGCAAACCGGCAAATGGCATGAAAGCCCTGGCGTCATTCTGCCTGGGCGGCGCTCTCATCGCCTTACAGCAAATGATGAATAAAGCGGCACATACCCTGAGTTTTGGGGATGTGTCATTGGATGCGATTGCCTATGCACCGGAATCCATGGGGCAGGCAAAGCTGGCCATCGATGCCGTGTTAACACTGCTCCGTGCCGTCGGGTTCTTGTTTTTCTACATGGGTCTTCAACGCATGAAAAGGTCTCTGGTTGATGGCCATACCGGTCTGTCTGCCCGGGAAGATGTGTCCACCGGCGCAGTAATCACAATTGTCGGCATCCTGCTGGCGTGTAATCCCCAACTGCTTGATGCACTGCAAAAAACTCTGGGTTTAACCTGGAATTAATTCAACAACAAAGAGGTAGTAAAAATGCGTAATTTCACACTGTTCCTTTCCGTTCGCATCCTGATGGCGCTCTCTTCACTGCGCGCACGTTTAGGAGCGGTCCTTGCTTTATTACTTGGGCCGCTAACTTTACCCGCGTATGCAGACGATGACATTTTCGGCATGTTTGACGGTGTGGCGGACAGCGCGGATAACTCGGGTAAAAGTATCCTCAAACTTGCCAAGTTCGGTGGGATTGGGTGCGTGGCAATTGGGATTTGTCTCTGGGTTGCTAAAAAGAAAAACCCTCAAATTGGTTGGGGATGGGTACTGACCTTCATGGGTGCAGGCTTCGTCATGATTGCCCTCGACCAGTTCATCAAAAAAGGCCAAACGACTATCAAGCTGAATCCAGTAGACGTCGGCTAAATCCTGAAACTATCGCTCCGGCCGCGCGCCGGAGCTTCACTCACTAATCCGGAGGAATACCCTTACCCATGAACATCGAAATTTATTATTCAGAAGCCCATGACCGTATTTACGCAGCTGAAATAGGAACAAAACAAGAGACAGACGTAACAGAGCAAGTTGTCAGAGCCATCATGGGTAAAATTGGCGGTATAGGTTATAAAATCCCGGTTCAGAGTCAGGGGAAAATCGTAGTTGAAATAGGAATGTTCCTGCCGGAGCAGCCTGAATGCTAAAACTTTCTGAAAGGTTATATCCCCTGTTCCCTATTGAAATTGAGGCATGTTTAGACGAAGAAAAAGATAATAAGCCGGATTCCCTGCTTATTAAGCCGCCTGAAAATGTGGCGTTTTGTTCAATCGTCGAACCCATTAGTGAGGAATTTCATTTCTGCGGGATCACGCGCGATGCATACGGTAACGATAATGAAATTTATCTTCTGCCAATAAATCGCCTTTCCGAACAGCTGATGGAACTACGTTCTTCAGCAGCTGATAACGAGCTTATAGAGCTTTTACTTAAGCGCTGCCGGCGATGGCTGCGTATGGATCTGGAATATCTGCGTTTAACGTTCCCGGTTAAACAGGAAACGTTCGATGTGGGTCAACAAATCTGGGGCCATGATATTGCGGCCCCCTCACCTGTTTTAACGCAGCGCGCACACCGACTCGCAGGCGGAAAATGTGTCATCTGCGAGTATCACAGCAGGCATAACACACTCTTTTTCAGAGACGGCAATCCGGATAATCAAGATGATGCAAATCTTGGCGTTGTTTGCCCGATTTGTGCGTGCAGTCGCCGTCTTAACAGTTTGGGGGCGAATGACGGTGTGATGGTTTATCTGCCTGAACTAAAACCAGAAGATCTCAGTCTCTTGTTAAGAACGGTAATCATTGCGCGAAAGCATGGAGATGATCGCCAGAAAAAGGGAGCCACAGCAGTTCTACACTGGCTAATCGAGCATCGAAAAGAAGCAGAGTCTTTCTGGGGTACGAGTCACCCAGGAGAGTTTGGGCAGGCGCTTATACAGGTTCCCGAGGAGAAAAGAGAAGAGCTACAACAGCGATTAAGACACATCGCTCTTATTCCAAACCCCGACATCTTTAACGATCACATTGAAAATCCGGCAGTTAAGCCAACAGCATGGCAATCTCTGCTAAAAGAATATCGCAGTCATCCCTGACCGCCCACCTGAGAGTAACTCCATGAAAAATCCTTTAGTCTCTGCGCTTAAATGCGTTGAAGAGGCGTTGGCCTACGCCTCTCGATATGCATTGGGACATGACTTCACCCGCTACTGCGACTTACGCACGACCATAGGACTGACCGACGATGACAAAAAACGCCGGCCGGAGATGAACGCCCCCTATATCTTCCTGACTGAGCAAGGGCATTACGCCAGTGTCTTTGAGGTAGAGGGGACCTACTGCCAGTTTAATGAGCAGGAGGCTTTAACAGAGGAAGAAAAGCGAGATCCCTCCCTGTTCAGTAATTACATCGACCGCCTTCAGAACCTCCTGAACAGTGAATTCAAGAATGTTGGCCATAAGCTGAGCTTTGTCTTTGAAAAGGACCCTGATAAAGCCGAAGAAGAGTTGCGTAAACTACTGGCTCACCAGTATCGCTCACTCAAACGTATGGGGCTTGATTTAACCGATATACTTGACGAGCGAATTGAAAAAATGGTGCCGTTTGTGGCCCGTGAGCGCGCATTTTTGGTGGTATACACCGCGCGTGAGGCGTTAGCCCCGACGGAAATAAAAGATGAGGAAAAAAGAAGAGAGACGATACTTAAAAACACTCCGGGTGCCCGTTATGGCCAAAATCCGGCATTCCAGGAACTGGAAGGTTTAAAAATCCGCCACGATACGTTCGTCAGCACCCTGGAAAACCAGTTTGGTAAGGGTGATTTCGGCACGCGTATTCGGTTAATGAATGCCCGTGAGCTTGGCTTTCATCTACGTGAGGAAGCAGAGAGAAATAGCACCTCATCGACATGGCGACCTTTTCTGCCCGGAGACATTAAATGGCCTCACGGATTGCCGAAAGGTGATGATCATTCTTCCCTGCTTGCCCCTCATCTTAATTACCAGCTGTTTAACAGTAAGCCTGAAGTTGAAGGTGATTTCATCCGTCTCGACGGTTTATGGCACTCAACTTTAGCCGTATCGCTCGGACCGCAGCAGCCTGAAACGTTCAGCCAGCTTTTCAGCAAAATGAGTCGCACCCTTCCCTGGCGTATACGAATGGATTTGATGCCTAATGGCCTCAACGTCCTGGGTGGGAAAAAACTGGTGCTGAGTATGGCAGCCCTCCTGCCGCCTATTCGACCGATCTATAACTCAGTTCAGTGGCTCGAAAATGCCGGCAAATCAGAGCCTGTATGCGTAATGACTATCTGCGCATCAACCTGGGGGCGCACAAAAGAGATTGTTAAACGAAACAGAACTCTTCTGAAGAAGGGTCTTCAGTCATGGGGTATTTGTGAGGTTACAGATACATTTGGCGATCCTGTTCGCGCCTGGGTATCAACGATGGTCGGTGCCAATGCGCTGAGTATTCCATCATTAATGTTTCCTCCACTTTCAGAAGCACTGGCGCTTCTGCCATTACAGCGACCGGCAACACCCTGGGCTGATGATGCCAGCATTATTTTTGGCACACCTGACGGCAAACCTTTCCCGGTCAAACTTGCGAGTAACCTTCAGACCAAATTTACTGAGATCGTGGCCGGGGAACCGGGAACCGGTAAATCTGTCGCGCTGGGTTCGTTGAGTGAGGCAATACTGTTTTCCGGCCAAAATAGCCTGCCGTTTTTATCTTACATAGATAAAGGGTTCTCGGCGCAGGGGCTGGTCAGGCTGATTCGTGACGCCCTTCCATCTCACCGGAAGCATGAAGTGGTTGGTCTGATTCTGGAAAACAGCCGTGAATATTGCAAAAACCCTTTTGATGTCCAGCTGGGAATGAAATACCCACTGACTCCTGAGAAAGAATATCTGGTCAATATTTGCGAAACGCTCTGTGTCAATCCGGAGAGTGGTATCCCACCTAATGCTCAGGATTGTCGCCAGATTCTCAGTAAGGTCATTGATAAAGCCTATGAATTTAATGCTGATAAACAACCGGTATTTTATGCGCAGACACTCGAACCGGAAGTAGACGAAGCCCTGGATAAGACGGGGATACGTCACGAATTCGATGAGACGTGGTGGAGTAAAGCTACATGGTACGAAGTTCGCGATTTGCTTTTTAAGAAAGGAGAGATCAAAGCTGCGACGAGAGCACATTACCAGGCAATGCCTGAGTTGAGCGACCTGCAGCTTTATCTCAATGACGAAGACGTCAAATCCCAGTATGGAGAGATCACGCGCCAAGGTAGTGGTGAAAAACTGCTGTCTTACATTGGTCGCTGCCTGGGTGACGCATTAAGTTCCTATAAAATGCTTGCCGGCAGAACGGTATTTGAACTTAATCCGGATACCCGTGTTATCGCAATCGACCTGAACAATGTCGTAGGTGGTAAAACCCGTGCCGGGCAAGTTAAAACTGGTCTCATGTATCTCTATGCTGGCCAGCTGGCCGCCGGGCACTTTGAGCTGCCCCAGTACCGCAACGAGCTCATGAGTCATTTGCCTGAAGCATACCGTCCTTTCCATCACGAACGTCTTGTTCAACTGGCGCAGGAGGTAAAAACCAAAATCTACGACGAGCTGCATAATGCGAAGGATATCCCATTCATTATGAACAAGCTGGTTACTCAGGATCTTGAAAACCGCAAATTCTTTATCCGCACCGTTTTAAGCTCTCAATACCTGAACCACTTCCCGCACGAAATACTGAAGTCTGCGAACAGCCTGTACCTGATGCAGGTCAGTCATGAAGATTTACCGCTCCTGACTGAGCATTTTGGTGTGCCGGCGCATACGGCTCAGGCTTTCCGGTATATCGGCTCGGGTGCATCTCCTGACGGCAGCGGAACCCACTTCCTCGCAGTATTCCGGCTCAAAACAGGGCGTGTGGTACAGATACTCAAAAATACCCTTGGCCCTAAAGAACTCTGGGCGCTGAACTCCACGCCGAAAGATGCTGCGCTACGCGATCAGCTGTACGAAATGCTTGATGGCCGCACCGCTCGCTCAATTCTTGCCGACGCCTTCCCTACGGGTAGCGCGGTTAAATTGATCGAATTACGCCAGAAAGAAGCGAAAGAGACAGACCACGGCAACGTGATTAACAGACTGGCCAGCGAGCTGATCGCCGCCCGCAGCCTGCAAATCTGATTCAGGAAACTCTATGAAGATAAAACTTTTGGCGGCCGTAACAGGCAGCCTGATGCTATCCAGCTTCACGGCATCCGCTTATACGGTCAACGTTAACAGCAGCATACCGATCACTACACAGGTTGTGCCTCAACTCTCAACGGCTAACGCGACGTTGGGCACTATTCTCACCACCAACCAACAAATAGGAGGGGCGATTAGCTCAGGTAATGACAAGATTGCCGCAATGATTCAGCAATCTACCGAGAACATGCAACAGTATGCGACGTATGCCCAACAGATTAAGAATCTGGAGGACGCCAGGCGCAGTTACACCGTTCCTGACTCGATCTGCAGCGAATCTTCGTCGGGCCAGGCAACACAAATTTCCCGTCAGGCCGGGGCTAAACAGGCAAGTTTGTCCCGCGGTGGGGGCGTTAACAGTTCCTCAGTCAAAAAAGCCCTTTCATCAAAATCTGATGCGCCAGAGAAGGACCTGTTTGCCACCGCTGACATCCACCGTAACTACTGCACCAAAGAGGACGCTGATGCCTGGGGAGACCTCTGTAACGGCGTATCCGATCTGCCCGGAGGCGATAAACAAATCCGCTCATTACTGGCTGGCGCCGGCCCGGAGGATAAAGCCCCGGAGCTCACATTTAGTCAGGAGCAAACCGACGCTGCAATGATGTACCTGAAAAACTCATCGCGCCGTAGTGTGGGAAGAGCGCTGAAAAAAGGTGAAGTCAAAACCGACAGCGGCCGACAGTACATAGGAATGATGACAGAACACGATTCAATCCAAAGTGCTGCTGAACAGCCTCAGCTGGCCATGGTTGCGGCCAGCCAGCCCAACGAAGCGACGAAAGATGTACTGGCAGAAACCCTGCAAACACCATCCAGCAAAGCATGGTATGACGCGAACGCCTCTGAAGAGGCAAAGCGTACCGGCATGATGTCTCTGCGTGAATTTGAGTCCTTCGAAGTAAACCGTCGCTATGCCAATACCGATTACCAGACCGACCTGCAGGGGATGGATGGTGATAACCTGGTACGCGAATCCATCCGTGTCCAGAGTCTTCAGAACGCTCTTCTTCTGGGTATTAAACAGCAGCTGCATGAGAACGCTATCCTGATCGGGCAACAGCTCAGCTTACAGGGCGCTCAATACTATGAACCACGTCTGGCGCAGAAACTGCAACAGGCTACTGCAGGGGCAACTCGTCAATGAAGAAAATTGGAAAAAAAGCATGGTTCACCGCCAACCTCGTCCTCCCGCTATGGGAGGCAGGTCGCATGGTTCACGCTGCCCGATACGCAGCAGAGAAAAATGCAGAGCGATTTCGCCGCCTAAAACCGGAAGCAACCAAAAAAGAAACCGAGACGCTCAGTTTTGATGAGGCCGTAGCCGCCAGCGGCCAGAGCCGTGAGTCGTTGATACGGCGATACCTGCTGGCTAAACGGATCTGGTTGATGATGTTCTTCATGACGGTCGGGATTTTGATGCTACTCCCGATCGTGACCCTGGCATCCGGTCTCCCTGTGTATGGGGTATTCCTGTTTCGGTTACTGAGCATGATGTTCATGCTGGCCGCGTTTGCCGGCATGCTGTTCGTAAATGCGATGAAAAATCAGTTTCGAATATGGCAACTGCTTAACAAGGAGTTAGGCCCGTTTATCCAGTGGCGAACCTCGCAAGCATGGATTAAAGACGTATTCACCTGGCGTTCCCCTGCCTGATTTCATCTATGCCGTCCTTCGGACGCGCATTCTGCTCGTTTTGGAAAAACTCTATGAAAAGACTGCTTCTGTTACTGGCCGCTCTCGGAGCGGTCAGTTTGTCGTTGCCAGCTTTTGCAGACAGTATCAATTACGACACCATTACCGGCGCCGCGACACGCAACTCTGACCTGTCTCGTCAGTTGCTTATCATGGTGTTTGGCGATGTTGTAAATAATCCTCTGCAACCGCAAAACGTCAGTTTTATAGGCCTGTTATATGGTGTCTTTAACGCCATTATCGCTGGTCTCGCATTTATCTGGTTTATGGCGATCACACTGCGTGCCACCGTACTGACCGGCAATCGCGGGAGAGTATTTGGACAGGGGAATACAATGATGGCGCCGGTGTCCTCACTGGCTGGCTTCATGGCCCTAGTACCAACGCCTTCCGGATGGTCCATATCCAATCTGGCATTCTTGTGGATGGCCTCGATTATGGGTGTTGGCAGCGCCAACCTTCTTACCGACAAGGCTGCTGATGCAATCATGGATGGTCAGTCTCTGATAATGCAACCCGTCGCCGGTGAGACCATCACTGCTGCACGCGGAATATTTGACATGTATCTGTGCAAAGTGGCGCTTAACACTGAACAGGCTGAAATGCACCAGGTTGGGAGCAGCAATACGCCCGCAATGTCTGAGCAGCACTCCTCCGATGGGCGCGAGATTCGTATTACGAACGGCAGCGCTATATGTGGGAGCGCAGAACTTCCGCAAACCAAAGACAGTGACTCATGGTTCTCTTTTAGCGTGCCGATAAACTCCGGGCCACTTGAAAATGCACAGATGAGCGCCTTTTCGGAGATCAATAACACTCTCTCCAGCAGTGCCGAAAACTTTGTTAGTGCGTGGAAAAGTTACCAGGAGGGAGGTCAGTCCAGACTCCCTGATGTGGAAGCGGAAATCCAACAAGCAGCACGGCGCTATGAAGACACCATAACAGCGGCAGCAGCAAGCGTGAATAATGAAGGAACGATTCGCAATGAACTTGCAAACTACCTCAAGCAAAGCGGTTGGATCGCTCTCGGTGCCTGGTACCAGTCTTTTGCAACAGCAAATCAGAAAGTAAATTCTATTGCCAACAAAAGTCCTGTAGTAACCGGTCAGTCAAATTTAGGTGAGGTTGGAGTAGGAAAGCTTCATCAAGAAATACGTTCAGCCCTAGCCGCACAAAGGAAAAATTCCAGCTACACCCCTCCTCTTGGTTCGGTTAATGCCGCAGGGAATGAGAATTTTGAGGATGTACAAACGGCTAATGATGCAATACTAAAAATAATGCCCAGCTCTCAAAAATTAACCAGCTGGATTATTAACTCAGTTATGACTGATAAAAATAGTGATAACTCTGAGCAAATTAATCCTATGCTAAAAATGAAAGCAATAGGCGATTACACCTTAGTATCTGCTCAACTCACCTTCACCGCCTTTACTGCAGCAAAAGCGGCAGTTGATTGGGCCTCAGCTGACGGGAACGGAATTGCGAAGATAATTAACACAGTTTCTGGTGTTGGTTATATAGCTAAAAGCATAATGAGTTCTGTTTCCCCGGTGGTGTACTTCATTCTCTTCATACTACTGAGCATCGGGTTTTCTCTTTCGATATTTCTGCCATTCATACCGTTGATATATTGGATCACAGCCTGCACGTCCTGGCTTGGTAGCGTGTTAATCGGTACAACTGCAGGGTCTTTGTGGGCCGCGACCCATATTGGGACGGAAGAGGATAAAGGTAGTCGCGCTAATTATGGCTATATCTTCCTCATAGATGCTGCTATTCGTCCATCCCTTATGGTGTTTGGGTTCTTCTTTGCAAGCCTCGTAGTTGTCGCCATAGGTACGCTTCTGAACATGCTAATTACCCCAGCACTCGCAAACGTGCAGGCTGATTCAGTAACCGGTCTGGCAAGTATCATCGGGATTTTGATGATCTATGCTCGTCTGTGTACCACGTTGGTTTCGTCAGCATTTAGCCTTCAGGTTTACTTACCCGATTACGTGATAGCCTGGCTTGGAGGACGGGAAGCTGCTCAAATGATGAAAGGTGCCGTTGAATCAACCCGCAGTATGTTTGCAGGATTTGGCGGTAAAGCTGGACAAGCACCAGGCCTGAAAAGAATCGACTCGGTTAAACCAGGGGATGATGCCAACGGGTTTAAATAATGCGATTACCGCCGCAAAAAAGACCTATATTTAGGTCTTTTTTGTGCTACATTTAGATCAGCACCTTCATCTGATACCTGAGGTAAGCATGCCAAACACTATTCATAGCGACACAACGGCAAGTGTCAGCGAACTGAAGAAAAATCCCATGGCCACAGTCAAAGCCGGCGCGGGTTATCCGGTGGCGATAATGAACCACAACCAGCCTGCTTTCTACTGTGTACCTGCTGAACTCTATGAAAAGATGCTGGAATATATCGACGATCAGGAACTCGCTGCGCTGGTTGAAAAGCGGAGCAATCAAGCCCTGCATGACGTTGAGCTGGATCAGTATCTATGACCTATAAGATTAAGTTCAGGACTGACGCACTCAAAGAGTGGAATCATCTTGATAAATCTATCCAGCAACAATTTGCTAAAAAGCTAAAGGCATGTGCAGAAAATCCTCATATACCTTCGGCAAAACTGAGGGGAATGCCTGACTGCTACAAAATAAAATTGCGTGCCTCAGGCTTCCGGCTTGTTTATCAGGTTATCAATGATGAATTAATCATTGCTGTCGTTGCAGTTGGAAAACGGGAGCATAGTCAAGTTTACAATCTGGCCAGCAAACGGCTCAGATAGATATCAGGAAGATAAATATGTCAGTTAAACACTTTGACACTTACAGCAAAAATTGGCCCGTAGCTGTGACTGGAGTTTTATCCATTGGCTATCTGTTTGTTGTTTTACCCTTCCATTTCGCTTATGGCTTCTGGCTGTTTTCAATGCTAGACAGCCCGAGATATGGCTTACGCCCGCAAGATTATTCGCAGGCAGTATTTGTATGGATTTCATTAGCTATTGCCATTTGCCTGACGTGTTACTGTATATATAAGCAAAGAAAAAATCTCAAAGCGTTCTCCAATTTCTTCCGCGAATCAGGATTAAATAACCCCTCGCCACAAAATATTGCCATGAATCGCACTGGCTGGGGTTACCTGGGGCTTGATACGCAAAAAGGGACTATTCTCTACATCAGCCACCCGGAGACGTCCATTCTGAACTTCTTTTTCCCACGCGACGTTCGTGTAATGGGGTTTGGAATGTATGACTGGAAATCAGTCGAACTTGAGGGTAACAGGCTGACAATTTATACCGGTAATCCAGAGCTCCCAACGGTCTCAATTACTTCCGGTAAAGCAGCAATGCTCTACGAGAAAATCAATGCCATGCGTCATCAACAGTGGAAATACGAGTATGACGTGCCCGGATGCGTTGAGCTCCAAGCTAAGAAAATCGCAGAAGCAAATGGCCTGAACCTGGTGCTACCGCCACAGTAACACTCTTCCACAGCAACATCCTCCGCGCATATCTACTTCGGGGCACCCTATTCAGGGTGCCTCTTCTTTATATCTGAATACTGCAGGGTCCTCTCATGGC